>CALWXL010000001.1 GCA_944385485.1 uncultured Oscillospiraceae bacterium
GATCATTGTCAATATCGAAAGGCAGGTGGACACTGTGGAACTGCGTAAATTATTGGCCTCCGGTCAGCCCGTCTTGCTGGATGGAGCCATGGGCACCATGCTGCAAGCCAAGGGTCTTCCCACCGGAGCCACCCCAGAACTGGTGGCCTTGGACCATCCTCAGTGGCTTTTGGACATTCACAAAGCCTATTTGGATGCAGGTAGCCAAATCATATATGCCAACACCTTTGGTGCCAACCGGGAAAAACTGGCTCATTGCGGAGCAACGGTGGAGGAGGTAGTCCATGCCGCCGTATCACTGGCTCGGGAGGCCGCCCAGGGCAGGGGACTGGTGGCGTTGGACATCGGACCCATCGGTCAGCTTCTCCAGCCCACGGGAACCTTGGAGTTTGAAGAAGCTGTAGATATCTTTGCGCAAATCGTTCGAGCCGGCGTAGCCGCAGGTGCCGATTTGGCCGTCATTGAGACTATGACCGATTTGCAGGAGGCTCGAGCTGCACTGCTGGCTGTCAAAGAGAACAGTTCTCTGCCCGTCATGGTTACCTTGACCTATGAAGCTACCGGGCGTACATTCCTGGGTTGCCGTCCTGCCTGTGCCGCTCTCACCTTAGAAGGGATGGGGGCAGATGCCATCGGCATTAACTGCTCCCTGGGTCCCCGAGAAATGCCTCCTCTGGTGGAAGAACTGATTGCGTGGACCACTCTACCTGTGGTGCTCAAGCCCAATGCGGGATTGCCGCACCCGGACGGCTCCGGCTACGACATTACTCCGGAAGAGTTCGCACAAAGTCTGGCCGCCTGTGCCCAGCTTGGTGTTCAAGTGTTTGGTGGATGCTGCGGCACCACTCCGGAATACATCAAACTGCTCCGTGACGCACTGTCCCAGACTCATGTGTGTTCTGTGCCTCGGCATGTACCCGCCGCCGTATGCAGCGCCACAAAGGTCGTACCCATTGACCGGGTACGTGTCATCGGAGAACGTATCAACCCCACCGGAAAAAAGTTGATGAAAGAAGCCCTTCGCCGCGGCGATGTGGACTACATGCTGGGCCAAGCTCTGGAGCAGGTAGAGGCTGGAGCGGACATTCTGGATGTCAACGTGGGCTTGCCGGATATCAACGAAGAGGAAATGATGGAGGCAGCCGTGAAGGCCATTCAAGGCGTCACCGACGCCCCGTTGCAGTTGGACTCCACAGACCCAGTCGTTCTTTCCAAAGCCCTGCGCATCTACTGCGGGAAAGCCATTGTCAACTCGGTGAATGGCGAGGACGCTACCAGTAGCCGCATCTTGCCTCTGGTGAAAAAATATGGCGCTGCCGTGGTGGGCCTCACCCTGGATGAACGGGGCATTCCCCAAAGCGCAGACCAGCGGGTGGACATTGCCCGCCACATTCTAGCCCAAGCCCAGGAGCATGGCATTGACAAAGAAAATGTATACATCGATTGCCTGACCCTCACGGTGTCCGCTGAACCCACCGGAGCGGTACAGACCCTCACTGCCCTGAAGCAGGTGAAAGAGGAGCTTGGGCTTAAGACAGTGTTGGGTGTATCCAACATTTCCTTTGGTCTTCCTGCCCGTGGTCTGGTCAACCAAAACTTTCTCACCATGGCCATGGCCGCAGGGCTGGACCTTCCCATCATCAACCCCAACGTGGATGCCATGATGGCAGCAGTGCGTTGCTACCATCTGCTGACTACGGTAGACGAACATGCCGCCGACTTTATCACCGCCTATGGCAATGCCACCGTGTCCACCTCCATCACCACCAACACTCCAGCCGCTACATCGGCAGTCTCTTCTGGTACTCGCAGCTTAGAAGAGGCCGTGCAGGCAGGGTTGAAAGCGGAGGCTGCTGCCGCAACCCAGGCTCTTTTGGCAGAGCGCCAGCCCATGGACATCGTCAACGAAATGCTCATCCCAGCGCTGGATCGTGTGGGTGCAGATTTCGAACAAAACAAGGTATTTCTACCCCAGCTTATTCAGTCTGCAGGAGCTGCACAAGCTGCCTTCGACGTCATCCGCCAGCAAATGGCCTCCGGTGGCCAGGACCAGGTGAACCGGGGCACCATCGTGGTGGCCACTGTCAAGGGGGATATCCACGACATCGGCAAAAACATCGTCAAGGTGCTTTTGGAGAACTACGGCTATACGGTGATCGATTTGGGCCGGGACGTAGACCCTCAGAAGGTGGTGGAAGCCACCCGTCAACACCATGCGCCTTTGGTGGGGCTCTCCGCTCTCATGACCACCACAGTCAAAAGCATGGAGGAGACCATCGCTCAGCTTCGGCAAGCCGGGCTGCCCTGCAAGGTAATGGTGGGCGGAGCAGTGCTGACTCCTGAATATGCCCGCCAGATCGGAGCAGATTTCTACGCCAAAGACGCCAAGGACTCCGCTGACATCGCCAAACGGGTATTTTCCCAATTGGAAAGCGCAGTGTGATTTGGTCACAGAACCACAGGTAGAATCATAGTATGATACCCTCATCAAACATTGGGAGGCTCATCAATGATGATTCCAGCTAAGCGAAAAGCTGTCGTGGAGCATGCTCTTTGCGTAGCCTGTGGCTGCTGTGTAAAAGTATGCCCTCTGTCCGCCATTTCCGTTTATCACGGGCACTATGCCCAAGTGGACCCAACCCGTTGCGTGGGGTGCGGCAAATGCATGAAAGAATGTCCCGCTTCCGTCATCCACGTGGAGGAGGTGGCTCAATGAAGAAAAAGCACTGGTATGATTATCTCTGGATTGTGTCCGCAGCTTACCTCATTCTAGGTTTTTTCAACATTCTCTTTGCCTGGCTTGGGCTGCTGTGTTTTTTCATTCCACTGATCCTCTCTGTGGTCACCGGCCAGAAAAGCTACTGCAACCGCTACTGCGGGCGTGGGCAGCTGTTCTCCCTGTTGGGTGGACGGTTCGGCCTGTCTCGCCGTCATGATATTCCCAAGTGGATGAAGAGCAAGGGATTTCGTTATGGATTCCTGGTATTTTTCTTCGTGATGTTCTTTCTCATGCTGTGGAATACGTATCTGGTATTTGCTGGGGCCCAGTCTCTTTCCCAGGTTGTCACTTTGTTGTGGACATTCCGCTTGCCCTGGCAGTGGGCCTACCACGGAACTCTCTTTTCTCCTGGAGTAGCCCAGTTTGCCTTTGGGTTTTACAGCGTTATGCTTACCTCCACCGTGCTGGGGCTGGTCACCATGGTACTCTTCAAGCCTCGATCCTGGTGCGTATACTGCCCCATGGGCACCATGACGCAACTCATTTGCAAAGCCAAGCACCACACAGATAGCTGAAAGACGGCTGCTATTCTTTTGGATAGCAGCCGTCTTTTAAGCTTCACTTCGTTGTTTTAAGGCGGGCAGGTCTACCAGATCCACGGCGCCACGAGAGAGAGACACCAGGCCCTCTTGTTGAAAATAGCGCAGCATTCGGGTCACAACCTCCCGAGCGGTTCCCATGTGGTTGGCAATTTTCTCATGGGTCATCTCTAGATGGGTGGTGCCCTCCAAAACGCTCTCCTGGATCAAAAAGTCAGCCAGTCGTTTGTCAAAGCTCCGCCACATGACCTGTTCCATCAGCCACATCACCTCGGAAAACCGGGTGCTCATCAACTCATTGGTATAATTGGCCACCGCCGCCGACTCCTCCATAAGCGTCTTATAGACATCCGGAGGAATGACCCAGAATTCCGCATCCTTTTCCACCTGGATTTGAATGTCAAACTGAATGCTTTGGAGCATACAGGATGCAGAAAATAGGCACATATCTCGCTCAAAGAGACGATACAAGGTGATCTCACGCCCTTCTGACGAGAGAATATAGCCGCGTAGCTGCCCGCTGCACACCAACAGAAGCCCAAGGCAATCCGCAGAACCGTTGTGCAAAATTGCACCCTTTTCCGCACGGGAATATCGCGCTGCTTGCTCCAAACGTTGCTGTTGGGCAGGGGTCAGCTGCTCCCAGATGGGGAAATATTCTGAAATCTTCATATTATCACCCGATTACCGTTTCCCGGTACGCTTTTTACGGGAATTGCTAGGCTTTGCCACAGCCCATCCGGCCTTTTTCTTGTGGGACTGCTCCTTGGGTTGGGCGGGTCTGGCGGTACCAGGCTTTCCTTTGGTTTTTGGCTTCTCTTTGGAACCGGAAGTGTGATGTGCGTTTTGTCCAGACTTTTTCCCCGCCCATTGCCTTCCTTTTGGCCGGATGAGGCAATGTTTGTCATAGCCAATCAGATCCTCACGCCCGGCCTGCACCAGAGCCTCATGAACCAACATATAGTTCTTGGGATTACGGTACTGAATGAGAGCCCGCTGCATGGCTTTTTCATGGGGATTGGTGGGAACATACACCGGCTTCATGGTACGGGGATCCAAGCCCGTATAATACATGGCGGTGGACAGGGTAGAGGGAGTGGGGTAGAAGTCCTGCACCTGCTCTGGCATATATCCCAAATCCCGGAGGTACTCAGCCAGAGCCACCGCCTCTTTCAGCGTGGAGCCGGGATGCGAGGACATCAGGTAAGGTACCACAAACTGCTTAAGGCCAAATTGCTCGTTGAGCCGCTTGTACTTGGCCAAGAACTTGTCATAGACTGCTCGGGGCGGCTTTCCCATCTTCTCCAACACCGGATCTGCGATGTGCTCTGGGGCCACCTTCAGCTGCCCGGATACGTGGTACTGCACCAACTCTTTGAAAAAGGTATCGTCCGAGTCTGCCAACAGATAATCAAAGCGAATTCCGGAACGAATGAATACCTTTTTCACCCCAGGAATGCTGCGCAGCTTGCGCAGTAGGGACAGGTAATCTCGATGGTCCGCCACCAAGTTCTTACACGGGCGGGGGAAGAGGCACTGCTGGGTGGGACACACGCCCTTGGTCATCTGTTTTTGACAGGAGGGGTGGCGGAAATTGGCGGTAGGCCCGCCCACATCGTGGATGTACCCCTTGAAGTCGGGTTCCCACACCATCTGCTGGGCCTCGGCCAGAATGGACTCATGGCTTCGGGTCTGGACGATACGCCCCTGGTGGAAGGTAAGGGCGCAGAAGCTGCACCCGCCAAAGCATCCACGACAGGAGACCAAGCTAAAGCGCACCTCCTCGATGGCCGGCACGCCTCCCGCCGCCTCGTAGGAAGGATGATAGGTGCGCATGTAGGGAAGTCCATACACCCGGTCCATCTCCGACTGGCTCAAAGGCTTCTGGGCGGGATTTTGAATGACGTATTCCTTGGGTCCATAGGGTTCCACCAAGGTTTTCCCGGAAAAGGGATCGGTGTTGCAATACTGGGTATAGAAGCTCTGGGCGTATTTGCGCTTGTCTTCGCACAGCTCCTGATAGGAAGGAAGGGTAATATATGGCACCATCAGATCCACCTGCGTAGCCCGGTATACCGTGCCGTCCACGAAAGTGATGTCCTTGGGCTTGAGCCCACTGTCCAATGCGTCCGCTACCTCCACCACAGATCGCTCACCCATGCCGTACATCAACAGGTCCGCCTGGCTGTCCAGCAAAATGGATCGTTTAAGCTTGTCCGACCAGTAGTCGTAGTGTGCCATCCGCCGCAAGCTGGCCTCGATGCCACCGATGAGGATGGGAATATCTTTGTACACACGGCGGATTAGGTTGCAGTAGACCACCGTGGCATAATCCGGGCGTTTTCCGATGACACCACCAGGTGTAAAGGCATCCATCTTACGGTGTTTCTTGGACACACTATAATGGTTGACCATGGAATCCATGTTTCCTCCTGTGACCAGGAACCCCAGGCGAGGCCGTCCCAGAATGGTAATAGACTGAGGATTTTTCCAGTCCGGCTGGGAGATGATTCCCACCCTATAACCTGCCGCCTCCAGCACACGGCTGATGATGGCATGGCCAAAAGAGGGATGATCCACATAGGCATCCCCAATGACATAGACAAAGTCACATTCGTCCCATCCACGCCGCTCCATGTCCGCTTTGGAAATTGGCAAAAAGTCACGCATGTTGCGTCCTCCTTAACTTCGACCATAATAACCTTTTTATTCTAAACGAAAATAGTTGTTATGGCAATGTATTTTTCACCCTTCCTGTGATGCAGAATCACAGAGCATCTGGCGTGTCCACCAGCAGCACAAACTGTCTGCCCTCCACCTGCAAAAGACCATCCCGCTGCATTTTACTCAGTTCATTGGACAGCGCACTGCGCTCCACATTGAGGTAGTCAGCCAGCTGCTGGCGATTGAAGGGAATCTGGAAGGAGGCTCCATGCTGTCGTTTCGCCTGGTCGGACAGATAAGTTAAAAGCCGTCCCCGTATGGTTTTCGCTGTGGTACACGCAATTTTTCTGGATAGGGCCAGGTTTTTCTCCGCAGAGATCATCAGCAGGTTTTCCACCAGTTTTTGATGAAAGGCACATCCATGGCTGCATATTCGCAACATGCGGGGCGTCTCCAGAAACAAAACGGTACTTGGCTGCTCTGCCACAACACTCACCATCAAAGGCTCATGGGGGACACAGGCATAGGTCTCCGCAAACATCTGACCCGGTTGCAAGGTAGAGAGAATACTGGTGTTCCCCCAAAAATCATCTCGTTGTATGCGGACGCTTCCGCTCAATACCATACCCATGGCATTGACACAATCTCCGGCTTGATAGATCACTTGTCCCTTGACAAACGATTGTTTTCTGCCCCGAAGACAGTTGAGCATAGCAGAAATATCTCCCGGCTCCATACCTTGGAACAGTGGGGTGGTGGTCAAAAAGCTCAGGTCCATCCGGTTCCCTCCTGGCATTTATTTTCAATTCAAAAGAGATTCATAACTGCGTACATAAAGGATTACGTCACCATTGTAAGGGCTGGCAGAAAATCCGTCAACCTTGTTGCAAGTCTTGGATGTGTCCAGTATAATATGGCATGTCTATTTTACCTGGAGGAGTGACCCCCTATGATTCAATTTCAGCATTTTAATTTCAATGTGCTGGATCTCAACAAAAGTTTGGAATTTTACCAGAAGGCTTTGGACCTCAGGCCCATGCGGGAGCACCTGGCTCAGGACGGATCCTTCAAGTTGGTTTACTTGGGTGATGGCCTCACCGACTTTAACTTGGAGCTGACCTGGCTGCGAGATCGCACCGAACCCTACAATTTGGGCGAATGCGAGTTTCACCTGGCCTTCGTGACCGACGATTATGACGGCTTTCACGCCCGTCACCAAGAGATGGGATGCATCTGTTATGAAAACCCGGACATGGGCATCTACTTCATCTCTGACCCGGATGGATACTGGATTGAGATCGTCCCCAGCAAGCTGTAAGATACACCCCCGACAAGAACCCTGTTCTTGTCGGGGGCGCTTTTTTACCGTTTCTGATCGAAGGCGGGGTTGGTCAGATAGATATTTTTCTGATCCATACGCTCCTTGGCACGGTAGATTGCCTCGCCAAACCGTTGGAAGTGGACGATCTCCCGTTCCCGGAGGAACCGGATGACATCATTGACGTCCGGGTCATCCGACATCCGAAGAATGTTATCATACGTCACGCGCGCCTTTTGCTCCGCAGCCATGTCCTCCGTCAAATCTGCAATCACGTCCCCCTTCACACCAATTCCAGCAGCGTTCCAGGGAGAGCCAGAGGCAGCCGTGGGGTATACCGCCGCCGTGTGGTCAATAAAGTAGGGGGCAAATCCACCTTCCCGCAGTTGCTCTTGGGTGAGGTTACGGGTTAACTGGTGGACAATGGTTCCGATCATCTCCAAGTGTCCCAACTCCTCTGTCCCTACAGAAGGGTTGAAATGACACCCCTGGAGGGCATTGCCCAATCGCTTTCCCTGTGGTATTGTATTGGTATTCACACCACACGTAAGGAGGTTTTACACCATGTTGGAAGTGGGAATGAAAGCCCCTGATTTTGAACTACCGGACAAAGAAGGAAACCTTGTCCATCTGTCCGATTTTCTGGGCAAAAAGGTGGTGCTCTATTTCTATCCCCGGGACAACACGCCTGGCTGCACCCGTCAGGCCTGTGCCTTTGCCCAACACAACGAGCAATTTGAAAACCAGGACGTGGTAGTCATTGGAATCAGCAAAGATTCTGTTGCCTCTCATTTGAAGTTTGCCCAAAAGAACGAGCTGCCCTTTCTTTTGCTCTCCGATCCTCAGCTGCAAGCCATTGAGGCCTATGGAGTCTGGCAGGAAAAGAAACTCTATGGTAAGGTAAGCATGGGGGTAGTACGCACCACCTACCTTATCGACGAGCGGGGAACCATCGAAAAAGTGATGCCTAAGGTCAAGCCCGATACCAATGCCGCTGAAATTCTCAAATACTTGGCAGGAGAGACAACCCCATGAAGATCATCATCTCCCCAGCTAAAAAAATGAACCCTGATGCAGATACTCTGCCCTGGAAGGAGCTTCCCATTTTCTTGTGCCAGACAGAGACATTGCTGGATGCATTGAAAAATATGTCCTACGACCAGCTCAAACAGCTCTGGAAGTGCAATGATCAAATCGCTGCGTTAAACGTGGATCGGCTGGAACACATGGATTTGCACCAGAACTTAACGCCTGCCATATTGGCCTACGAGGGCATTCAGTATCAATACATGGCCCCCAGCGTGTTCTCACAGGCGGAATATGACTACATCCAGGAGCATCTTCGCATCCTATCCGGATTTTATGGTGTGCTCAAACCCTTTGATGGAGTCACGCCCTACCGCTTGGAAATGCAAGCAAAACTCCAGGTCGGGGCGAGCAAAGATCTGTACACGTACTGGGGAAGTCACTTGGCTCAGGCTCTCTCAGAAGAAACGGACTGCATCGTCAATCTGGCTTCCAAGGAGTATAGCAGTGCGGTTTCCAAGCACCTGCCGGATTCTGTCCGATTCATCACTTGCGTCTTTGGCGAGAAGAAAGATGGAAAGGTAGTGGAGAAGGGGACTGCCTGCAAAATGGCACGTGGGGAAATGGTGCGGTTTTTGGCTCAGCACCACATCACAACTCCTGAGCAAATTTCAACCTTTGATCACCTGAACTATCACTACGACAGCACCCGTTCCGATGCGCACACCTTTGTGTTTTTACGCCATCCCGGCGCAAAATGACATCATAAAAATGGCCGATTCCATTTACGGATGGGATCGGCCATTTTCTAATATTAGGAAGGGAAGGTGTATGTCCACCGGCTCATTTATGCTTCGATAAGAATGCTTCCTTTCGTGTTAAGCCCCGTAATTGTAACCTGATAAGTCCCAGATTGGGCAATCTCCAAGGTAAACTGGGATGTCTCCAAATTCTCATTTTGGTATATGGTTGTGCCATCTTCTTGTTGGATCACAGCCCCCAAGCTTCCCTCATCCACCTTCAAATCGATATTCAGGACATCTCCGACTTTTAGTCTCAAGGTGTGTGTAAAGGTCCCATTCAAAATCGAGTAATCCATGTCCAGTTCTCTGGAGTTGCTGGATCGATTCCCGTCAAATCGGGCACCACTTTGCAACATTTCTTCCATGGATCCCAGGTCCCAGTGAAAAAATGGGTCCAGGTCTGGGGCTTGACTCTGAGTCGCATCTGGCGTCATGGATGGCGAAAGAGTCGTCTCAGGCTCAGGGCTCACCACGGCAACATTCTCTGACCGTGGTAAGCGATCACGGCAGGAGATCAAAGAGCCACTGCACACAATCATCCCACATACCAGAACCAGAGCCAGTAGGGGTGGGCGTTTCTTCTTCCACTGGCATAAATTGCGAATCCGCAGCCATGTCTCTCTACCGGACTTGGAAAAGGGGGCTGAAAATGGGGAGCAGGGTGGAACCGGCGGTCTAAGGCTCATAAAAAGCACCTCCTTGTCTCTCACGGTTCACTCCAGGCCACCAGAACATTCTCCGGAACCTGGGATGCATCAAAACGATAATGGGCGACCACTTCAGACCGACCCAGATAGTCCTCTTCCCGTCGTAATTGTCCACCATTGTGGAGAATATAGGGGCGACCGTGCCGGTTGCGTAGGTCTGAGGTCATGCCAATATGTCTGCCTTCGTCAAAAATCACGATATCCCCGGGCTGCCACTGATCGATGTCGTCGATATCAGTGGTCAATTTCTGTCCATAAACTTCAAAGAATGCCCATAGATTTTTAACACGTCGGAAATCGATGTTGGGGTCCCGGTACTGAATCTGAGGATAGCGCTCAGGATATGCCTGCGCATCCCGGTCCACCATATCTCGCAGAGAATATCCCGCCTCACGAAAAGCTCTCCATATCACATCGGTGCACACGCCCACATCCGGGGAGGGATAGCCTCCAGCCACATACTGTCCGTCATATACCGGGTGATTTTGGGCATCTTCTTTGGCACCCAGCAGGAAATCTGTGTAGTCGTCCACACCATTTTCGTTGAAATCAAAGGGGCTATGCACCACTTCGATTCCAAACCGTTCCGGTCCATACGTCTTCTTTGGTAATACCCCGACATACTGCAACACCAAAACCAAAGCAACCACGCAGGCAATCCCACCTAAGAGAAGCAATATCCGTTGCATTCTTCGCCCCATTGTCATTCACTCCTTTTTGGTACAACTTCCTTTCCTATGCTCATGCTGCTGCGTTGTGCTGCACGGAGAATAGTCTCCCCATAGGCCCGATGCTGTTTCTGAGGCAGAACCTTCAGTGCAGTCTCGTCACAGGCTAGCTCCACATCCCGCTCCATCTGGTGCACCATCCACCACATCAGCGGATTGAACCAATGGATGCTCAAAGTAAGTACCATGCACACCTTCAACCAGATATCCCTGCGTCGATGGTGGATCAACTCATGGAGCAAAGCATACTCCAGCATCTCATCTTCCTCCATATCAGCAGGAATCAACAGCACCGGGGCCCACACACCTGCCAACATGGGCACTGCAAGGCCCGGACACCATAGCAGTTTGGGAACATGTCTGAGCCCCAGCCGGTCCGCCTGAGCCAAATAGCAGTCAATCACGATCTTATGATCTACCTCTGTGCCCCATCTGTGGAGATAGCGACGCAACCGTAGATGCGCCACGACACTCCACGCAAAAACCACAGCTGCCCCTAGTGCCCACACCATTGCCGCCCATCCCGACACGTCGGGTATCTTCCAAGAAGCATTCGAAACCTCCGGCTCCAGATTTGGCTCCCGGGAAACCTCCGCTTCCCACGGATTTGCATCCCCCTGTGCCGTCACCACCGGAGACTCCACCACAGGTGCAGGAATCTGGATGGGCGCAACTGCAACAGGTGGAAGGGGAGTAGGCAACATCATACGCAGGCACAGCAACGCCCACACCATGCATCGCCAACGGGCTGCGTAACGAGAACGCGTCAGTCGTGCCAGTCCCATAAGCAAGAGCCCCACTGCACTTCCGCCTAACGAAAGGGTAACCAGGCTCAGCACAACATCATCCATGATTCCCCCCACCCAGCTCATCCAACAAAGAACGCAGCTCCGCCACATCTTTGTCCGTCAGCCCTCCCTTGGCCAAGGCTGCTACAAAGTTCCGCGGGGAACTGTCATATAGCTTCGTCAAAATCGAACGGCTGTCAAAAGCGCGGTAGTCCTCTTGACTGACCAGCGGTGTATATCGATTGAGCTTTCCATCGCGTCGGGCTGTCACAAACCCTTTTTCCTGCAAGCGAGTTAAATAGGTATTCACAGTGTTGGAAGCAAGGCCCAAAGGCGCTAAAGCCTCTTCCAGCTGCGCCCGACTGGTGTCGGGACCGGATGCCCAAAGAGCCTTCATCACTTCCAACTCACTGTCTGGCAATCGCTTCATCTTTTTCACCAACTTCAAGTGTAGTAGATATCTATATACTACACTTGAAGTAGATGCGTGTCAAGGCTGATTGGACCATTTGCAGCAAAGGACACCCCCTTTCTGCATATAGCAGAAAGCAGGGAGGTGTGAATTTGAAAGCTAAATTCGTTCAACTTCACCATATCGAGCACGACGGGCCTGTGACTGCGGAACGATGTGGGCTATTCTGGCATGCTCTACACACAGGGCTTCTGCTTGCCCTGCAAGAGCACAAGGTTCTGGACGATGAAACATGCCGGAACGCCCTGGAGCGCATGGAAAAGCAGACAAGGAGGAAGGGGAAGCAATGACGTATGTAGCCAGCTACTGTCGTGTATCCACGGACAAGGAGGATCAGGCCAATTCTTTTGCCGCGCAGCAACGCTATTTCACCCAATACATCTCCGCGCACCCTCAATGGCAGCTATACGCCGTCTATGCAGACCAGGGAATCACTGGAACCAGCGCCAGGAAGCGCCCCCAATTTCAGAACATGATCCGGGATGCCCAGGAGGGAAAATTCCAGCTGATTCTCACCAAAGAAGTCAGTCGCTTTTCCCGCAACCTGCTGGACACCATCGCCTACACCAGAACGTTGAAGGCCCTGGGGGTGTCTGTTGTTTTTCTCACCGACGGCATCAACACCCAAGACCCTGATGCCGAGCTGCGGTTGTCTATTATGGCCTCCATTGCCCAGGAGGAGAGCCGCAAGATCTCTGCCCGCGTGAAATGGGGGCAGGCCCGGCAGATGGAGAAAGGCGTGGTGTTTGGTCGCTCCATGTTAGGCTACGATGTCACCGGCGGAAAGGTCGTTGTCAACCCGGCTGGGGCCAAACTGGTGCAGCGCATTTTCCATATGTACGGCGTAGAACAGCTTGGAACCACGCAAATTGCCCGTATTCTGCAACAGGAAGGTATACTTACACGCTCCGGAAACCCCTATTGGAGCCCTGGAACCATTGTCAAAATCCTGAAAAACGAAAAATATGTAGGAGACTTGGTGCAGAAAAAAAGTTATACTCCCGACTATCTCACCCATCAAAAGAAAGCAAACCACGGGGATGAGCCACTGATCTCGATAGCAAATCATCACACTCCCATCATCTCTAGGGAGCTGTGGGAGCATGTGCAAAAGGAGCTAAAGCTCCGCAGCAAGATGTCCCAAGGGGGTCATTCTGTTTGCCATGCTTTATCCGGCAAGATTCGCTGCGGGGCGTGTGGCAGCGCTTTTGTGGCCCGTCAAAAAAGATCATCAAATGGCCGCATAAGCTTGCGTTGGGGCTGCTCCAAGGCAGTCCGGTTCGGCTCGTCCCCGGCACATGATGAGGGATGCAGCATCGGCCGTTTGCTGAGAGATGATGATGCCAAACACATGGTATGCCAGGCGTTGACTGCACTGGATTTGGATCGAGAGGCACTTCTCGCCGAGCTCACCTCTTACTTAGGCGAGGACGCAGAATACCCCAGCCAGACGAAGTTAGAAGGGGAGAGCGCCCACCTTCGCCAAAAGAAAGAGGCAGTGATGGACGCCTATTTTTCCGGGCACATCACAGTACAAGAGATGCAGGAGATGAAAGCCCGTTACCAAAGGGAACTGGACTTTGTCCATGCGCAATTGCAGCAGAACCTCCCAGCAACACGCCATGTCAGAGTACAGAAGGCAACCCAAACAGCTTCCTCTATTTTATACGGAAAAATGGAGAGTGAAGTGTTTTTCAAAACGTTGGTGGAGCAGATTACTGTATTCCCAGACCGACACCTGGAGTTAGAGCTATGCGGTCTACCCCAGATCTTTCATTTTCGCGATGAGATCGGATAACACATCTTGCCTCTCCATCCCATTGGGACTATAATGGAATCATCCAGTTCTGAAGGGGTGAGCGCATGGACATTCCCATCACACAGCAACTCTTTGCTCTGCAAGACATATCCTATCAGCAATTTCAGTGCAAGCTGATGCCCACCGTCTCTCCCGATTTGGTTATCGGAGTTCGAATGCCAGCCCTGCGAAAGCTTGCCAAACGGCTGCGGCACACCAGAGCCGGGGAGGCATTCCTCACTCAACTGCCCCATACTTATTACGAGGAGAACAACTTGCACGGGCTGTTGCTGTGCGAAAAAAGCAACTATGCGCTTACAGTAGCCGAGCTCAACCGTTTTCTTCCTTACGTAGACAACTGGGCCACCTGCGACCTGTTAAACCCCAAGGCATTTCAAAGACATCCCGAAGCACTGCCCAGCCAGATCTGGGAATGGCTCCAGAGCTCGCATACCTACACAGTTCGATTTGGACTCGGCACACTCCTTCGCCTGTACCTTGATGCATATTTTCATCCTATGTATCTGGAGTGGGCAGCCCAAGTACGTGGAGATGACTACTATGTGCAGATGATGGTAGCCTGGTATTTCGCGGAGGCACTGGTCAAACAGCCAGAGCGTGCCATCCCGTACCTCACCGAACATCGACTTCCTCCATGGATTCACAATAAAACCATTCAAAAGGCAGTGGAAAGCTATCGCATTTCCCCAGAACAAAAGGCATACCTGCGTACTCTACGGAGAAAATGAAAGCATTCCCCACACGTACAACGTAAAAGGAGATTATATGATGAGAATTGCAGTCACTTATGAAAGCGGAAATATTTTTCAGCATTTTGGCCACACCCAGCAGTTCAAACTGTACGATGTGGAAGACGGTTCTATCACGAACACCCAGGTCGTCAACACCAATGGAAGCGGCCACGGTGCTTTGGTAGCGATTCTCTCGGACTGGAAGGTGGACACACTGATCTGCGACGGTATTGGTGGCGGAGCTCAAAATGCCCTGGCTGCAGCAAATATTCAAGTCTATGGGGGAGTTTCCGGCCGTGCAGATGAAGCCGTGCAGGCACTGTTGACCCAAACCCTGGCCTATGATCCCAATGTCCAGTGCAATCACCACGGGGAACATGATCATCATGATCACTCTTGTGAAGATCATCAGTGTGGCGGGCACTGCTCCCATCATTCCTAATCATGTTCGCCATCTATCGCTTCCCCTGCGGCACATTTCGCGTGGAAGAGGAAGGGGGACGTATCGTCTCTCTGACCTCCTTGCCCATTCCACCAACCGATCGAGGGACGCCTACATCCTTGACGGATGAACTGGCCCGCCAAATGGGCGAATATTTTCAAGGGCTACGGACAACTTTTCAAATTCCATACGCCCTACACGGCACCCCGTTTCAAAAGAGGGTTTGGGCCGCTTTATGCGACATTCCATATGGCCAAACCCGCAGTTATCGGGATATCGCACAGAGCATAGGTAACCCACGTGCATATCGAGCTGTGGGTATGGCAAACCACCGAAATCCCATGATGCTTTTGGTGCCTTGTCACCGGGTAATTGGTGCAGATGGATCTTTGGGTGGCTATGCAGGTGGCGTTAACTTGAAAGCATTTTTGCTGCAATTGGAAAAAGATGTATCATGTAAAACATCAGGCAATCGGAACTTCTGATTGCCTGATGTTTTGTTCATAATTTATATCTAGATTTCGTCACACAAATGGGGTACACTGAGCCCATTCTAAGAGAAAGGGGTTGAGCCCCCGGTGAAACTTCTACTTCGAATTACTAAAATCATCGCTTGCGTTTTGGTTGCCTGTTTTGTATTGGGGCTGGCTTCCGTATTGGCCATCAATGCTCGGGTGGTATCCGTGGGGAAGGGGCGGTTGCTTACAGCCCAAGAAGCGGCACAGTTGGAAGGTGTAGATTGCGTCTTAGTCTTGGGCTGTCAGGTCAAGGCGGACGGAACACCCAGTTTGATGTTGAAAGACCGGCTGGATCGAGGCATTGAGCTGTATCAGTTGGGAGCTGCACCCAAGTTGCTGATGAGTGGAGATCATGGACAACCAGACTATGACGAAGTGGGAACCATGAAGCAATATGCTATGGATGCCGGAGTCCCATCTTCTGACGTGTTTATGGATCATGCCGGATTCTCCACCTATGAAAGTATGTATCGGGCTAAAGAAGTTTTCCAGGCCCATAAGATCATCATTGTCTCTCAGGAATATCACCTGTATCGTGCCATCTATATCGCCCAGGCCCTGGGATTGGACGCCTACGGTGTAGCGGCAGACGGACAGGATTATGCCGGTCAATGGAGTCGAGACATTCGGGAAGTGTTAGCCCGAGTGAAAGACTTTCTTACTTCCATCTGGCAGCCACAACCCACCTACTTGGGTGAGGCTGTACCTGTCAGCGGAGATGGAAATGTCACCAATGAAAATGAGTTGACAAATTAAGCAAAATCAGGAGCGACATGCCTTAATAAGACATCTCGCTCCTGCTGCATTATCTGTGGATTACTCAGTGGGGGATTTGCACTAAAGGGTCCGGGAGAAATAAAAAGTAGAGTACCCGTAATCATTACGAGTACTCTACCTGGTCCGAGTGACAGGACTTGAACCTATGGCCCCCAGAGCTGACGCTCTGTGCGCCATAAGGCGGCGGATTTCAATGCAAGAGGCCGCAGGTTCCGGTAGAAACAAAAAATAGAGTACCCGTAGTCATTACGAGTACTCTACTTGGTCCGAGTGACAGGACTTGAACCTGCGGCCTCTTGACCCCCAGTCAAGCGCGATACCAAACTTCGCCACACCCGGATATTTTGTTTCGTGGTCGATCGACCTTAGCTATATTAGCATACCAGATTTAAAAATGCAAGAGGAAATTTCATTTTCTTTCGAAAATTTTTGTTTCCCCGTGGGAGCGGTGGATGGAGGCCCCATCCACCGCTCCCATCGTTTATCCCAGTTCCTCCAATCGGTCCAGGATTTCAATGAGCCGCACATCTCCTCCCGCAGGCGGAGTCCAGTCCACGTGCAAACACGTGGCGCCTTGTCGCTTCAAATCATCGTAGAAGCTCGGCAAGCCCAAATTGATCACAGACAAACTACCTCCAAATAGCTTCTGTTCCATTGATATTCCCTCCTTATCTGGACACGGTGAGAATGGCCAACTCCGCCGCCTGAGCGTTGGACTCCAGCACCACAACGCCTTGCTGCTCCAGCAAAGTCTTCTGGGCAGCGTAGTCCTGCATGTCCTCATAGGTGCCGCAGATGGACGCCACAAAGACGACCTCGCGTCCTTCTTCGGCCAATACAGCCTTTGCTTGAGAGATTTCCTCCGCCACGACAGAAGCAGGGTTCTCATGAGAGCCATAGCCGATCTCCACATCCAACAGAATTACAGCCGTGGCAGGATCCAATGCCTCTTGCAGCAGTCGTTCTCCGCGCAGGGAGGGCTCGATCATGGGATGGGGTTTCCCCACCGTAAAGGCGTCGTCTCCCAGATCCAGAACGGTGTGCCCCACAGAGGGTGCCGTTCCATCCAGCAGCAATCTGGACTCCAGGGCAATGTTGGAATGTACATCCCCCAACGCCTTTCCCATCAGCAACATGGATTCATAGGCCAGAGTACCGCCACAGTACAGGCCACGGATATCGCTCTGCTGGGAACCAAGTCGATCACGCAGGGACTTCGCCATAGCCGCAAGCGCGCCATGGCCATCCAGCAGTTCCTGGGGACAGCCCGTTGCAGCCAGCTCCAAGGCCTTACAGGCGGCTTCCTCCAGTGTGTGTACCAGATATAGTCCCTGAGCATCCATGCTCTCGTCGCCGCCCAAGAAGCACACCACCGTGGGCTTTTGGCTTTGCTTTAGCTGTTCCAGCATGTTCTCCATAACAGAGGGAGCAGGGGGCTTGGAAATGACCACAATGACCTGGGTGTCTGGGTCGTCTTGAAGCAACCGGATGCAGTGACCCATCATCTTACCACCGATGACGTCCTTCAGGTCACGGCCACCGGTACCCAATGCTTGAGAAACGCCTCCGCCAAAGTTGCTGATCAGGCTCATCACTTCTTGCAGCCCGGTACCGGAAGCAGCTGCCAGGCCAATGTTTCCTCGCCGCAGCTTGTTGGCAAAGCCAAGTCCTACTCCATTGATAACTGCGGTACCGCAGTCAGGCCCCATCATCAGCAGATCTCGCTCCAATGCCATATCCTTCAAGGTGTTCTCATCCTCGCAAGAAATGTTATCACTGAAGAGAAGAACATGGCAGTTTTCCCGCAGCAACTTTTTGACCTCACGCACAGCGTACTTGCCGGGCAAAGACACCACGGCCAGCTTGGGGTCCGACAGGCGGGCAGCGGCATCCGCCACCGTTTTGACCACCTGGGTGTCCTGCTGCTCCATCTTGGCGCTGCGGCTATTGAGAATCTCCTGGGCCATAGCCAAGGCCTCTTCAATGATAGCCTCGGTCTCAGCCTGAATGGCAAACACCAAGTCATTGGGGTTTGCAGCCTCACCCTCAGGTCCCAGGAGGCCAGATGCGCGCATAATATCCTTGTTCATGTCGCTGCCCATCATGACCGCTACCTGCTTGGTGGACCCGATGTGCTGCCCCACCTTGCTGGAGAGCAACATCAAGGTAGCGGAATCGTAGTAGCTGTTTTTCTGGACTACATTTTTGAGAATCATGATCTATTTCCTCCTGTCAATCAAATGCCCAGTTCTTCCGCCAGCGTCAGCAACGCCTCTTTGAAGGGTTCGATGGGCAGGGTGGACATGCCCGCGCCCACCATGCCAACGCCTGCGCGGTTGGAGGCAATGGCTGTGTTGAGAATAGGAGTCACACCACTCTCCACCACTTTCATCACATCGATGCCGCAGGGAGTTCCACGGAAGTTCAGCGTTGGAATTTGGTATCTGGGGTGCTCTCCCAGAGTAATGGAATACATCGCCTCAGTAGTTTCCCGTGCCACATCCACACTGGGTGCACCCAGGAACTTCACAATGGCAGGAGCGGTAATCATGGCGCAGCCTCCAAAACCACCCACCTCCATGATCGCGGAGTCGCCCAAATCCGGATTGGCATCTTCCTCCGTAAAACCTGGGAAGTAAAGACCCTGAACCATGGGGGAGGGGGCGGTAAACCAGCGCCCGGGCAGGCCGCTGATGCGAATACCGATGTTGACACCATTGCGGGCAATCGCTGTCACCAGGGTAGAACCAGGAACGCCATCCGCCAAATCTGCTGCCAGCTTGTTGGCCGCCATAGCAAGGTTAAGGAAAAACTGGTCGTTGCCCACGCCGATAAACTTCAAAACATTTTCTGCCTCATCTCCAGCCAGCCGAGCCAGAAGATAGGCGTAGTTCTTGACAAAAAGCGCCGTTCCCGCGTGGTTACGCATGTGCAGCTCGTCTCCCATGGCCAACCCCTGTGCCATCATAGGCGCCAAATCAATGCCGCCCACCTCATGCAGCAGTTTCGAGAAGACTGGACCTGCCACCTCTCGCATCCATTTCAGGCGATCCAGAGTCCGTTGGGTGTATTCGCCAAACCGGAGACCAACGCCGCTGCCCTCGCTGATATTGGCATAGCTGCGTCTGCCCGTGTTCCGGTCTTCTACCACCCACAGGGGCATAGACCACGTGGTCAGACCAGTCATGGGTCCCACTGCTCCAAACTCGTGACAAGGCTTATAGGTGATGGTACCGTCAGCAGCCATAACTTTGGCCTCTTCAACGTTCTTAGCCAGCCCCTCGTTGAGAAGCGCACAATACACAGCACCTTGCATCGGCGGGCACATATCCTGAAAAGCGATAGGCGGCCCGGCATGGAGAAATGTGGTGGGAGTGAGTCCTCCCAACACCTCATGGGCAGGCTTGACATCCACGAGGACCGGATCCGCAGACATGAGGCGATCCAGTGCAATTTGATTCGCTTTGAGCATGATTTAACCTCCGTTTTTCAACTGGGGATCGGGGGCATGCCACGTGGTGACACGCCCCCGTCCATGGTGGTCAGAAGAGTTGAATGAGCACGTTATAGACGTTGCGCAGGCCCAGGAACAGGGTGACTGCCACGGCGACGATGCCCACGACATTGGAGAAGACCTTGTTGCGCAGATCGCCCATCAGCTTTTTGCTGTTGGCTACCACCATTAGAGCAATGGCGATGAAGGGAAGGGAGAATCCGCTAACAGCTTGGGCCACCACGATGATCTGAGTGGGAGTTTTGCTGAACATGGCAAAGGCAGTGCCAAAAGCGATGACGATGGTACCCAAGATCTTGGCGGGCAAACTCAGGCTTCCACCCTCCCACTTGAACAGGCGGCTATAGATGGAGCGCATAGTATAAGACACAGCCACCGCAGAGGACAGGCCTGCCGCAGTCAGACCAATATCGCCGATGATACGAGCCCAGCTGCCCAGCACAGGCTCCAGGGACTGGGTGAACACCAGGGGACTGGTCACCTGGGTTCCGGTGTTGTACAGCGCAGCAGCGCTGGTAATCAGCATAGACAGGGTAATCACGATGCCAATGAGAATGTTAAAGCCAATGTCAAACTTGGCATCGTCCATCTCATCAATGGAGTGGTACTTCTCTTGGCAGGAAATCGAGTGAACAATCAGATTGATGCCCACCATGGTGGTACCGATCAAAGCCAATGCACTAACCGTGCTTCCTTCCGGAAGGCTGGGGATGATTCCCTTTAGAACCGCCACCCAATCAGGGCGAATGACCAGGGCAGTGATGAGGAAGAGAATACCCATCAGGCTAACAAACACCTGCATGATGATTTCCAGGGTCTTATAAGAGCCCAACCAGGTGGTACCAAGAGCAAACAGGCCAATAATCAGAGCTGCAATAGGAATTGGAATGGAGAAGATATCAGCAAGTCCATTGGCAGCACCAATTTCGTTGCCTGCCTGGAAGGCAAAGCATACGGCCAAAACCGTCAGGAAGAATACGGCACGGACCACCCATTTCCACAACGCATTGTTGGGAGCCACGGCCACAGAAGAGTCCACCAGGTTCATTCCGGTGGCCAGCGTGGTGCGTGCGGACATCTCCATGAGAATGACCAGAGCAATGCCGGAAAAGACGACTGCCCACAGCAGAGCATAACCGAAGTTGACACCTGCCACGGTGCACGTGGTGATTGTACCCGGGCCTATGAACGCACTGGTGATGATGGCGGCAGGGCCCATGTTGCGAAGTTTCTGTCCGAAGCTTTTTTTCATGACTACTTCCGTCCTTTCTCTTTATCCCACAATTTCTTGACCGTAGCCAAGATTCCATACAAAATATCCGAACCAGAAGCA
The DNA here is from genome assembly GCA_944385485.1 of uncultured Oscillospiraceae bacterium. GTDB lineage: Bacteria > Bacillota > Clostridia > Oscillospirales > Oscillospiraceae > Enterenecus. Next base: position 20,959 of record CALWXL010000001.1, read on the forward strand.
TGTCCCACTGAGAGCAATGTTTCAACGGGCTGAGTCTTCCCACTGCCCAGATTGCGGAGCACCTCCAACACTGGAGTAGCCGCATAGCCTTCCATGGCCAGTGTCAGATAACTACTGCTGATCTCATTGGTGCGAGCCAGCAGGGGAGACGCTGCCTGTGCCAGTGAAGGAACCAGTTCCGGAGCATATCCGTGGAGTGCAGCAAAAGTACCCAACAGCATATCGTCGCCCGATGGCGTTAGGCCTTGTCCGAACCCAATACAAGCTTGACAGTACCGGAACAGGTCTTCCTGGTGTCCGGTCAACAGTGCGTGATGGAGCTTATCCAGCGAATCACCAAGGGCATCATAGACTTGACGAACCAATGTATCATCCCTCAGCTGACTCTCTCGAACCTGTCTCAACAACTCCCACTCCGTGTCACAACGTCGGGGTAGAAGTCCCGTGGTAATTCTGGTGTCCACCATCTCCACGTCGTCGGCGATAGGAATGAAGTATTGTTCATCTACAATAATTTCATCTGAACGGGCCTGAACAGGCTGTCCCGGATAAAACAGCTGTGTATCCAGATCGGGCACATAAAAGGAGTAGGGCAGCACCCCGCTAGCAAATTGATGCAGACACACCAACGGCCCATCTGGGAGCCGGATATTGCAGCTGCTGCGAAATACGCTGTGTACCTGCCCGTCCCAAAAAGAGACCAGGGCAGGTGTCCCGATTCGAGTAACGATCATGGGAAGCCTCCTCTCATAGAAGCCATGTGGTGACATAGATTAGGCAGCCTGTTACCGAGACCAAAACAAGGGCAAAGGGAAGAAGCTTTTGCAGAACCTTTCCCTCTTCTCCCGGGCATCCCGCTGTTGTAGTCCCCAGCAAAATGGTGGACGGCCCCAGTACAGTTCCTATAGCCCCCCCAACGGTCTGTGCCGCAAGCAAGATCCCCGGCGCCACCGACAAAAAGGATGCAGCAGAACGCTGGAAATCTCCCAACAAAATATTGGACGAGGTATTGGAGGAGGTGACAAATGCTCCCAGGATTCCAACAAAAGGAGCTGCCAATCCATAGAGCGAGCCAAATACACGGGTTACGCCCTGGGCCACAACCTCCATAGCTCCTGTGCCCCTCAGCACTTGCGCACAAATGAGAAGAAATACAATGCCAAGAGAGACCGAAATCATTTTCTTTCCCGTAGCCCGGAGCACAGGCAGCACGTCCCGGCTGTGGAGCATCCTCTTGTGGTAAAACAGCCACCAGGATAAGAGAACTGTTACCACAAGAACTCCTCCGGCATGCGTCAATGGGGTCAGAACACCATAGGCAGCTTGAGCCTCATTGACATATCCACCGCTTGTCACCGTGATGGGAGTAGAAAGGCTTATACGAACCTGACCCAGTATGGTATGGACGGGCGGGACCAGAAATACAAGCACCGAGATAGCTGCCAGAATTCCAAAGGGGGCCATAGCCAAAAGGGGCGAGCATGCAGATTGTCCCTGTCGCTGATCTTCCACCACCCCCATAATGGGAGAAGTAAGACGCCACGGTTTGGCATACCAGCCCAATTTCATCATCAGGGCGGCCACCAACAAAGCCATCGTGGTAGGGATAAACGCCGCAACGGTGGGATTAAAGCTGGCACATAGCAGCTGTCCACCACCCTGAACAGCAGAAATGAGCAATACCATTGGCCCCATGTGGCGCAGAGCCTTCCATCTGCCATACATCCAACAGATGGCCACACCCCCCGCCAAGTTACACCCCCACAGCAGCAATCCCGTGAGGAGCACGGCGTACGGAGGAGTTCCCGACTGAGTGAGAACATTCCATGCAAGCCCTAAGGTGCCAAAGGTGTTGGCCCATGCGTGTCCCATCAGGGTCATCATCACCGCAGACAATGGCTTGACCCCCAGAGAGATCAAGATAGGCGCACCAACCGCCACCGGGACACCAAATCCCGATATTCCCTGCAAGAAACTGGAGAACAGCCAACTGAATACCAGAATAGCCATCAGCTCATCTTGGGTCATCTGCAATACCAGAACCCGAATGGCAGGAAACGCCTTGGCCTGTACCAGCATTTCGTAGAGGAACACCGCCGGCCAAATGGCCAACAGGATGGAAAGTGAGTTCCAAGCGCCTTTTCCCACTTCCCAGGCCAAGAGTGCAGGGGAGCCTCCCTGTACCCCCCACCCTACGACCACCGCAGCCACAGCTCCCGCCATAGCTGCCCGAGGCGTGGGCATGCGAAACACACCGATGGTGACAAAGAGCAGTAAGATGGGGGACACCGCCAACAGCCAATGTCCCAGGGCGCTCATGACAGACGCTCCTGTACCATCTCGTCAAAGGCGATGATGGCCTTGGCAAAAGCTTCAAAGGGGACCCGGGAAAGACCTGCACCGATCATTCCCACCCCAGGCTGCTTGCTGACAATCGCAGTATTGAGACCCGGCTCAATCCCCGTCTCAACCACCTTCATCAAATCGATTCCCAGAGGAAGTCCGGCAAAATTTTGGTTTGGAATGGTGTAGGAAGGATGCTCTCCCATGGTGATGTTGCGCATAAGCTGGGTAAACGCCTGAGCTTCATCGGTATCCGGGATGCCAATGAGTCGGACAATGGCAGGAGAGGCAGCCATGGCAAATCCTCCAAAGCCCCCCACCTCCATGATCGCCGAATCTCCGATGTCCGGGTTTGCATCCTCTTGACTGTAACCGGAGAAATACAGGCCCTCCACCAGGGGAGCGGGTGCAGTAAACCATCTGCCAGGCATCCCGCTGACGCGAATTCCCACCTCAACGCCATTGCGAGCAATGGTGGTTACCAAGGTGGAATACTCCACACCTGAGGCGGCATCTGCCGCACTCTTGTTTGCGGCCATCGCGAAATTCAGGAAAAACTGGTCATTGCGGGTAGTGAGAAATTGCATAATCTCATGTAACTGCTCCGGAGGACACACCTGCGCCAAAGGATCCGCCAGACGGTGGAGCAGCACCATGGACGCTGCAATATTACGCATGTGGAGCTCATCCCCCATGGATAGAGCCTGAGACATGATGGCACTCAAATCCAGGCCGCCAAGCAGCTGAACCGCATCACGTAGGACAGGAGCCAACACCTCCTCGATCCATTTCAAGCGCCGAATGGTGTTGGGAGTACATGCGCCAAACCGGATAACATCGCCCGCACCTTCATTGATGGTGCTGAAGGCCAGGTTTCCGTATGTCTCATTGCGTACCACCAACAAAGGCATAGAGTAGGAGGTCACTCCGGTCATAGGTCCTACCACACCCCGCTCGTGGCAGGGGAGGAATCGAATGGCACCGGAGCGGGCCAATTCAGCGGCTTCTTCCCGGGAATCCGCCAGTCCCTCGTACATCAAGACCGCATGAACCGCCTCTTTCATAGGCTCACACATTCTGGAATATGCAATGGGCGGACCTGCATGCAACAATGTGTGACGGTCAAAATCTTTCAAAACTTTCCCGGCAGGCTGTATGTCGATCAGCCGGGGCGAGGCACTTTTCAGCCGGGAAAGTGCCTGAGCATTGGCTTGTTGTATCATGGTGCATCTCCTTTCCGTGGTTTCCATCCGAAAACCATGGCAGAGTATTGTCCTATGCGTCAATTATATAAGCGATTGGCTCTCCAGTCACTGTACAGCATTACGAAAAAGAAGCACGCGCATTGTGCATCATATACAGTTATTAGCAGAGGTTACGCCTTATATATGGATGTTCCGCTGGTGCCTTCCATCGCTTGCTCCAGTTTTTCAATGGAAGTGATCACCACTTCCTTCCCTCCACTGGCCAAATACCCCAAGGCAGCCTGAATTTTCGGTTTCATGCTTCCAGGAGGGAATTGGCCTTGGTTCATGTACTCCTGGGCCTCTTGGGTGTTCATGCGTAGAATGGGCCGCTGTGTGGGCTTCCCAAAATCCACATATACCTGATCTACTCCGGTGAGGATGACCAATTTATCTGCTTGCAGGTCCCGGGCAATGATGGCGGACACCAGATCCTTGTCCACCACAGCCTCCACGCCCACGTATCGGTCTCCCTCCACCGCAACAGGTATACCACCACCGCCGCCTGTCACCACAATGTGGGACTGATCCAACAGGGAACGCACCGAATCTCGCTCAATGATGCGCAACGGGGTAGGGGAGGCCACCACACGTCGCCAGCCGCGGCCGGAGTCCTCCTTCAGAACCATCTTTGGATTTTCCCGCTGCAGCTGATCAGCCCGCTCCTTGGTGTAAAAGGGGCCAATGGGCTTGGTTGGATTTTGAAATGCGGGGTCATTCTGATCCACAATTACCTGGGTCACGACACTGGTGATTTTCCCCTGGATACGTCGCTGCTTGAAGGTGTTGTGCACGGCACGTTGCAACATATAACCCAACTGTCCTTGGGTCTGTGCCCCACACAAATCAATGGTCTGCGGGGCTACATCGGGGGCAGCTGCCTCCACTTGGAGAAGGATATTCCCCACTTGAGGCCCATTCCCATGTACCAACACAATGCGATACCCCTTTTTGTAGAGATCCACGATGGGACCGCAGCAGGCCATGACATTTTCAAACTGTTCCTCCACAGTTCCTCTCTGTCCCTCTTTCAAAATGGCGTTTCCGCCAATGGCAATCACCAAAGTTTCCGCCATATTCAACATCCTTTCTTAGGCTAAATGGAGAGATTGAGCAAAGGCCTCCAGGGCCTGGGTAAAGCAGTCCATTGGGGCTCGCACGATACCTGCCCCCACCTGTCCCACGCCTGCCTTTTTGTGCGCCATCCCGGTATTGATCACCGGAGTGACTCCGGTGTCCACCACTTTGCGCACGTCAATGCCCATGGGTGCACCACGGAAATCCATGGTGGGAATGGTCAGTTGACTGTTGGAGCCTTGCGTAATTTGGTACATAGAACTGGTATAGTCCATGGCCGCCTGTACCGACTCCGCTCCCACAAATCGTACCACCGCAGGGGATGCTCCCATGGTAAAGCCACCAATGCCATACGTCTCTGTGATGGCGGAATCTCCCATGTCCGGGTTGGCATCTTCCGGCCCATAGCCCGGGAAGAAGAGCCCCTCTGGCATGAGGACCGGAGCCTGGAACCACTGATCCCCCAGAGCGGAGATCTTGATGCCGAAATTGGTACCGTTGCGGCTCATAGCAGTCACCAGCGTGCAGTACGGAATCTCTTTCACTGTATCGCAGATACTCTTGCAGGCCGCCATGGCCAGGTTGAGGAAGAACTGGTCGTTTCCAGTGATGAAATCAGTTACTTCTCCCAGTACCTTTTGGTCATCGATGACTCGCACCAGTGAGGGGAGGACCGTGCGTGCAAACAGGGAGGAAGCCGCAATGTTGCGCTGGTGCATCTCATCTCCCATAGACAGCGCCTTGGCCATGATGACCTTTAAGTTGAAGGGGCCATGAAGCTCCACCGCTCGGTGCAGGGCCGGAGCCAGCACTTGCTCCAGCCATTTCAGTCTGGCAATCACCGAAGCATCGTTGGCGCCAAAGCGCATGACCTTTCCCAGCCCCTCATTGATGGTGCAGAATGCCACATTGCCAAAGGCCTTATTGACCACACGGAACAACGGCATGGACCAGGTAATCATACCCGTCATAGGGCCAACACATTGCACGTTATGGTTGGGGCGGAAACGAATGCGTCCACTATGGATAAGCTTTAGCGCCTCTTCATCGGTTTCCGCCAGTCCCTCATAGCGAATGGCACCCAGAACAGCCCCTTGCATGGGCCCACACATCTCTTCCCAGGTCAGGGGCGGACCTGCATGTCCGATGGTGTAGCGATCCATATCCGGCAACACCTCATGGGCGTACACCATTCCTGTCCACTCGGGATCTCCTGCCTCCATACGTGCAAATCCCTCACGGTTTGCCTTCTCGATGAGATTGTCAGGCAGATTTTGAAGCTTAGCCAAGATCTGTGCCAAGCGCACATCTCCCCCTGCCGGTGGTCTCCAATCCACCTGTACCGCTGGGACATGTTGAGCCTGTACCGCATCACAAAAAACATCCACGCCTACGTTGGCCACAGCCAGCTGAGAGGCAAACAACTGCTGAATGCGTTGATCGTTCATGGCGTTACTCCTTTCCTTCCTGCCGCTGACGGCGAATGATACAGGCTGCCAATCGGGCTGCCTGCGCATTACACGGCATAACCACAGCTCCCGCTTGTTCCAGAACCTGAATCTGCGTGCTGCGCACCTGTGGATCGCCTTCTGTGGCGGTCACAGAGGCAATCACCACAAGCTCTCGTCCTGCCTTGATCGCCATTTCCTTGACACGCTGAATGGCTGGAGCCAACTCCCCAGCTGGGTCCTGATGGGTTCCGTACCCTCCCACACAATCCAGCAGCAGTACCGCTACGCTGTCATCTTGTGCCTCACACTCCATACGCTCTACCCGTTGACGGAAGTCGATCATGGGGTGGGGCATTCCATTGGTAAAAAAGTCCTCGCCCATATCCAACAGGGTATCCCCTCGACTGGGCTCCCCATCCGGCAACTTCCAGGCTGGGTCCAGGGCAATGTTAGACCACGTGGAGATTCCTTCCTTTTGAAGCAGCAGCATGGTCTCATAACACAGCGTACCGCCGGAATACAGCCCTCGCAGGCAGGTTTGACCGGGGAGCAGCTGCGCACACAAGGTGTCGGCCAAATGCTCCAGTTTTTTGCTGTCATAGGCAGGCAACTGGATTGGGTTGCCCTGTTCTGCCAGAACGGCCAGCTTGGCTGCCTGTTCCAAATCATCTGCCCATACCACGCGGGAACCTGCCAACATAGAGGGATCTCCGCCCAAGAAAGCGGCAATCACCGGCTTGTCCACCGTTTCCAACTGTTTCAACATATCAGCCATGACCTCTTTGGCAGGAGGCTTTGAGAGAATGACAATGACCTGGGTGTTTGGATCGTTGCGCAAAGCCTCCAGACACAGCGACATCATCCGTCCACCAACTTCTGCCTTCAAATCCCGGCCTCCGGTGCCCAGTGCCTGAGATACTCCACCGCCCAACTGATCGATGAGCACGGTAACCTCTTGCAGGCCTGTCCCAGCCGCTGCCACCAGTCCGATCTTTCCCCTACGTACTACGTTGGCAAAACCCAGAGCCGTTCCGTTGATGATTGTGGTACCGCAATCCGGGCCCATCATCAACAGCCCCTTTTCCAGCGCTATTTCTTTCAGTTCCACCTCGTCTTGGATGGATACATTGTCACTGAACAGCAACACGTGCAGTCCCAATCCCAGAGCCTTCTCCGCCTCGGCTCTGGCATAGCGGCCAGGCACGGAAATAACGGCAAAATTGGTGCTGGGGTACTGGCTTTTGGCGCCAGGCAAAGACGTCGCATGGGCCTGAGTTTGCGTCTTAGCCGCAGACTTTTTTCCGCTAATAAACGTGTCAAAATATGCAATGGCAGCCTCTGCTGCCTGGCTGGTCTGCGCCTGTACGCCAATCACAGTGTCATTGACCCCAAACGGCGGAGTGTCCGGACCAATGAGTCCGGCATTAGTCATCAAATCCCGGTTGTGGTCCGTGCCCATCATAACCGCAGCATTGATGACCCCCTCCATCTGACGCATGGCACTGGAAGCTACCATCAGGGTCACAGAGTCAAAATACAGGTTCTTCCTCACTTGGTTTTTGGTTGTCAAGCGAACCCCTCCCGTCATAAGTGTGAAATATTCATTGGCCGTCCAAGCACCGGACGACACAGTTCCATGGTTACACCACCAGAATACCATCCCCATTCCTGTGCTTCAATGTAGGATACTCCGAAGCAAACGGTGTTTTTTTGTTCCCTGTGCACAAAAATCATATTGCTTTCCCGGAAGAAATCGGGTAATGTATAGGAATCAGGACAGCACAAAAGGGGAGAGGACCATATGGAGTTTACTGTGGCAGATTTTCTGTCTGTTTCCGAGCTGGATGGTATCCGTCTGGTTGCCGGGCATCAAGGCCTGGACCGGGCCATCACCCGCACCAACATCATTGATAACCCGGACAGTTTGGACTGGTTTATGCCGGGAGAGCTGGTGCTCAGCAGCGGCTATTTATTCCAACAGCAGCCCCATCTGCAGGCAGAGATCATTCCAGCTCTGGCCAACATCGGTTGCGCCGGGCTGTGTATCAAAACCGGTCGATATTTTCAAACTCTGCCAACTTCTATGGTTCAACAGGCTCAGGACCTGGACTTTCCCCTCATTGAACTTCCCTTTGGTCACTCTCTGTCCACTGCCATGGATGCCGTCAATCGCCAGCTAACCGCGCAGGGTGAGCACCGTCTGGAGAAAACGCTGGCCATCCACCGAGAAGTCATGCAGACTGCTCTCACTTCCACTGGTCTGCATAACCTGACAGAAACCCTGGTACGGCTGATCGGGAACCCTGTCATGGTCACAGACAGTAGTTGGAACCTACTCTGTCATCAAGACCGCGGAGATAATCCCTATCCGCTTTCCGATTTCGTCAACACTACCCCTCGCCGCCCTCCGTTTTCTGAGGAATTCCTACAGACGCTTCCCAACAGCCTGCGCCACTATAAAAAGGCTGTAACCCGCAGTTATCCGGTCAGTGGGGGCGCCAACGTCCGCTGCCGCATTCGTCCCATCGCCGCCCACGATTATATCTATGGCTATATCATCGTTTGGGAGTCCGTGCGTCCTATGACTGAGCTGGATTTCGTGGCAGTGGAGCAAGTCGCTGTGGTCGCTGCCCTGGAACGCATCCGGGCCAAAGAAGTAGAACAGAGCAAACTACGGGTACGGAAAGACTTCCTCTCCGACCTTTTGGCCGATAACATCGGCTCTGTTAACGCCGCTCGCTCCCTGGCCAAACTCCACGGTCTGCCCTTTGACTGTCCATACCGCTGCTTGATTTTGCGGGAAAAGCAGATGTCTGGCACCAATCAAGAAAACTTTCTCTCCCACTTGGACGCGTTATCCGCCGCGGTGACGCAGGGTGCCAGGGAATTTGGCCTTCATGTCGTCACAGTTCCCCAAGGCATTCAGCTGGCTGTATTGATCCAACTGGACAACCTGGCTGCCGAGGACACGCAAACCCTACGGGCTGCTCTGGCTCGTATGGTGACCTTGTCCGAATCCTCCATCTCGGATTGCAGTATCTTGGCTGTTCTAGGGAAAAGCGTCCATCATCTAGGCCAAATCAGCCGTAGCTTTCGCGATACCCAGAGCGGAATTCAGATGGCCTTGGCCGCGGGAATGGAGGACCCTGTGATCATCACCGATGATTTTGCCGTGTACCAGCTGCTCAGCGAGAACATAGATCGGGATGCCCTGCGTCGTTTCTGTCAGTCCAGCATTGGCCCCTTGCTCAGTCATGACCAAAAGCATGGCACCCAGTTTACCCAAACTCTGGACTGCTACTTTGCCCATAACGGCAGCATCACGGATGCTGCCAAACACATGTACATCCATCGCAACACCTACATCTATCGGCTGGAAAAGATCAAGGCTCTTCTGGGAACAGACCTGCGCAATCCACGGAAACTCCTGGAGTTGCAGCTGGGGCTGATGGCCGACCATATACTGAAAGCCTGAGGTGAATCATGGAAACCCATTTTGTTCACAGCCACGGTATGGATATCCCCATAAATGTTCATCTCTGCTCTGGTCATGCAAAGGCAACCATCGTTTATTACCATGGCGGTGGGCTGATGTACGGCAGCGGAGGGGATTTGCCTTTGGAATACGTGGAGACCATCTGCAGCGCAGGATACCATCTGGTGTGTATGAATTATCTATTGGCTCCTGAAAGCCCCTTGTCCCACATCATAGACAGCGCCTATGACGGGCTGAATTGGCTATTGCAACACAAGACGCATCTTCTGGGCCGTGAGGACTGCCCATATGTCCTCTTCGGGCGATCCGCCGGAGCATTTCTGGCACTTATCCTGGCAAACCGGCTACGGGAAGAGGGGAAAGCACTGCCTTCCGCCTTATGGCTGTTTTATGGCTACTATAACCTCAGGCATTCGGAATTTTCCGGTCCCAGCAAGTACTATCAAAGTCTGCCTCACATTCCTTCTGAACTGGTTCCCTCCTTTCACCAAGCCCAGCCACGCACCCAGGCTCGTGTGGAAGAGCGTTATTTCCTCTACGTCTACGCCCGGCAGCAGGGAATGTGGCCCAAAATGCTGGGAGCAACGAGCGGGGAAGAAGTGCCTCGCTCTCAGCTGACTTTGCTTCCTCCAGCTTTCCTCACAGCATCTACCGGAGACCGAGACGTTCCCTTTACATTCTCTCAGACTATGCATGTGAGCATGCCCAATTCCTTCTTTCTCCCGGTCTATGGGTTGGAGCACGACTATGACCGGGATCCCCAACGTCCCGAGAGCCAAGCTCTCTACCAACAGGCCATTCAGTGGTTGGATGGCATTCTGTTCTCTCCGTAATGGGTGTCATATCAACCCTTCTGTACCTACATCGGTGAGGAGACCTTTCAGCTCAGGCCATGGCATAGAGTACCGCTGACTGAGGTAGCGCAGAGATGCCCCAAGCTCTCCGTCAGGTCCACCATACTGACTGATGATCAACGCGGCCAGTTTGGGGTTCGTGTTTTTGATGCGCACCGGGTACTGCAACTTCTTTTCATAGACAAACATTAGCGATGACCTCCTTCTTGCTGATACTCCCAGGGCCAGGGATCATTGAGCCAGGTGTACTGATCTTGGTCGGCGGCCGCCTGCTGGGTGAGGGGACCGTACATGGCCTCATAACGGCGACGACCTTCTCGCGCCAATTTTCCGTATTCCCGGAACAGCTCAAAGGCCTCTTTATCTTCGGGATGAGTGTCCAGGTACATGCCCAATTCGGTGAGTACAAAGCTCAATGCCTGCAGCTCCAAAGCCCCGGTTTGAGCCGGAGTGGCCGCCACAGTGTTGATTTGGAAGGGAAGATTCAAGCCGGGAAACAACGTCCCATTGGCCAAAGCTTCTTGCTGAGAATAGGTCTGGCTTCCCGTCTGCTGGAAAGGAACATAGGGTACCGCCAAAGGCGCACAGGGGGGCAGTGTGCCCTGTCCATCGGCATAGGGCCGTCTGTTGGTTTCACTCATATTCAAAAGGGTTTCCTCCTTCATAAGCTTAGTATCACAGCCACTCCATCCTATGCCGTGGCCTATCTAAGTGCTCATCCTGGAAAACTAGATATTGAAATATGGGCCATGATGTGTTACAATGCAGATAACTAAGCTGAATGGAGGGATATCCATGACTCACGTCAAAACTCTCAACGGTGCTACCCTGAAGCAGAGCGCTGCCCACGGTGGTTGCGGCGAGTGCCAGACCTCTTGCCAGTCCGCTTGCAAGACTTCCTGCACTGTTGCCAATCAGAAGTGTGAGAACAATCACTAATCATTGATTTGACACCGGAAAGGGTGGGCCTTGTCCCACCCTTTTTCTGTGTGTTTGAAGGAGAACAACTATGGTACATACTTTTCACTGTTTGGATGCCAACATTGCCGTGGATGTAAACAGCGGTGCCGTGCATGTGTTGGATCAGACTGCCTACGACCTACTCTCCATTTTGGATGGTCCCATGGCAGAACATTGTCCTGACGAGGTAGCCGCTCAGCTGCCCCAGTACGACCGTGAATCCCTGAACTGCGCCTGGGAAGATCTTTACCACCTGCAGCAGGAGGGGCTTCTCTTTACCGACGACAGCTACATCGATCCAGAAGCTGCCGTTCTGATGCAGAAGGACGCTCCAGTCAAAGCCCTGTGTCTCCACGTCTCCCACGATTGCAACCTGCGTTGTAAGTACTGCTTCGCCTCCACCGGAGACTTCGGGACCGGACATCGCATGACCATGAATGTAGAGACCGCCAAGAAAGCCATTGACTTTGTCATTGCCCGCTCCGGCCAGCGCCGCAACATCGAAGTGGACTTCTTTGGCGGAGAGCCCCTGATGGCCATGGACACCGTGAAAGCCACGGTGGAATATGCCCGTTCTCTGGAAAAGGAGCACAACAAAAACTTCCGCTTCACCATCACCACCAACGGCATCTTGCTGGATGACGAGAACATTGCATACATCAACGAGAACATGTCCAACGCCGTTCTCTCTCTGGATGGTCGCCCCGAGGTCAATGACAATATGCGTCCCACCGTCAATGGTAAGGGCAGCTATGATGTGATCCTCCCCAAGTTCCAGAAACTTGTGGCTGGACGTGGTGACAAGGATTACTACTTGCGTGGAACCTTTACCCGCAACAATCGGGATTTTGCCCAGGATGTCATCCACATTGCAGACCAAGGCTTCCACAATGTGTCTGTGGAGCCTGTGGTGGGAGATGCCAAGTACGACTACACCTTCAAAGAGGAAGATCTCCCCGGGATTTTGGAGGAGTATGAGAACCTGGCCCGGGAGCTTCTGGACCGGGACGACATCAACTTCTTCCATTTCAATGTAGATCTCACCCAGGGCCCCTGCGTCATCAAGCGTATGCGTGGCTGCGGCGCTGGCTGCGAGTACGTGGCCATTACTCCCGACGGTGATATCTATCCCTGTCACCAGTTTGTGGGCAAGGAAGAGTACAAAATGGGTAATGTCTATGAGAATACCTTCGATATGGACATTTCCCGCAAATTTGCTGGCTTGAACATCTACACCCGTCCGGACTGCAAGGATTGCTGGGCTCGCTTCTATTGTAGCGGCGGTTGTTCCGCCTCCAACCTGGAAGTCAATGGCGATATGATGATTCCCAACCGCTTTGGCTGTGATATGCAGCGTAAGCGTTTGGAGTGCGCCATTGCCATGAAGGCTCATCGAGCTGGCATGGTATAATCCTTTACACCGATTGATAGCCGCCCCTATGCTACAAGGGGCGGCTATCTTTTTTTGCATAAAAGCCAACGTAGCGCATACAGTTGCAAGAGGTGATGCAGCCATGACAAGGCCCAAGCGATTGCATATGGTACGCCCCGCCCGTGGACAGTCGGAACGGAAGGGAAGGGGACCACTCTTTTTCCTGTGTCTCTTTTTTCTGATTGGCGCTTTGCTGGGAAGCATATTTGCACTTCTGGGCGGCAGTCACCCCCAGTTGGCCCAACAGTTGGACATATTCTTTCAGTCGGTGGCTCAGGACGGGCCTCCCGATGTTTCTTGGTGGAGCACCCTATGGGAAGCACTGAGTTGGCCTCTGCTTCTGGTTCTGCTCAGTTTTGGCCCCCCGGGCGTCGTCGGCATTCCTTGTGTCTTTCTGATCCGGGGATTTTTGCTCAGTTATGCCTGCTCCAGCTTTGTTGCCATGTATGGATTGCATGGCTTGGGCTGGAATGCTCTGTTTTTTGGCGTTTCTGCCCTTTTCCTGCTGCCAATCTGTGTATGCATAGGGCATTGGGCCTTTACCAACTCCTGCCAACGATGTTTCCCCCAGGACGCATCACCCTGCGCCCGCCCTTCGGGTGCCATGCTCATGTACTGCGGAATTCTGTTGTGCCTGTTTCTCTTTCTGCAAGGACATATTCTCCCCATTTGGCTACCCGAACTCTGTCAAAAGCTATTGTCTGTTCTGTGATCCTGCGCCCCTATCCCTTGCGGCATAGAACAAATTATGATACAATAGTTCGAGTACATTTGTGGGGTAGGAGGCTGCATCCATTGCGAATTTTAGGAATTGACCCAGGCTATGCCATTGTAGGCTTTGGCCTGGTAGATGCTGCGGCCGGGAAGCAGAAACTAGTGGCGTGCGGTGCCATCAACACCCCAGCCGGCGTACGTCTGCCCGCTCGTCTGTGGCAAATTGCCACAGATCTTGAGGAGCTAATGGGACAATTTCACCCGGATGTTCTGGCCATTGAGGAACTTTTCTTCAATCAGAATGTCACCACCGGAATCGGCGTGGCTCAGGCCAGAGGCGTCATTCTCATGACCGCAGAAAAGTGCGGGATTCCCGTGGTGGAGTATAATCCTTCCCAGGTCAAGCAGGCAGTGGTAGGGTACGGAAAAGCAGAAAAAAAGCAAGTCATGGAGATGACCCGCAAGTTACTGCGACTTACCCACGTGCCCAAACCGGATGATGCCGCAGATGCGGTAGCCATCGCCTTGTGTCATGCCCGCAGCAGTACCTCACTGTTGTCCCGGCGCGCCATCAACCAAACCTAAGGAGCAAGCTATGTTTTACTATCTTAACGGAACTGTGGCCCACATCGGCCCATATCTGGCGGTTATCGACTGCGGCGGTGTGGGATACGCCTGCCGCACCACCAACTACACCATCTCCAATCTCACCAAAGGGGCTCAGGCCAAGCTCTACACCTACCTTCATGTGCGGGAAGACGTGTTTGAACTGTACGGATTTTCTACAGAAGGAGAGTTGTCCAGCTTTCAGATGCTGCTGGGTGTCTCCGGCGTAGGCCCCAAAGCCGCTTTGGCCATTCTCTCCTCCAACACCCCGGAGGGACTGGCCATGGCCATTGTCTCGGAGAATGAAAAAGCCTTGACCTGTGCTCCTGGAATTGGCAAAAAGATAGCCCAGCGTATCATCTTGGAGTTGAAGGACAAGCTGGCCAAGGGTCAACTGACCACCGGTTCCGGGGAATCCTTTGCCGGCGGAGTAACCATCATTCCAGAAAATAAGACCAGCGAGGCCTCAGCTGCACTGGCTGTTTTGGGATATAGCCAGCCAGAGATCACTGCCGCCCTGAAGGGGTTGAATGTGGACCAGCTCTCTCTGGAGGACATCATCAAGCAGGCGCTCAAACGCATGATGCGATAAGCCCTACCACGAGGTGTTAAGCTATGAGTATTGACTTTTCCAATCACGAATACGAGGACGATTCCTTTCAGCCCCTGGTAAGCACCTCGCTTACTTCGGCAGATGAAGGGGAGTCCACCCTACGGCCTCAAACACTGGACCAATACATTGGACAGTCCAAAGCCAAAGGAAACCTGGAGGTATTCATCCAGGCAGCCAAAATGAGGGGAGAGCCCCTGGACCATGTGCTCCTCCACGGCCCTCCGGGTCTGGGTAAGACCACCCTCAGCGGCATCATTGCCAATGAGATGGGGGTCCAAATTCGCATTACCTCCGGCCCCGCCATTGAAAAGCCCGGAGATTTGGCGGCGCTTCTCACCAACCTCCAGGAAAATGACATTCTGTTTGTGGATGAGATCCACCGACTCAACCGTTCCGTGGAGGAGATTCTCTATCCGGCCATGGAGGACTATGCCATTGATATCATCATTGGCAAAGGCCCCTCCGCCAACTCCATCCGTTTGGACCTGCCTAAATTTACCCTCATCGGCGCCACCACCCGAGCCGGGCAACTTTCCGCCCCTCTGCGTGATCGTTTTGGTGTCACCCTGCGTCTGGAACTCTACTCACCCCAGGAGCTGAGCGAAATCGTCACCCGGTCGGCAGGTATTCTCAACGTTCCCATCGAACCAGATGGGGCCATGGAAATCGCCCGCCGCAGCCGAGGAACCCCAAGAATCGCAAACCGCATGCTTCGTCGAGTACGGGATTTCGCTCAGGTCACCGCCGGAGGTGTCATCACGCAATCTGTGGCCGACCGTGCCCTGAAGGCCCTGGAAATTGACAACCTGGGATTGGATCAAATTGACCGCCGTATGCTAATGAGCATCATAGAGAACTACGGCGGCGGTCCAGTGGGACTGGATACCCTGGCCGCTACCATCAACGAAGAATCTGTCACCTTGGAAGATGTATATGAGCCCTATCTGATGCAGTTGGGTTTTCTGACTCGTACTCCCAGGGGGCGTTGTGTCACCGCGAAAGCCTATGAACATTTGGGTCTGTCCGTGCCGAATCGGATAGAAATGGAACAACTTTCCTTTTGATTTCCTTCTATTTCTATATCCTCACAAACCGTTTTTAGATTTTGCATAAAAATCATTGACATTTGACGTAATTTGTGATAAAAATAAACAAGGTTGCAATATGAAACACTTCGATGCTTTGACAACAGAATATTCTGATGAGGCACTATGTGCAAAAGCCAGGGACGGAGACTTGGATGCCGAAGAGCAGTTGGTGCTCCGCTATCAAAGGCAGGTGCGGATGTGCGCCCGGCCCTATTTTCTGGCAGGCGGCGACAGCGAGGACTTGATTCAAGAGGCCATGTTTGGTCTCATCAAGGCGATTCGGGAGTTTGATCCCGGTCGCGACATTCAATTTCGGACCTTTGCAGATGTCTGCATTCGAAACCGAATTCGATCCGCCATTGTCTCTGCATCCAGAGGCAAGCATATGCCCTTGAATGACAGCGTTCCCTTTGATTCGGTGATGGCCGAAAGCGACTGCAGCCCGGAAGATTTGTTTATCTCCCGCGAAGAGGAAGCGGAGCGAATCACACAGCTTAGCAAGTGTCTGTCTTGTCTGGAACAGCAGGTTTTGACCCTGTTCCTCCAAGGACTCTCTTATCAGGAAATCAGTTGCCATGTCGGACGCTCGGTAAAGTCTGTAGACAATGCTGTACAGCGGATTCGGCGAAAGCTTGCCCCATACTACGGCGATTTCAGCAAAAGCTGACGCAAATATTACAGTCCCAGCAGTGGCTTTTCCCCGGTTCTGGGCATCAAAAGAGAGGGTATTTCCATGTACGAAGACAAGACTTTAGTTTGCAAAGAGTGTGGCCAGGAGTTCGTGTTTACCGCCGGTGAGCAGGAGTTCTACGCCGAGCGCGGCTTCCAGAATGAGCCCCAGCGCTGCAAGACCTGCCGTGACGCTCGCAAGGCTGCCGCTCGTGGCCCCCGTGAGTACTTCACCGCCACTTGTGCCGCTTGTGGCCGTGAGGCAAAGGTTCCTTTTGAGCCCAAGTCCGACCGCCCTGTTTACTGCAGCGAGTGCTTCGCTAAGATGCGTGAAGAGGGCTAAGCCTTTCCATCTTTGATGCATCAACCGGAGCTGCCAACCATGGCAGCTCCGGTTTTCTCTATCCATTTCTCGCCAACCTTTTTCCTCTCATCCCTTGTTCCCACTTTGGAACTGTGATATAATATTGTTGTTCATGGAACATGTTTTCTACATATTTCATTCCTGAAACAGGTGGGGGACAGACCGCCAGCGCCTCTGCCCATATCCAATAAGGGGGTTCTTTTCACTGTGAACAAAACTATTTACGAAAGTCCTCTCTCGTCTCGTTATGCCAGCGATGAGATGCAATTCATCTTCTCGCCGGACAAGAAGTTCTCCACCTGGCGCAAGCTGTGGGTGGCTTTGGCTCGTGCAGAAATGGAGCTGGGCCTGCCTATCACCCAGGAGCAGATCCAGGAGATGGAGGCACATCTCACCGACATCGACTACGATCTGGCTGCTGAGAAGGAAAAGGAGCTGCGCCATGATGTCATGGCCCACATTCACACCTTTGGCACCCTGTGCCCCAAGGCCATGCCCATCATTCACCTGGGCGCCACCAGCTGCTACGTGGGCGACAATACCGACATCATTATCATGCGCGAAGGTCTGATGCTCATCCGGGACAAACTGGTCCGCGTGCTCTCCAACCTCTCCCAGTTTGCCACCAGATATAAGGCGCTGCCCACCCTGGGCTTCACCCACTTCCAGGCCGCCCAGTTGGTCACAGTAGGCAAGCGCGCCACCTTGTGGATGAACGAGCTGCTCATGGATCTGGAGGAAATCGAATACCGCATTTCCACCCTGAAGCTGTTGGGCTGCAAGGGCACCACTGGCACCCAGGCCTCCTTCCTGGAGCTGTTCGAGGGTGACCACGAGAAGTGCAAGGAGCTGGACCGCCGGATTGCCAAGGAGATGGGCTTTGAGGCCTCTGTCCCTGTGTCCGGTCAGACCTACTCCCGCAAGGTTGACTCTGCGGTACTCTCCACCTTGGCCGGTATTGCCCAGTCTGCCAGTAAGTTTGCCACCGACGTGCGTCTTCTGTGCCATTTGAAAGAAGTGGAAGAGCCCTTTGAGAGTAAGCAGATTGGTTCCTCTGCCATGCCTTACAAGCGCAACCCCATGCGCTGCGAGCGCATCTGTGCTTTGGCCCGCTATGTGATGGCAGATGTGACCAACCCCATGGTCACCGCTGCCTCTCAGTGGTTCGAGCGCACTCTGGACGACTCTGCCAACAAGCGCATCTCTGTCCCCGAAGCGTTCCTGGCCGTGGACGCCATCCTCAACATCTACGAAAATGTTTCTGCTGGCCTCGTGGTTCACGAGAAGGTGATTGAAAAGCACATCCTGGAGGAGCTGCCCTTTATGGCCAGTGAGAACATCATGATGGACGCCGTCAAGAAGGGGGGAGACCGTCAGGAGCTCCATGAGCGCATTCGTGTCCACGCCCTGGAGGCCGGTCATAATGTGAAGGATCTGGGCCTGAGCAACAACCTTATCGATCTGATTGCAGAAGATCCCCTCTTTGGCATGAGCCGAGAGGAGCTGCTGGCCCACATGGAGCCTTCTCGCTACATCGGCCGCTGCCCCCAGCAGGTAGACGATTTCATCGCAGAGTTTATTGCCCCCGTGCTGGAGGCTCACGCCCAGGCACTGACCGGAGTTCACACCGAACTCAAGGTCTGATTTCATCAATTTCATATTTTGGGAGGAACGAATATGGATACTGCAGTTCATCGTATCGGCGTATTTACCAGCGGTGGAGACGCTCCAGGCATGAATGCCGCCATTCGTGCGGTTGTCAGAACGTCCCTGCATATGGGAATTGAATGTATCGGCATTCGCCGAGGATACCACGGCCTGATTAACGGTGATTTCACCCGTCTGGATTTTGAAAGCGTCAGCGACATCTCCCGTCGGGGTGGTACTATTTTGTACTCTGCTCGCAGCCTGGAATTCAAGGAAGAGGCTGGCCGCAACAAGGCTTTGGCCACCTGCAAACTTCTGGGTCTGGATGCCTTGGTGGGTATCGGCGGCGACGGTACATTCCGTGGCCTGCTCACTCTGGCTGACAGTGGCATCTCTGTGATCGGTATCCCCGGCACCATTGATAATGATATTGCCTGCTCTTCTTATACAGTAGGCTATGACACCGCCTGCAACACCGCATTGGAGAGCATCGACCGTCTCCGTGACACCATGAAGTCCCACGAGCGTTGCTCTGTGGTGGAGGTCATGGGCCATCGGGCTGGACATCTGGCTGTAGCCGTAGGCATCTCCTGCGGCGCCACCGTCGTTCTGGTGCCTGAGCAGCCTGTGGACTTCCAGCGGGATGTTATCACTCCCATCCGTCAGGCCCGCCTGGGTGGCCGTACCCACTTCATGGTCATTGTGGCAGAAGGTGTTCCCGGCGGCGGCTATGGTGTAGCCCAGCAGATCAAGGAGTTCACCGCTCTGGACACCCGCGTTACCGTTTTGGGCCACGTCCAGCGCGGCGGTTCTCCCACAGCTCGTGACCGTATGGTTGCCACCAACATGGGTTATCATGCTGTTCGTCTGCTGGCAGAAGGGAAGACCTGCCGGGTGGTTGCCATGTCTGGTGACGACATCGTCGACTATGACATCACCGAAGCCCTTGGCATGAAGAAGGAAATCGACGAATATAGTCTGTCTATGCTTCGCGATCTCACGGGTGTACATGGTTGATCTTCAAATTTGACCTAAAAAAACGAGGTCCCAAATGGGACCTCGTTTTTTTAATTTATTCGAAAGGATACCGAATTCCCATTTGTCGACGGGCTTCATCCATCACTTCCATCATGTGAATGGTCTCTTCATGGGTCATAGAGGGACATTCCAATTGCCCATTTACGATACTTGCCACTGTCTCCATGACTTCATATTCGTAGCCTGTCAGCTGTTTGGGGCATTCCTGACGCTGAATCAGCTGATATTTGGAGTCATAGACCGAGATAGACTGCGGATTATTGATATTTTCCACCACAACAAATCCTTTACTGCCATAAATAACACCCATACGGTCAGACACGCAGTTGGCTCCTGCGTTAAGCACTGCCATCTTACCGTCCTCCCAGATGAGTGTAATACTGTCATTGAGATCGACGCCTTTGTCAGACTTCACACAAGTAGCATGGATTTGTGCGCCAGGGCCAAATATCATCTCTGCAAAATTCAGGGGATAAATTCCCACATCCAGCAACGCACCTCCAGCCAGAGATGGCTCTACAATGCGCTCTTTTCTCATGATTTCATATCCAAGGTTAGCTGTAAGCATTTTTGGCTGGCCAATGATACCGGAATGTACTGTCTGGGCAATCATCTCCCGCATGGGCTGATACCTGGTCCATATGGCCTCTGTGAGCAGAAGTCCCTTGTTTTTGGCGCACTGGAGCATTTCCCGCGCCTGCTGTGCATTGACCGCAAAGGCTTTCTCGCATAACACGTGCTTACCATGCTCCAAGCACATCATGACATGCTCATAATGGTGCGAGTGAGGGGTAGCCACATACACCAGCTGCACCGCATCGTCGCACAGCATCTCCTCATAGCTTCCATATGCCTTTTCCACGCCATAGGCCTGGGCGAACGATTCCGCACGCTTTCCATCTCTGGCCGCCACAGCGTACAGAGAAACCTCTTGATACCCCGACTCACACATCTGCTGGATTGTCCGAGCCATGGTGGCAGCAATGCTGCCAGCTCCCAGAATGGCAAAATGAATCATTTCGGCCATCTCCTTTTTCAATAAATAAAAAATGATGAGGAATTACATCTCTGTAATTCCTCATCATCATAACACATAGCAGGGAAGAGGTCTACTCTTACTTGCTGGCCAGAACCTTCTTCAGACGGGCGAAGCGGGGCAGGCCGTGCTCGGTGGCGCGGGTGTTCTCACCCTGAATCAGGGGCAGAGCGTAGTCGATGAAGCCCTGGTTGATGCCATTGCCAGCCTCGTTGATCCACTCCAGGGGCACTTTCTTCTCAAAGTTGGCCACCTCAGAGAGGTTGAACAGCTTGGTCTTGCACTCATAGCCGTTCTCACGGGAGCACTCGAAGCCCACCATCTTATCGGTCTCGCCGGCCACAGCAGCCTCCACGGCGGTCTTACCAGCCAGGAAGGACTCCTGAATGTCGGTCTGAGAAGCCAGGTGAGCGCCGCAGCGCTGCAGCAGGGACAGCTCGATGCCACGGACCTTGGCGCCGGTGCGCTCCTTGACGATGTTGGCCAGCATAGCAGCCAGACCGCCCAGCTGAGCGTGACCGAAACCGTCGGTGGCAGAGGTCTTAGCCTCGGAGACGAAGGAGCCGTCAGCATAGTGGATGCCCTCGGAGACAGCCACGATGCAGTTGCCGTTCTTCTCGTAGATGGAGGTCACATCGGCCAGGAACTTGTCCATGTCGAAGTCCACCTCGGGAACGTAGATCAGGTCGGGAGCGCAGCCCACGACGCCAGCCAGAGCGGCAGCAGCAGTCAGCCAGCCAGCGTGACGGCCCATGATCTCGATGATGGTGACCATGCCGGTGTCGTACACACGGGCATCCTTGTACACCTCAGCGCAGGAAGTAGCGATGTACTTGGCAGCGGAGGCGAAGCCGGGGCAGTGGTCGGTGCCGAACAGGTCGTTGTCGATGGTCTTGGGCACGCCCATGACGCGGCACTCATAGCCGGACTTGGCCATGAAGCGGCTGACCTTGGAGCAGGTGTCCATGGAGTCGTTACCACCGTTGTAGAAGAAGTAACGCACGTCGTACTTCTTGAAGATCTCCAGAATCCGCTTGTAGTCGGTGTCGTCCACATCGGGATCGGCGATCTTGTAACGGCAGGAACCCAGCTCAGAAGAGGGAGTGTTCAGCAGCAGCTCCAGCTCGTGAGCGTCCTCCTGGCTCATGTCATACAGACGATCGTTGAGAACGCCCTTGATGCCGTGAGCAGCGCCGTACACGGCGGTGATGTTGGGGTTATCCAGAGCGGTGCGAATGACACCGTATGCGCTGGCATTGATCACGGAGGTAGGACCGCCGGACTGACCAATGATACATGCGCCTTTCAGTTGAGACATGTTTGAATCCTCCTAATGTTGTGATGCGTTTGAAACGCGCTGATTAGGCCTTGCCGTCGCAGCCCAGGACGTTGATCAGCTTGTGCTTGACCAGCTCCTTGATGTTGGCGCGGGCGGGCTTCAGGTACTCGCGGGGGTCAAACTTGTCGGGGTGCTCAGCGAAGAACTTACGGATGGTGCCGGTCATGGCCAGACGCAGGTCAGAGTCAATGTTGATCTTACACACAGCGCCGCGGGCGGCCTGACGCAGCTGCTCCTCGGGGATACCAACGGCATCGGGCATCTTGCCGCCGTTCTCGTTGATCATCTTCACATACTCCTGGGGCACGGAAGAAGAGCCGTGGAGAACGATGGGGAAGCCGGGCAGACGACGGACGACCTCGTCCAGGATGTCAAAGCGCAGGGGAGGGGGAACCAGCTCGCCCTTCTCATTGCGGGTGCACTGAGCAGCGGTGAACTTGTAAGCGCCGTGGCTGGTGCCGATGGCGATGGCCAGAGAGTCGCAGCCGGTCTTGGAAACGAACTCCTCAACCTCCTCAGGACGGGTGTAGTGAGAGTCCTCGGCGGAAACCTGGACCTCGTCCTCCACGCCGGCCAGAGCACCCAGCTCAGCCTCAACCACAACACCGTGGTCATGAGCATATTCCACAACACGCTTGGTCAGCTCAATGTTCTCAGCAAAGGGCTTGGAAGAAGCGTCGATCATGACGGAGGTAAAGCCGCCGTCGATGCAGCTCTTACAAGTCTCAAAGCTGTCACCGTGATCCAGGTGCAGAGCGATGGGCAGGCCAGTCTCGATGATGGCAGCCTCAACCAGCTTGACCAGGTAGGTGTGGTTGGCGTAAGCACGGGCGCCCTTGGAAACCTGAAGAATCAGGGGAGCGTTAACCTCCTTGGCGGCCTCGGTGATGCCCTGAACGATCTCCATGTTGTTGACGTTGAAAGCACCAATTGCATACCCACCATCGTATGCCTTTTTGAACATCTCGGTAGTAGTGACCAGTGGCATTTGAATCAACTCCTTAGTAGAATTAATTGGTCTTGCACTTCATCATTTTAACAGTGTTCAAGCAAAATTGCAAGGTATCCACCCATCTTTTTTACGACAAATTATATACATCGCCCGAAATCCCTTTGTGCGAAGTGACAAAAAAGCAGGAGAGAGGCTCACTTTTTCTTGCCGCGATTTCCCAAAGGGTTGAGTTGAGCTGCCTGACGCATGGCATCGCTGTCCACATGTGTGTAGATTTGGGTGGTATTCAAGTGCTCATGCCCGAGAATTTCCTGCAATGTGCGAACATCAACGCCATTTTTCAACATCAGCGTGGCAGCAGTATGACGGAGTTTATGGGCAGAATACTTTTCGCTGTCCAACCCAGCGGCTTTCAGCCGTTTTTTTATCATATAATGGACCCCATCTTTGGTAATTCGAGTGCGTTTTCTGGTGATAAACAGTGCATACGGGTCTACAGCAGCGGATTGAGCCCGTACCGCAAGCCAATCATCCAGCGCCGCTCGGCAAGCGGCATTGAGAAAGACAAATCTCTCTTTGTTACCTTTGCCCAATACCCGCATACGATCTTCTCGCACATCGCT
The DNA here is from genome assembly GCA_944385485.1 of uncultured Oscillospiraceae bacterium. Lineage (GTDB taxonomy): Bacteria > Bacillota > Clostridia > Oscillospirales > Oscillospiraceae > Enterenecus. The sequence goes on from CALWXL010000001.1 coordinate 44,505, forward strand.
GAGATTCAGCCCCACCAGTTCCGAAATACGCAGCCCACAGTTGAGAAACAGTGTAATGATACAAAAATCACGCTCGGCATTGGCCCCATCGATGCTGTCTAACAGCTGGATACACTCATCCAGAGTCAAAAATCGAGGTAGCGTCTGCCGCTGCCTGGGCGCATCCAGCTCCTGAATGGGGTTTTCTGTCATAACTTTGGCCTTGTTGACCAAATATTTATAAAATGAGCGAATAGAGGCCACTTTTCTGGCTCTTGTAGAGGCTTCCAGTCCACAACCAGCCTGGGGCGCATTGTGATTCTTCGCCCGATCCCGGCTGAGAAAACTCAGATAGGAATACACATCAGCTAACGTCACGGAGCGTATGAGATCAACATTCACATCATCAATGGAGATTTCGTCCAAGGGCGTGGATCTAGGCACCAAGCCTTTTTCAATTTTCATATATCTCAGAAAGGTGCGCAGATCAAGAAAATATTCATCCACCGTTTTGGATGAATGTCCCTGAATGGTCTCGTGATACGCCAAAAAATCCCGCAGCACCGGTGGTGCCTGGGTTCGGTAGTCAATTTTCATCTTATATCACCATAATTGTATACATAAAGCGAAGTCAGCCCGCCGATACTATGGACATCAATATCCCGGGCCGCCCCTCCCCTCAACTCAACAAAATTTTAATTTTGTTGAGTTGTATATAAATTTGATTTGGGGTGCTCCAGAACAAGAAACGGAGGTTTTCCCATGAGTCTCATTCCGTGTACCCTCTCCTGTCAGTATCAGTCCGATGGTCGGTGCACCCTGTACGCCGCCGGCTCTCAACCGATGCGCAACGCACGCCAGGACGGCACCGACCATCCTTGTCTCAATTATGTGCCAAAGTCTTCAGACAAGCACCGCAATCGCTTGCCGGATGTTGTGCACCTCAATGAGCTGTAAACCCTCCGGCACAATCAGCTTTCCGCTGTGTCGGGCTGGGATCAGGCATTTGGTGAATCCCAGCCGCTGCACCTCGCTGAGCCGCTGATTCAAGGCATGTACTGCACGCAGCTCTCCGGTCAGGCCCACCTCACCAATGGCAGCCAAATCGTACGGTACGGGCTTGTCCCGGAAGCTGGACGCCAACGCCACAATCAAAGCCAAATCTGCCGCCGGCTCGGTGATGCTCAGGCCACCAATGACGTTAACGTACACGTCACAGTTGGACACCATGAGTCCACCACGTTTTTCCAGTACTGCCGAGAGCATCATAGCCCGGTTGTAGTCAAAGCCATTGCAGGAGCGCCTCGATGTGCCGTAGGCCGACGGCGTGAGCAGCGCCTGGACTTCTGCCAGCACCGGACGCACGCCCTCCATGACGCAAGTGACGCAGGAACCCGGGGTATTCTGGGGCCGTCCGGAGAGCAGCGCCTCCGAGGGGTTGGGCACCTGGGACAGTCCCTGGTCCCCCATCTCAAACACACCGATCTCATTGGTGGCACCGAAACGGTTCTTCGCTGCCCGAAGAATCCGGTAGGAGTTGTGCTCCTCCCCTTCAAAATGCAGCACACAGTCCACCATGTGCTCCAGCACCTTGGGGCCCGCCAGAGATCCCTCTTTGTTGATATGTCCCACCACAAATACCGTAATGCCCAAGCCTTTGGCCAAGTGCATCAATGTCATAGTGCACTCCTTGACCTGGGCGACACTGCCCGGTGAGGCATTGGAGTCGCCATTGTACACGGTCTGGATGGAGTCCACAATGAGAATGTCCGGTTTCTGTTGCTCTACCGCCGAAACCACATCTTCCAGATTAGTCTCTGAATAGAGATAGAGCCCCTGCCCGGATATTCCAAGTCTCTGGGCCCGGAGTTTGATCTGCCGCTCCGACTCCTCCCCGGACACATAGAGCACCGAGGCAAACTGGCACAGACTGTTGCAGATCTGGAGCATCAAGGTGGACTTACCGATGCCAGGGGCGCCACCTACCAGCACCAGAGAACCCTTGACGGCACCTCCGCCCAGCACGCGATCCAACTCGCTCATTCCCGTGGGGAAACGCAGCTCATCGGCAGCCTCCACATCATTCATGGGGCGAGGTCTGCGCAGGGACGATGTAGTGATTCCTCCGCTTTTCTTCTTAGTGTCTGTCACAGCAGCGGGTTGCTCTACAATGGTATTCCAAGCCCCACATGCCATACATCTTCCCTGCCACTTCGGGGTTTCATTGCCACACTGAGTGCAGTAAAAGACGGTTTTATTCTTTGCCATTCAGATTCCTCCTGAGGCTTTGTTCATCATTTGTAATTGATGGAGATATGCCCCGGTGATAGCCAGGGATAGTCGGGTCTGGTAGTCATCGGTGAGAAGCAGAGATGCTTCCAGCCCATTGCTGAGAAAGCCGCACTCCACCAGTAACGCGGGACGGGTGATGTGAGCAAACAGGTAGACATCCTGCGAAACCTGCTTGGCCTTTTTGGTGTTGGCAGGGTCCACCACATCACAGAGGGTCTGCTGGGTGAATTCCCCCCATTGACGAGCTACATCCCCCACAGAGTAAAACACCTGGGCTCCTGAAACAGATGGGTCCGAATACTGATTTTGATGGATGCTGATGAGCATAGCTCCCGGCGTCTGCTCCACCAGTTGGGCCCGATAGTCCAAATCGGACTGCTTGCGTTCCCCTCGCTCATCTGCGCCTGGTGTATGCAAAGAGACATCTTCTGTCCGGGTCAGTACCGTCTCTACCCCACACAGCGCCATGAAGTAGTCTAGTTTTTGGACAATCTGGAGGTTGATATCGCTCTCTCGATGTCCGGAGGCAGTCACAGCTCCCCCATCTTCTCCACCATGCCCCGCATCCAGGACCACCACAGGCCATTGTGCATACTCCACCGGAGCCACAGTGGGCACCAGTTTCCCCCACCGAGCTAAAAAGCAGAGGATTCCCGCTGCAATCAGTAACATCACCATCCATGGCTTCATGGCCATCCCCCCTTCCCTCTCACCATATGAGAAAAGGGGACAACTCATGCTAGACGCAGTGATAGATTTCCCGGTGACGCTGAGAGACCATCACCTTCACGTCGGGGAACGCATTTTGCAGCCATTCGGCCACCACGGGACACACCACGTTTTCTGTGGGATAGTGCCCCGCATCCAGCAAGTTGAGCCCGTAGCTCTTGGCTTCCAAGAACACATCGTATTTCACATCGGCGGTCACAAAGGTATCACAGCCACAGGCCAATGCGTCGGCCAGCATGCTTCCGCAGGAACCACCGCCTACGGCTACCTTGTGCACCGACTTGCCGCTGTCCACTACCCGGACACAGGCCGCGTTCAGGCGCTGTTTCACCAGCTCGGCAAAGGTATCCACGCTCTGGGTCGGCACCAGACCCACACGTCCAATGCCATAGGGCCTTCCCTGCGCGTCCTCGCCATCTTGGTGAAGCTGATCCACGTCGGTCAGTCCCAAGGCATGGGCCAGGGCGTCGTTGACGCCCTCGGCTACCGCATCCAGATTGGTGTGGGCGCAAATCGCTGCTAGCCCGTGCTCTGCCATGTATAACAGCAAATCCCCACCTGGGGTCACATCTGTCAGCTGCTTGACCCCGTTCCAAATGACGGGATGATGAGACACAATCAGTTGAGCTCCCAGCTCCACAGCCTCCTCCGCCACGGACTTGGTGATGTCCAATGCCACCAGGACACGGTCTACCTGCGCGCCATGGTGTCCGACTAGAAATCCGGCATTGTCAAACCCCAACTGATACCGAAATGGGGCCTTTTCATCCATCCAATCATAGATCTGCGACACCGTCCGACTCATACTTCCAGCTCCTTTTTCATACTCTCCAACCCATTCAGGACTTCCTCCAGGTGTGCCACCGTGGGCTGATCTGGATTGACAGAGGCACGCTGTCCCTCCAGGGCACGGCGCACCTTTCCTTCCATCATAGCCAAGTACTCTCTACGCAGAGGCTGAGGACGATTGCGTCCCACCCACAGCTCCGCCGCGGTCATGGGCGCGTCCTCGCCCCCACGAACCGTGAGGATTGTATACATCCGGCTTCCCTCTCGGCAAATGGTCTCTTTCTCCACCGTATACCCATGGTCCAGCAGCCACTTCCGCAAATCCGGAAAAGAAGTCATAGGTTGCAACAGCAGCAGTGTATCTTCTTTTGTCCAGGGAGCCTGCTCCAAAATGGCGGCAATGGTCTCCCCGCCCATACCAGCAATGGCTACCACATCTGCCTCCCCGGCCTGAATACCAGATAGTCCATCACACAGGCGCAGAGAAACCTGATCTGCTACTCCGTGCTGCTCCACGGTCTCTTTGGCCCGAGAGAGAGGTCCTTCCCGTAAATCTGAGGCAATGGCGTTGGAGATACGCCCCTCCAACAGCAGCCAAACCGGTAGCAAGGCATGGTCTGTGCCCACGTCCGCCAGGATGGAACCCTGGGGAACTTGTTGGGCAATGGTTTCCAATCTAGGTGTTAACTCCATAGTTCCTCCAACAATCCCTAAATAGACGGAAAGAGCGGTTTCCCGCTCTTTCCCATCCATACATCAATCAGCAATGTTTGCGTTGATCTTCTCCAGCAGAGAATTCACGTCTACGCCGTGCACCATGCAGGCCTGCTCCACGGTCTCGCCACGGGCGGAGGGGCAGCCCAGGCAGTGCATGCCGATGGAGAGGAAGATGGGGGCGGTGTGAGGGGCGATGTCCAGAATATCGCCGATGATGGTATCCTTGGTAATCTTAGCCATGTTACATGACCTCCTGATCTAGTTTTGTCGAACATGCTTAGTATATCCAACCTTTTGCTCTTTTGCAAGAGGTTGAAGGGGAATCTCACTGGAATTCCTTCAAAAATGCCTCCAGGCGGTCCATGCCCTTCTTGATGTTCTCCATCGACGTGGCATAAGACCAGCGCACAAAGTTGGGCGCGCCAAAGGCAGTTCCGGGCACGGTAGCCACCAGGCCATACTTCAAAAAGGCCTGGGAGAAATCATCACAGGTCTCAATGACCTGGCCGCGCACGCTGCGGCCCACCAGCTTTTCCATGTTCATCATCACATAGAAAGCGCCCTCAGGCTGGATACAACTGACTCCCTCCACCTGGTTCATCCGTTTCACCAGGTAGTTGCGGCGCCCCTCAAAGGCCTGACGCATGGCCTCGATTTTGTCCTGAGGACCGCTGAGGGCAACCTGAGCTGCGGCTTGGGAGATAGCGCAGCAAGAACCAGCGCAGTGGCTGAGGTAGTTGATCATGACCTTGATGACCTCAGGCTCGCCCAGAGCGTAGCCAATGCGCCAGCCAGTCATGGCATAGGCTTTGGACACACCGTTGATAAGGATGGTGCGCTTTTTCACCTCTTCGCCCAGTCTGGCCACCGAGGTGAATTTCAACCCATCGTACAGCAGGCAGGAGTAAATTTCATCGGCGATGATGTACAGATCCTTCTCCACACACACATCAGCCAGAGCCTGCAACTCCTCCCGACTGTACACCATACCGGTGGGGTTGGAAGGATTGTTGAGAATCATGGCCTTGGTCTTGGGGGTAATGGCATCCCGCAGTTGTTGCGCGGTAATCTTAAATCCAGCAGACTCCTGAGCGGTGACCACTACAGGCACGCCACCCATCATGCGGATGAGCTCAATGTAGCTGACCCAGTAGGGAGCTGGGAGAATGACCTCATCCCCGGGATTAACCAGAGTACGCAGAGCCAGGTACACACAGTGCTTGGCACCAGCAGCCACCACTACCTGGGAAGGCTGATATTCCACATGGAAATCCGCCTTGACCCGGTCGCAAATGGCCTTCTTCAGCCCCGGCGTGCCGGAGGCAGGGGTATAGCGGGTATTGTTTTCTTCAATAGCATGGATACCGGCGGCCTTGATCTCGTCCGGCGTGTTGAAATCCGGCTCTCCGGCGCCAAATCCCACAACATCAATGCCGTCGGCCTTCATCTGCTTGGCCAGAGAGTCAATGGCCATGGTGCTGGATGCCTGAACCTGAGAGGCAATCCGTGACAATTCTTTCAAGTCAATCCCTCCGTACACTTCATTTATGACATATTATATCTTGTTCCTTGCATCCTTGCAAGTATCAATCCAGGAAACGCGGTGTATTTTGCATCAAGCAGCGATTTGTGATGCAAAATCACCGGGTGCGCTTGGTGGTATTCTTGCGGTAGAGAAAATACAGTCCCTTGACCATCAGATCTCGGTCATACTCGATGGAGTGGTGACAATGGCGAAAAATCTCCGGAGCATACTCTCCGCTGGCCACCACGGAGGCAGCCGGCTCTCCTGCTGCCTGCTCCATCTCATCAATCAATCGGTCGATGGTACCAGCGTACCCATACACCACACCCGCTCGCATGGAATCCACCGTGTTGCGGCCCAGAGGGGTGTCCACCTTTCCCATGGCGATGTGGGGCAGCTGGGCTCCGTTGTCGGATAGAGCCTCCAACGCGATGGCCATGCCGGGCATGATGGCACAGCCCTCATAGGATGCCTGTCTCATGTAGGAGAAAGATAGTGCTGTGCCCGAGTTGATGACAATGGAGGGTGAGGGATAGAGGGCCACTGCCGCCACCGCCGAGGCCACAATGTTACTGCCCAGCTGATTATGGACATCCGCCCGGATGTTCAGCCCTGTTTTCACACCAGGGCCCACTACCATAGGCCGTTTCCCGGTCAAGCGCTGGATGGCCCGGACAAAAATATCTGTGACCGGAGGCACTACACTGGATACAATAGCCCCCTGTACTTCTTTTATGTTTCCACCGTACAGCTGGAACAATCCCATCAGATCCAGGGCACAGCGGTCCTCACTGTATCTGCGCTCGGTTTCCAGCTCAGAGCGGAAACGGATGTCCCCGTTTTCCTCGAACAATGCGATGGTGACATGGATGTTGCTGATGGCCACAGCCAGAATCAAAGTGCCCAACCCCTTTGTATACAAGATTCTCTTGGTTCTCATTATAGCCAGGGCCAAAGGGCATTGCAAGAGGAAACCTCCGCCCCAGAGTGCACAGAGCGGAGGTTTTCCCGTTTTTAGATATTATCCCGTATGATCTGTCCCATCTGGCGCGTACCCACAACGGCCTCACCAGGCTTGGCAATGTCAGCAGTACGCCAACCATCTGCCAGAGCCTTGTCCACAGCCTGCTCCACCGCGTCCGCCTCCGCAGACAGCTGGAAGGAGTAGCGCAGCATCATGGCCACAGATAGGATGGTGGCAATGGGATTTGCCTTGTCCTGTCCGGCAATGTCGGGGGCAGAGCCATGAATGGGCTCATAGAGGGCCGGAGCGGTATCACCCATGGATGCAGAGGGCAACAGGCCGATGGACCCGGTGATCATGGAGGCCTCGTCAGAGAGGATGTCTCCGAACATGTTCTCCGTCACCACCACGTCAAATTGACCGGGATCACGCACCAGCTGCATGGCGCAGTTGTCCACCAGCACATCCTCGTAGGTCACATCGGGGTATTCCGCAGCCAGGCGGTGCATCACCGACCGCCACAGGCGGCTGGTCTCCAGCACGTTGGCCTTGTCTACGCTGGACACCTTGTTCCGTCTCAGCCGGGCCATTTCAAAGGCGCGGCGTCCAATGCGCTCAATCTCCATCTCAGAATACGCCATCAAATCGGTACACTCCACACCCCGGTCCGGCGTGTCGTAACGATCCCGCTTACCAAAGTACACGCCGCCTGTGAGCTCTCGTACCATCATCAGGTCAATGCCCTTTTCGGCAGTCTCCTTCTTCAGCGGACAGGCCTCAGCCAAAGCCGGGCGCAGAGCGGCAGGACGGAGATTGGCGTACAGGCCCAAGTCCTTGCGGATGGCCAGCAAAGCCGTTTCAGGCCGCTGCTCAGCGGGTTTATCGCTGCCCCACTTGGGGCCGCCCACAGCGCCCAACAACACCGCATCACAGCTCTTACACACCTCAGCCGTACCGTCGGGGTAACTCTTACCCACCGCATCGGTGGCGCAGCCACCCAGCAGCACGTCCACGTAGGTGAAGGAATGGCCAAACTTCTCCCCCACCTTGTCCAGAACACCTACGGCTTCGTTGACAATCTCGGGGCCGATCCCGTCCCCTCGAATGAGAGCAATTTTGTAATTCATTTTGCAATCCCCCTTGCTTTCAGAGAGTGGAGCAGACCGCCGTTTTCAATGATGCCGTTGACAAAGGCGGGGAACGGCGCAGCCTGGAAGGTCGCCCCGGTGGTCTGGTTTTCAATGACTCCCGTGGCAAAATCTACAGTGACCTGGTCGCCGGGGGAAATGCCATCCACGGCTTCGGGGCACTCCATAATGGGGAATCCGATGTTGATGGCGTTGCGGTAGAAAATACGAGCAAAGCTCTTGGCAATCACGCACTTGACACCGCAGGCCTTAATGGACAGAGGAGCGTGTTCCCGGGAGGAGCCGCAGCCGAAGTTACTTCCCCCCACCACGATATCTCCAGGCTGCACAGAGGAGGCGAAGTCAGCATCGATGTCCTCCATACAGTGGGAGGCCAAGGACTTCTCATCGGGAGCATTTAAGTAGCGGGCTGGGATAATGACATCGGTATCCACGTTGTCGCCGTATTTATAAATCTTCATTTTCTCATCCCTCCCTTAGATGGTAGCGGGGTCCGTGACCACGCCAGTGATGGCAGAAGCCGCTGCCACAGCAGGGCTTGCCAAAATAATCATGGAACTGGTGGGACCCATACGGCCCACAAAGTTGCGGTTGGTGGTGGCAATGGCCCACTCGTTGTCGCTGAGTACTCCCATATGTCCGCCTAAACAGGGACCACAGGTGGGAGTGGATACTGCAGCTCCTGCCTGGATGAAATCGGCAATGAGCCCTTCCTCCATGGCCTGGAGATAAATCTGCTGGGTGGCAGGAATGACAATGCAACGCACCCCGTCGGCCACCTTTTTGCCCCGGAGAATGGCAGCGGCCTCCCGCAGGTCTATCAGTCGGCCATTGGTACAAGAGCCGATGACCACCTGCTGAATGGGCTTGCCCGCCACTTCATCCACAGGCTTGGTGTTGGAAGGCAAATGGGGCAAGGCCACGGTGGGGCGCAGCGTGGACAGGTCAATCTCCACGGTACGGGCATAGACAGCGTCCCCGTCTGCCTCAAAAGCAGTCCACGCCCGCTCCACACGTCCGTTCAGGTAGGCGATGGTCTTCTCATCCACAGGGAAGATCCCGTTTTTTGCACCCGCCTCAATGGCCATGTTGCAAATGGTAAAGCGGTCGTCCATCTCCAGAGCGGACACCCCGTCCCCGCAGAACTCCAGCGACTGGTACAGGGCTCCATCCACGCCAATCAGGCCGATGAGATGGAGTACCACGTCCTTACCGCTGACATAGGGGGAGAGTTGGCCGGTGAGCTTGACCCGGATGGCCTGAGGCACCTTGAACCAGGCCAGACCGGTAGCCATACCGGCAGCCATATCTGTGGACCCTACTCCGGTGGAGAAAGCGCCTAGGGCGCCGTAGGTACAGGTGTGGGAGTCTGCACCAATGATTACCTCGCCGGGAGCAGCCAAGCCCTTCTCTGGAATGAGGGCGTGCTCAATCCCCATCTGGCCCACATCATAAAAATGGGTAATCTGGTGCTTATGGGCAAAGTCCCGGCAGATGGCGCACAGCTGGGCAGACTTGATATCCTTACAAGGGGTAGAGTGATCCAGTACAATGGCGATCTTCTCCTTGTCAAATACCGTGGACAGCCCCGCCTTTTCAAATTCCTTGATGGCCACTGGAGTGGTAATGTCGTTCCCCAGCACCAGATCCAACTTTCCTTCCATCAGTTGCCCGGCCTGTACCTGGCTGAGACCAGCGGCCCGAGCCAAAATCTTCTGCGTCATGGTCATACCCATGAGACGCACCTCCTCGTTTCTCAGGTTGTTGTGTGGATTCATTATGCCAAACCCACTGGAAAAAGAATGTAACATATGATACAATCCTAAGAAGATTGGAGGGACCGGCATGGCACAGTGGGATATCTTCGCCCAGGGGCAGACACCGAAGCTTTATACCAAGGGTCAGATGATTTACTTACAGAGAGAACACCCTCACCACTTTTATTACCTGGTATCTGGCTCCGCTCGCAGCTTTCTCAGCAACCCTGATGGGGACGAACGGATCTTAACCATACACCGCAGCGGAGACTTGATGGGGGAGGCATCCTTTTTCGACCAGTACCCCCGGGTCAGCTCTGCCATGGCTTTGGAGGACAGCTTGGTGATATCCATTGACCAGCATCGGCTGGATCAAATCTTCATGGAGCATCCCCAATTGGCTCAGCCCATGCTGCGCTATCTGGCTCGCACGGTGCGGCTGCTCTCCGACCATGTAGATATCGCCTCTCTCCCGGCCATTGGGCGGGTAGCCAGGTATCTACTCCATTTGCCCCGGAACACGGATAATTGTGTGGTATGTACCCATGAGAGCATCGGTCAGGCCATTGGCATGAGTCGCATCACGGTCAGCCGAGCAATCAAACAACTGGTACGGCAGGGTGCCGTTGAGACGGGCTATGGTATGGTACGAATTTTGGATGAACGTCTACTCCAGACGTTACAGAATCGATGAAATGGAAGGGGCGGAAAGCTATAATAGCTTCCCGCCCCTTCCATTTCATTTCTAATTTGCTTCATTATAGTAAACATACTCACCCAATTCTGGGTCAAAATAGTATCCTCGATAGTCTTGCCATAAGTATTCACTCCACATGGCTAGAACATTCAACTCTGGAACTTCCGTCGCAGTTGAGTAGGAATGCACACCGCCGTTGGTAACATCTATGTCCATCTTGGTTTTGATTCCTTCACACTCCAGTAAAAAACTGAGTCGATAAATAGTCCCTCCGCTAAATGTAGCCCCTCCTACGCTTACACCGAGGTACTGCACAGAATCGATTCCACCAGCCTGCTCCACGTTCTCTGCCAACTCCAGGAACTTGGCTAGTGCATCTGCTTCAAAGTTCTCCATCTCTTCTTCTGTGAAGCTGTGCTCCAGCCAGTCTGCCTTCTTATACTCTAGATCCCAATATTGAAATGCTTTCTCATAATTTCCTGCTTCCATGTAGTGGGCAAACCGATTTCCAATATACAACTCGCGAAGATTGGTAAAGCTCGGCCCAACTCCTTTGTATTGCCCCCATCCCAAATATCCGATGGGAATGAGCAGGAGAATGACTATGATAGATGCAATCCAACGGTTGCGAATTTTTTTGAAACTCTTGGCTGTGGCTTTCTTCTCTTGTTCTGGCTCCACCACCACCTCCGACTCATCCAGCTGCTGGACAGCAGCGTACTGCTTGCCACAATTCTTGCACTGCTTCAGATGTTCTTCAATGGCATCTCGGGTGGCCTGACTGCACAGGTCATCCTCGTATAGCGGCAACAAATCCTGTACGATATTGCATGGCAGTTTCATTTTAACACCTCCTGAATAATCTGCTGTTTGGCCCGATAATAGGTCACTCTGGCCCATGCCTCGGTCTTCTCGTATAGTTCTGCAATCTCTTTCAACTTGATATCTCCATATGTGTGGAGGATAAAGACATCCTTATATGGGTCGCTGAGCCGCAGCATTGCTTTTCGCACCAGTATGTGCTCTTCTCTGGCAATCGCTTGCTCCTCCGGTGTTGGTTGATTGGAAGCCATCACCGCCACCTCCTCCATGGGGCACATGGTATGGTTTTTGTATTTTGTGCACTCTTTCAGCCAGGCATTTTTCCCGATCTGGCACAGCCAGGTGTATAGGCTGCTCTTGCCTTCAAACCGATCAATATGTAACAGCGCTTTGTAAAACACTTCCTGTAACAGATCTTCTGCCATGGTCTCATTGCGTGTCAAGGAGAGGAGAAACCGGTATACAGGTTTGCTGTATGACTCATAGATTTTTTGAAATTCCGACATAGCAACCTCTCACCCCCCTTTTTCTCTCTCCATTGTATCAGATCACTCCTAATCCCGCCACATGACTGTCTACACCTCCCATATTGCTTGTCTCTGCATGTTGGTTTCTGCCTATTAGATCTTCTACCAGACAAAACGTTACAAAAAAAGATGTGCCACAGAACAATAATTCTGCGACACATCTTCCCATTATAGAATGATACAAATGAGGCCCCCGGACCCTTCGTTGATGATCCGTTGCAGGGTGTCCCGCAACTTCTCCCGGGCATCCTCCGGCATCCGTTTGAGCTTGGCCTGCAAATCCTCACCCACTAACTCGTGGAAGGAGCGTCCAAACATATTGGAGTCCCATATTTTCCCGGTGTCCCCCTCGAATTGGCGCAGAAGGAAGTCCACCATCTCCTCAGACTGCTTCTCCGTACCCATGATGGGGGACACCTCGGTTTTGATATCCGCCCGCATCATATGGATGGAGGGAGCAGAGGCTTTGAGCCGAACCCCGTAACGCCCCCCTTGTTTGACAATCTCCGGCTCCTCCAGGGTCATTTCCTGGGGGTCAGGCATGACAATGCCATAGCCCGTCTCCTCCACTTGGACCAGGGCCTGCTCCACCTTCTCATACTTTCGTTTCATGGAGGCCATCTGCACCAGCTGCTCAATGAGGTCCCCGTCGTCGTGGATCTCCAGACCACAGCGCTGGGACACCGTCTCATAGAACAGGCTGCGAGGCAGTTCCAACACTGCTGTTACCACGCCGCTCCCCATGTCCATGCGGGTGATCCGGGCCGAAGCGATCTCATCTCGCTGGTCCAACGCATCCACCGCCTGCTCAGTATCTCGCAGCCGTTCCAGTTCCCCAGCCTCTTGGCGAATCATTCCGTAGAGCTGGCTTTTGATGGGGTGATCAAAAGGCAGTACATCCACCCAAGAGGGCAAATACAGTTCCAACTGCTTCATGGGGAATTCGTGGAGCACACCGCTTAAAATGGCCTCCACCGTCTCCTCGTCCAGCGTCAGGCAGTTGACTGCCAGACAAGTGACCTGATACTGCTGGGCAATGTCCGCCTGAATGGCCTGGGCCCGATCGCTGTACGGCTGGGCAGAGTTGAGCAGTACTACAAAGGGCTTCCCCATGGCTTTGAGCTCCTGAATGACCCGCTCCTCAGCCTCCAGGTAGTCCTCTCGTGGAATGTCAGAGATGGTGCCGTCGGTGGTGACGACAATTCCAATGGTGGAGTGGTCAGTGATGACTTTCTGAGTCCCCAACTCCGCGGCCTGGGTCATGGGAATCTCATGATCCATCCAAGGGGTGGTCACCATACGGGGCTGATCCCCGTCCATCTGACCCAGAGCCCCGGGCACCATGTAGCCCACGCAGTCAATGAGGCGCACCGAAAATGAGCTGCCGTCGTCCATGGACAAACTCACCGCATCCTCGGGGACGAACTTGGGTTCTGCCGTCATGACCACCCGGCCCGAACCACTCTGGGGCAATTCATCCCGGGCCCGATCCCGCAGGTAAGTATTTTGAATCTCCGGCAACACCATGGTCTCCATAAACCGCTTGATAAAGGTGGACTTCCCCGTGCGGACCGGGCCCACCACGCCGATGTAGATATCCCCCTGGGTCCGCTGGGCGATATCCTCATACAGTTTGTTGTGATCCAATGCAACTCCTCCTCCCGCAAGTTCTCTACATATGTATGGGGATAAGCTGTATAATATACCACATCAAAAAACCGACCGGAGAAAACTCCGATCGGTTTTTTCCTTATACCCGTTTGGTGGGAATGAGGAGAACCATACTCTGAGGCACGGTTTCCGAGGCCAGCTCATTGGCGGTGCAGATGTCCTGGATGGTTGCACCGCAGGCTTTGGCCACATCCCAAAGCTGCTCTCCGGCATCCACCCGGCGAATGACCAGAGAAGGACGGCTGCACGGGCCATCATAGTTCCCCGCAGAGGCCACAGAGTTGACGCACAGCAACTCCTCCTCCTTGGTGGTCAACCAGCGGAACTCCAATTCGAACCGCAAATCAATCCCGCCGCTTACCGCCGCAGCGGATACATCGCCCATGGCCCGACAATGGACCTTCCGCTCACAGCCCTGCGGAACCTGATACGGACAGGTGACCAACACGCTATCGGTGGCTCCCCGCAGCTGGCCTTCCTCATCCAAATACAGCATATGTACCTGGATCTGGGCGGCCAGTTCACTGCCATGTTCTCCATTGCGCTGAGTTACTTCCTTGACCACAGCAAAGCTGTCCAGCACCTGCTTGGCCTCCACAGAGGTCTGATAAAAGTGCCGTACACTCTGGCTGGTTCCCCCTGTCTCCGCCAGAGTACACATGGTACAGGGAGCACGCTGGGCATCCAGGCGACAGCTGACTGAATACACATCAGACAGCAAAGTCACCTCCCGCTCCACACGCACCACAACCTGAGCACAGGCCTCCACCGTCACCTCCAGCTCTCCATCCCGCAGACGGCAATCCACACTTTTGAGCCGCACATCCACCTGGGAACCCTGATCTCCAGCTTCCTGTTCCATGTCCAACACTTGGGAGAACGGGAGTTCGAAGCAGGTGGAAGTGGGGGCATCTCCACACTGGTAGAGCACATACAGCTTCACGGATCCTTTGACCACCAGCTTGCGTCCAATGAGCTTGCCTTCCATGACATCCAACTGGGGACGGCATAGCATCAGATGTTCAATTTCACCCTTGGATGGGGGCATGCGAATGAGGTCTGAGAAAAGAAACGGTTTTTCCACCACTCCGGTCACCACGATGTCCCGGGCGGTAAGCAGTCGCTTTTCCAGGCTTCCCTCCGGCCCTCCCTCCACATCACACGTCAGTTCTCTGGTGCTCAGCTCATAGGCGGTCAGATCTACCACCACCTCTGCCCGCGCCACCACTTTTCTGGGGTTCACCGCCCGAGCATCCGCAAAGGTCACACAGGCGTTGGCCTGTACGATACTGGTGGGATGGAGGGCCGGGTGATCTTTCATACACTGGAAGGGAATGGCCACGTCCAATGTCTTGGGTTGTGGCTCTCCCTCTGGGATGTAAAACACCGTGGTCTGGATGGTTCCGGTCAGGCGGACGGTTCCCTCTCCTGCCTCACAGTCCCGTACGTACACCCGGCCCACCGCCGAAACAATCCGTGCGATATCCGGGTAAGTATCCGGCACAATGCTCTCCAACGTCTCCTCTTGGGTCACCGAGGCGTCCAACACCTCACGATACCCCTCCAACATCACGGGCTGCAACTCCATATCCATAGACATCCTCCCTTTGTCCAACATTCTGAGGTATCTATATGACTGGGAGTGCCGGGATATACCCTCATTCTGAGATGCCGAAAATTCGACGCATCAGCCCGCACAGGGCCTTGGGAAATTTCACAACCACAATACGCATCAGAAAAAGCCCCTCCTTTCTATGCTGAATTCTAGTACAGCATATGAAAGAAGGGGCTGTCTGGTTCCTTGGTTTTTTATTTTTCCCACAGAGGACGGGATTTTACTTGTTCATACAGTTTCACGTAACTGTGGTAACGGCTGGGAGCAATGGCGCCATCGTCCACCGCCTCACGCACGGCGCAGCCCCTCTCCTTCACGTGGGCACAGCCCACAAACCGGCACTGTTCCAGATAAGGCCCGAACTCCCGGAAGGTACGTTCCAATTCCTCTTTGGGGATCAGTTCCATCTGCTCCACATCAAAAGCGGAAAAGCCAGGCGTATCTGCCACCAGGCCTCCACCCACACGGAACAATTCCACGTGGCGGGTGGTATGGCGGCCACGGCCCAACTTCTCGCTGACCTGTCCTACCTTCAAATCAAACTGAGGGCACAGGGCGTTGAGCACGCTGGACTTTCCCACACCGGAATTTCCCGTAAAGGCGGAGATCTTTCCGTTCAAAATCTCCATCAACTGCTCCAATCCTTCCCCGGTATAGGCGCTGATGGCAAAGCATTGAAATCCCGCTTGGCGGTACAGCTCTACCATCTCCTGGGACGGCTCTAAATCACATTTGTTGAAGCAGATGATGGGCTCACACCCCTTGTACTCCGCCAACGAGATCATACGGTCAATGAGAAATGGGTCTGTGATGGGGATCGCCCCGGAGGCCAAAATGACCAACTGGTCCATATTGGCCACCATAGGGCGCTGAAACTGATTGGACCGCGGCAGAACTTCATCCACCATGCCCGTCCCGTCCTCTGTCATGGTGATTGCCACATGATCACCCACCAGAGGGGTAACTTTCTGGTGTCGAAGCTTTCCCCGACCTCGACAGGTCACCGGTTCATGCTCTGCCCCCACATCCACATAATAGAAGCCACTGAGGGCTTTGATGATCGTACCCGTCATACATCAAAACTCCAGATCATAGCTCTCCACCCGGTCTCCATCAATGTAGATGGTGACCCGCTTGGTGGTTCCAGGATTCTGGGTCACCTCACGGGAGAAGTTCCCCTGCTCATCCACATTCCAGGCCCCATCAAAAATGGTGGTAGATCCCAAGGTCACCTTGAGGGTAACGGTGCCTGTATAGTCACTCAAATCCACCTGGATGGTCTTCTTCACCGGGGCATCTGTGGTCACCACCGGAGGATTGGTGACAGGAGGCTTGGTGGCCTCTGGGCCCAGACTGACTTGGAGGTCAATGGTGGTACCTGGGTCCACCTGAGCACCCTTATCAATGCTCTGCCACATCACCTTGCCTGCAGCATAGGTGTCGCTGTGATATTCCTTCACGTTGGCCTGGAGGCCCTGCAGCTCCAGCTGTGCCTTTACCTGCTCCAAGCTCAAGCCAACGTAATTTCCTACGGTAACCTTTTCCTCTTCCTTGCCCTTGCTGATGACGATGGTCACCTCATCGCCCTCTTCCAGCTCGGTATCCTCTTCTGGGCTGAAGGAAATGATGTATCCCTTTTCGATGGTGGAGGAGTACTGGTATTCCTGAGTTACCTTCAGTTTCATGTCCTCTTCCAGTCTCTTCAGGGCCCGCTCGGAGTCCCATCCCGTGACATCAATCATCTTCAGCTCCTCGGTGCCACCACTGATGGTAACGGTGATGGTGGTCTCTCCATCCTTCACCTTGGAGTCTGCCTCGGGGGTCTGCTCACAGATCTGGTCCTTCTCGTATTTCTCGTCGAACACAGTCTCACCGATCTCAATTTTGAAATCGCCCAGGATGGAGGGGTCTTTTTTCAACTCTTCCAGGGTATAGCCCAGCAAATTGGGAACGGTGTACTCTGTGGCCGGAGCAAAAATAGCGCCCCGGATGAAGTTGAACAGGAAGATGATGATACCCACGACAAAGATGAGGATGGCTCCCACTGCCACTGCAATGGGTGGGACCTTAAACCGCCCGAACAGCTTAATGCTCTCGGTTTTCTCTCCGTCTTCATAGTCCTCGTCGTAGTCGTCATACACCTCTCCGGTGTCATCTTCCGACTCCTGATCCATCTCGCGCACTCCACTGACTGGAATTACCCGGGTGGGTTCCTCCACATCACCTACACGGATGGTATCACTGGGGACAAAGGAGGGATTTTTCTGAAACTCCGTCACTGCATCCAGCATATCCTGCGCAGAGAGGTACCGCTGGTTGGGATTGGGGGCCATGGCCTTCATAATAATGGCCTCCAGCCCCACAGGAATGTCCGGATTGAGTTCCCGAGGTTGGATGGGAATGGAGTTGATATGCTGAATGGCCACCAGAACCGGGGTCTCCCCCTCAAAAGGCAGACGTCCCGTGAGCATCTCGTAGAGCATGACACCCACAGAGTAAAGATCGGAGCGCCCGTCAATGTGGCTTCCCTTGGCCTGCTCGGGAGAAATGTAGTGGACAGAACCCAACGCCTCCTGAGTCATGGTATTCTGGGAGGATGTCAACCGGGCAATGCCGAAGTCCGCCACTTTGATGCTGCCATCCCGCAACACCAAAATATTGTGCGGCTTGATATCCCGGTGAATGATTCCCCGGCTATGGGCATGATCCAGGGCCCGAAGAATCTGGGAAATGAAGTGCAGAGCCTCCTGCCACTTCAGGGGAGTCCCACGCTTTTGCATATACTGCTTCAGCGTCATGCCGTCAATGAGTTCCATGACAATGTAGTTGAGCCCATCGCTCTGGCACACGTCGTAAACTCCCACAATGTTGACGTGGGACAGCATGGCCACAGCCTGGGATTCCGCCTGAAATCGACGGCGAAAATCTGCATCGCTGGCCAATTCCGGCTTGAGGATTTTAATGGCCACCAGGCGATTGAGACGATGACAACGGGCTTTGTACACCACGGCCATGCCTCCAACGCCGATACGCTCCAAAATCTCGTAGCGGTTGTCCAGCATTTTACCTATGTATTGATCCATAGTCTGTGATCCTCCTCGTTGCACGTCACAACTGTGCCATGACAATGGTCACATTGTCCGGCGCACCCTGCTCCAGCGTCATGCGCATCATGGTCCGGCAGCGCTCCTCCAAAGGCTCCTGCTTCACCGCCTGCTCCAGCAGCTCCTCGTCGGTCAGCACATTGGATAGGCCGTCACTGCACAACAACAGGCCATCGCCTTCCTCCAACTGCGCATGATAGCAATCACCGGCCACATCTCGATCAATGCCCATGGCACGGGTGATGAGGTTTTTCTTGGGGTGGCTGCGGGCTTCATCCGGGGTGATGTCCCCTCGGTTGACCAGAAGCTGAACCAGCGAATGGTCACAAGTCACCTGCTGGATGTTTTCCTTGTGGATCAGGTAACAGCGGCTGTCTCCCACATTGACCACATAGGCATCCAGGCCCATCAGCAATACACCGACCAGGGTTGTGCCCATGCCACGGTATTGCTCATCGGAGCGGGAAAGCTGATAGACCTGAGTGTTGGCATGCAGGCACGCCTCACGCAGAAGTCGGTAACAGGCCCGCTCCCCTTCCGGCACTTCCTGGCGATACAGATCCTCTACAGCAGCAGCAAAAGTCTCCACCGCCACCGCACTGGCCACGTTTCCTGCACGGGCTCCGCCCATGCCGTCACATACCACCGCCACCGCGGCATGCTCACCCAGTTGACGTACGGTATAGCTGTCCTGGTTCTCACTGCGGACGGTACCGATATCCGTCATTCCAAATATATTCATAGAACTTCGTCCTTTCCAGACTGGAGTTGCTCTTGTTTCATTTGTTTCCGGCGTAACTGGCCACAGGAGGCATCGATGTCGCTGCCCAGCTTACGCCGCACCGTGGCGGTGACCCCTTGGGATTCCAGACGTTTCTGGAACTGACGCACCCGACGGCTTGGCTTTAAGGGGGACTCCTCCACGTGGTTGAGGGGAATCAAATTCACGTGTCCCGGCTGTCCACGCAGCAGCTTCACCAGCAAATCCGCCTGGGCATCGCTGTCGTTGACCCCGTCAATCATGGCATATTCATAAGAGATACGACGGCCGGTTGTCTCAAAGTAACGCCGGCAGGTGTCCATGAGCAGGTCCACACCTACGGCACGGTTCACCGGCATCAACTTGGACCTGGTCTCATCATCTGGGGCGTGAAGAGATACGCTGAGAGTTAATTGTAACCCCAACTGGGCCAATTTGTCAATTTTCTTCACCAGGCCACAGGTAGACAGAGATATGTGGCGCATCCCGATGTTCACCCCATCTGGGTGGTTGACCAACTGTAAAAACTGGGTAACGTTGTCAAAGTTGTCCAGCGGCTCCCCGATTCCCATCATCACAATGTTGGAAATCTCCACGCCGCTGTCCAGCTGGGTAAAAATAATCTGGTCCAGGATTTCACTGGGCTGCAAATCCCGCACCTTACCACCCAGAGTGGAGGCACAGAACTTACATCCCATGTTGCATCCCACCTGGCACGAGACACACACGGTGTTTCCATGCTGATAGCGCATCAGCACCGTCTCCACACAGTTTCCGTCCCGCAGCCGCCACAGGTACTTGATGGTTCCGTCCAAAGCAGACTGCTGCTTTCGCTCTACCAAGGGCACTGTGATGTAGCTCTGTTCCTTCAGCGTCTCCCGCAGAGTTTTGGGTAGGTTGGTCATCTCGTCAAAGGAGGTCACACCCCGGTGCAGCCATTGAAAAATCTGCTTGGCTCGGAAGCTGGGCTGCCCCAGCTCCTTCAGCCATACCCCCAGCTCCTGGGGAAGCATGGATTTGATGTCAATCACAGGTTACGCCTCCTTTTTGCGCAGACGGGCTACAAAAAACCCATCGGTATGATGCATATGCGGCCAGAAGGTCATCATGCCTTCCTGACGCCCAAATTCAGGCAACTCGAAGGTCTCCAGTTGAAATTCTGGATGCTTCTTCAAAAACCACTCCACGACTTCCTGGTTTTCTCTGGCCCGCAGCGTGCATGTGGCGTAGATCATCACACCGCCGGGACGTACATAGGCCCCACAGTTATCCACAATCTCCCGCTGCACCTTGGGCAGTCCATCCAGGGGTTTGGGGTCCTTGTATCGGATGTCTGGCTTTTTGCGGATGATGCCAAGTCCTGAACAGGGCACATCCACCAATACCGTGTCAAAGCCCTCCACCCAGTCCTCCCGACGAACTGCCGCACTTTGCAGCTGGGCCTCCAGAATGGACAGGCCCAGACGATTGGCTCCAGCCTCCAGCAGTTTGATCTTGTGGGGGTGGATGTCGCAGGAGATGATCTCTCCCCGATTTTCCATGTCCACCCCCGCAGCAAAGGACTTTCCGCCGGGAGCAGCACAGCAGTCCAGAACCCGCTGACCGGGCTGCACCTGGGCGGCCGTGACAGCCAGCCGGGCGGCCACATCCTGAATATAGAAATATCCCTTCCGGTAGCTGCTCAGCCGTTCCAGGTCTCCCGTCCCAGCCAGCAGCAGACAGCCGGGCAGCCAGGGATGGGGTGTCACCTCCACCCCGTCCCGCTCCAGCTCTGCCACAGCCTGCTCCACAGAACACAGGCAGGTGTTCACTTGGGCGGTGGTGGGAGGCTGGCAATTATCGGCCTCCAGCCACGCCTTCACCCCGTCCATACCCAGTACCTGGGCAAATTCCTCCACCAGCCACCGGGGGTGACTGGTCCGGATGGACAGGGTCTCTACTTCATCCTCTCCCTGTGGAAGTGACAGGGGCATATCTCGCACGATGCCACGCAGCACCCCGTTGACCATTCCGGCCGCACGAGGGTTTCTGCAGTGCTTCTTGGTCAGCTGTACCCCTTCATTGACCGCTGCACTGGCAGGGATCTTATCCATATACAAAATTTGATACAGGGAAAGGCGTAAAATGGAAAGCACCTTGGGCTCCAGCTTTTTCAGTCCTCCGGAACACCGGCGGGCCAGATACCAGTCCAGCGTCATTCTGGTCTGCAACACACCAAAACACAGCCGTGTGGCCAGAGCGGCATCCCGGCGGTCCAGGCCGCTTTCCTTTAGAACCCGCTTCAAATGTCCCTCCGACCATGCCCCTTGCCGATCACAGGCAGTCAGGGTCAGCATGGCCGCTTCTCTGGCAGAACCCATGGGTTCACTCCTCTCAGATGTTTTCATTCTCCTTCAGGGGATGGCCCAGTAGGAACGCATGGGCCGCCATGGCCTTTTTCCCATCGGGCTGAAGCTCTACAATCTCCAAAACGGTTCCCTGCCCGCAGGCCACCCAGAGCCCGTGCTTATCCGCCTTCAAGCAGGTACCCGGATCCTTTTGAGTGGTCTGATCCAACACAGCGGTGCGGATGATCTTGCACCGCACCCCGTCTACCACAGCGGTGGCAGATGGCCAGGGGCGCAGGCCCCGCACCTGATTGTGCAGCTCCAGAGCGGTGTGGCTCCAATCCATGGCAGACAGCTCCCGGGAGAGCATGGGTGCATAACAGGACAAGCTGTCATCCTGAGGCACTGGCACTGCCGTACCATTCTGCAGCTGCTCCACCACCTGGGGCAGCAGGTCCGCTCCCATCTGAGCCAGGCGATCGTGGAGCTGCTGGGCAGACTCGTTGAGGTCAATGGGGGTGGCGCAGCTGGCCAACATATCTCCGGTGTCCAAGCCTTCCGCCATATACATGATGGTGACACCCGTCTCCTTCTCCCCGTTGAGGATGGCCCAGTTGATGGGGGCCGCACCCCGGTACTTGGGCAGCAGCGAGGAGTGGACATTGATACAGCCCAGAGGGGGCAACTGCAAAATGTCCACCGGTAGAATCTTTCCGTAAGCTGCCACCACAATCAGCTCAGGGGCCAGCTCACGCAGCTGCTCCAGGGCACTTCCATCCCGCAAGGTAGCAGGTTGAAACACAGGGATTCCAAGCGACAAGGCATATTCCTTCACAGGCGGCGGCAACAGCTTCATGCCCCGATTTTTGGGTTTATCAGGCTGGGTAAACACCCCGCACACCTCATGGCCGCACTCCACCAGCTTGCGCAGCGAGGGAACGGCGAAGTCGGGGGTCCCCATAAAGACGATCCTCATGCGTTCTCGTCCTCCATGGCCTCCAGCTCTTCCACGGTATAGAGGCGGTCGGTGTGCTCCACAAACAGGTGTCCATCCAGGTGTTCCAGCTCATGGCAGAAGCAGCGGGCCACAATGCCTTCCCCGCTCATTTCAAAGAACTCGCCGTTGCGGTCCTGAGCCCGCACCGTAGCAGTGGCAGGACGAGTGACCACGCCATACTTGCCAGGCACGGACAGACAGCCCTCCAGACCCGTCTGCTCGCCATCGGAGGCAATGATCTGGGGATTGACCAACTCCACCATGTTCTCGTCTTCATCCATAACAACCGCTACACGGCGGAGAATACCGATCTGTGGGGCAGCCAGACCCACACCGTTGGCCTGCACCAGGGTTTCTTTCATATCATCCAGCAACTCATGGAGCTTCTGGTCAAACTTCTCCACCGGGCGGCAAGTCTTTGCCAGCGCGGGGTCTCCTTGGGTCAAAATCGTTCTCAATGACATATCTCATGTCCTCCTTTATCTGGTTAGTCCTGGGGGTTGAGATCCCCATAGACGGAAACGCCTCGGTTTGCTTTATCGGTCTGGGCCTGGCGCACCATGTGGGCCACCAGTTCCCGCATCGCCTTGGTGTTTTGGGTTTGCAGCGTCAGGTGATAGCGGTATCGGTTGTTCACCTTGACTACCCCATCCGGAGCGGGGCCCAATAGGCGACATGCCGTTGCGCCATAGCTTCCCCGGGATAGGATTTGGTCCAGAGCCTGGCGCAGGCGGGCACACACCCGCAGCACCTCCTCTTCCACCTCTCCGGTGATGTGGAGCACAAAGAAGTCTCCAAAGGGCGGATAGTCCCGCAGCTGACGCATTCGGATTTCCTGGGCATAAAAGCCATCATAGTCCTGACGGGCAGCACACTCGATGACCTCGTTGCCGGGCGTAAAGGTCTGGATGATCGCTCGCCCCGCCTTGCCGCCACGGCCTGCCCGGCCCACCACCTGGGTGAGCAGAGAAAAAGTACGCTCTCCGCCTCGATAGTCCTCCACATACAGCGTCTGATCGGCAGCCACAGCCCCCACCAGAGTCACATTTTCAAAATCCAAGCCTTTGGCCACCATCTGGGTGCCCACCAACACGGGAATCTTCTCGGTTCGGAATCGGGCCAACAGTTTGGCATGGCCCTGAACCCCCGACACCGTGTCCGTATCCATCCGCAACACCGGCATATCGGGGAATAGGCGGTGCAGTTCCTCCTCCACCTTTTGGGTTCCAACTCCCTGGAAACTGAACATTCCGCCGCATTGCGGGCAGGTAGGCGGCAGAGGCTGGGAATAGCCGCAGTAGTGGCACATCAGGCGTCCGTTGGCCTTATGATAGGTCAGGTGTACAGAACACCTGGGACAAGTGGGGGATGCTCCGCACTCTCCGCATACCACCATGTTGCTGCTTCCCCGGCGGTTGACAAAGAGAATCGCCTGCTCTCCCCGGTCCACAGTCTCACGCAGCGCCTGTTCCAGGGGGGCACTGATGATGACGCTGTGCCCCTCTCTCAGTTCCTGACGCATATCCACCACAGTCACCTGCGGCAGCTCCCGCTCATTGAATCGGTGGTTAATCTGAAAGAAATGGTACGGTCCTTCTAAAGCGTGATACATAGTTTCCACCGATGGAGTGGCAGAGCCCAGCAGCAACAAGGCCCCTTCCTTTCCGCACCGGAACTTAGCCACATCTCGGGCATGGTAGCGAGGGTTTTGTTCGGACTGGTAGGTGGGTTCCTGCTCCTCATCCAGAACAATGAGCCCCAGATGTCTCACGGGGGCAAACACCGCCGACCGGGTGCCCACTACCACCATAGCCTTTCCAGTGCGTACCCGTTTCCACTCATCATACCGCTCTCCGGCGGACAATGCACTGTGGAGGCTAGCCACCTGCTGGCCAAACTGTCGGGTAAACAGTTCCATAAGCTGAGGGGTCAGAGAGATTTCCGGGACCAGAACCATGGCCCCTCGCCCTTGCTCCAGGCATCGATGAATGAGACGAATGTATACCTGGGTTTTTCCGCTTCCGGTCACACCATACAGCAGAGCAGCCGCTGGTTTTGCCTCTTCGATCAGTGTCCAGAGCCCTTCCATGGCCCGCTGCTGCTGCTCATTGAGGGTGATGGGCACCGCTGGCTCCTGAGGATCCTCCACCAGAACAGGCCGGCGGTACACTTCCTGCTTGCGCAAAGTGAGAATTCCCTGCTTTTCCAGGGAGCGCAGGGTAGACAGAGAGGCTCCGGTGAAATAGCACAGCTCCTTGGCAGACACCTCTCCCATTTCGCAGAGCACCTTTACAGCCTCATATTGCAGGGGTGCCCGTCGTCTTCGTCCGGACACCTGGGCTAAAGCCTCCTCCGGTGGAATGGACAGGGAGGCTCGCTGCTCCAGCTTATCCTTTACGCCAGGGATGCCGTCTGCACAGCGCACAATGCCGCCCGCCTGGGACAATTGACGCAGGGCTGGCCAGGGGTCTCTCCCGTCAAACCCTGCTTGAATTTCTCCCAACTCCGCGCTGCCCCCATGGGCACAGAGAATATCTGCCAGGTGAATGGCCGCCTTCTGCTCTCCCGCCAGCTGGTAGAGTTGTTCTCGATCCACACCGGGAGCTACCTTCCAGCTCTCCTTCAGTGAATACCAAAGTCCGGCAGGGAGCATGACACGAATGGCCTCATAGACGGTACAGAAATAGCGTTCCCGCATCCATAGCGCCAGCTGAATGTTCTCCTGGGTGAGAATTGGCTCCTGATCCAGTACGGACTGGATGGGCTTTAGTCCCGTCGTGTCCACTGTCTCGCCCAGTGCCAGCACAATGCCGTCACTGAGACGATTGCCCCGACCGAAGGGAACTGCCACTCGCATGCCTGGCTGGACTCGCTGCTCCATGTGGCTGGGAATGGAATAATCAAAGGGTCTGTCAATGGCATAGACGGCGGCCGCCACCGCTATTTTCGCACTTTTGGGCACACCGCCACCTCCTCCTTTTGACCACGAAAGGGCAAGCAGCGTACACTGCTTGCCCTGTATCTACGGAAAGGGAGCCTCCCTTTCCCGCAGAACTGTTACTCCTCGACGGTCTCTTCAGGCTCCTCCACCTTCAGCTCACCGCTAGCCACTTCACGCACGGCCAGAGTCACAGCCTTCTCAGTCAGGGGAATCCCGGTCTTTTCCGACTCACTGGAAATCTCCCGGGCACGGTGTGCCACCACATTCACCAGCATGTAACGGCTGGGCACATTCTCCAGCAGGTCCTTCATAGGGGGATAGAGCAACATAATCTTTCAATCCTTTCCGTTTCTTCCTTTAGTCTTGGGTGCCAATGATGCTATCGGCCAAATGGATCCGCTTTTTCACGCGACAACGTTCCGCCTCCAAAATGGCCAGAATCTCCTGGGCGGCGGACATCACGTTGTCGTTGACCACCAAGTAGTCATACTTGACGCTCTCCCGGCACTCCGCCCGGGATTTCTCCAGCCGCTGGGCAATCACGTCCACGCTATCCGTATTTCGGTTGCGCAGCCGACGGGAGAGTTCCTCCAGGGAAGGGGGAATGATAAAGATGAGAACCGCCTCCGGGCACTTCTCCCGTACTTTGGCCGCGCCCTGCACCTCGATGTCCAACAGGACGTCGGTGCCCTGCTGTAAGTAGTCCTCAATCACCTTCAAGGATGTCCCATAGTAGTTGCCTACATACTCGGCATACTCCAGCAATTCTCCGTCGCGGATCATCCGCTCAAACTCTTCTCGGGTGACAAAGTTATAGTTGACCCCGTCTTCCTCTCCTACCCGAGGCGCTCGGGTGGTAAAGGACACAGAGAAGTGGATGTCACGCCGACTGCTGAGCAACTCCGCAATCACCGTGCTTTTCCCCACTCCAGAGGGGCCGGAGAGTACAATCAGTTCTCCTCTTCGCTTCTTTATCATACCTCTTCCTCTCCCATCTGCTCGTCTTCCT
This sequence comes from uncultured Oscillospiraceae bacterium, assembly GCA_944385485.1. Lineage (GTDB taxonomy): Bacteria > Bacillota > Clostridia > Oscillospirales > Oscillospiraceae > Enterenecus. Next base: position 70,875 of record CALWXL010000001.1, read on the forward strand.
GTGGCTGTGCGGTTCCTCGTTGTTGGATTACCTCCGGCAACAGAGAGGACCACACCACATGGCCACTGTCCATAATCAGCACTGACTTGGTCTTCCGTCCAAAGCTGGCATCGATCAGCATGCCTCGCTCCCGTGCCTCCTGCCCCAGCCGTTTAATGGGGGCTGATTCGGGGCTGACCACAGCGATAATTCTGCGGGCTGACACCACATTGCCAAATCCAATGTTGATGAGTTCCATCTTCTCACCTCGCCCACATCATTCCAAATTCTGTACCTGCTCTCGAATCTTCTCGATCTCCGCTTTGATGTCCACCACCACGCGGGCAATCTCGATATCGTTGCACTTGGAACCAATGGTATTGGCCTCACGGTTAAATTCCTGGATGAGAAAATCCAGCTTGCGGCCCACAGCGCCGCCCTGCTCCAGCATCTCCCGAAGCTGTACCATATGGCTGCGCAGGCGCACCGTCTCTTCATCCACCGCTACCTTATCAGCAAAAATGGCAGCTTCGGTGAGAATCCGGCTCTCCTCAATCTGGGTGTTTTGGAGGATCTCCGCCATCTTGGCCTCCAAGCGAGCCCGGTACTCCGCCACGGTCTGAGGAGAACGCTCCTCCACCTTGGCAACCAGGCGCTCTATGGTATTCACGCGTCCCAGAATATCCTGAGCCAGACGCTGTCCCTCCCGAACACGCATGGAATCAAAGTCGGCCAACGCCGCATCCAAAGCACCCAGCAGTCCCGCCTTCACCTGATCCTGGTCCTGCTCCTTTTTCTCCACGGTGAGGATATCGGGGAAACGAGCCAGGTCCGTGGCGTAATAGCTGCCCTTCACCCACTGGCCTTTTCCCAAGTCATAAAGCTTGGCCAGAGCCAGAATGTAGGATTTCGCCAGGCCCTCATTGACCGTGACGGTGGAGTCATCCTCCGCCTGGGAGGTCTGGGTAACGAACACATCCACCTTACCCCGGGAAATGGAGGCCTGTACCAGTGCCTTCATGGCATCCTCTGCAAAAATATAGGCACGAGGCATCTTAATGCCACAGTCCAGATATCGATTGTTTACCGACCGCACTTCGATGGTAAAGGTGCCGCCCTCATAGCTGCACTCTCCTCTGCCATACCCGGTCATGCTTTTCACCATGGTCTATCAGCCCTTTCTCCAGTTTGTCCCTTTTCTCATGCGAGAAAGGTAGGCTCCAATCAGCCTGCTAAATCCAAAATCATACAACAAGAATACCACATTCCCAGCCAAGTAGATCAGTGCCAGGGGAAAACGCTCCAGGGGAAGGCCATCCAAAGCCACTGCCTTGGTCACCCACACCACCACAGTACAAGACAGGTTAAAAAATACCAGCTTGCACACCACGCTCCACACATTTCGCTTCATTCCCTCGACCACAGACTTCACCACAGGGTACAATCCAAACATAGCCGCATAGAGAAGCACACAAAATTTGTCCGGCACCAACAGCAACCCCAGCAGGGACACCGTAGCCCAACACAACAGCCCGGCGGTGGTGCCTCCGGCAATGACCACACCAGCACAAGGCAGTCCCGCCAGGGCCACCAATCCAATGGCTCCCGTGGGAGAAATAGCCGAGCCATACAGCAAAATGAGAGACACCGCTCCCAACAGCGCCGGGTATGTGATATTGCGGGCAGATTTGCCTGGTTTCATATCAATTACATCCCCCACACAGGCAGTTCAGGCAGAGCATAGTGGTACAGCAATCCAAGCTGTCACATTGCCCGCCCGCCATGTTGGTGTTGTAGCCGTATCCGCCTTGCTGCATCATGGCCAAAGCCTGCCGGTACTCCATATTTCCCGGCTCCATCTGGCAAGCAATCTGGTAGTTCTGTCTGGCTTCATCCAGCCAGCCTCGGCGGTAGGCAATGCTGCCCATCAGGAAGTACCACTCTCCATTTTTGGTGGGCACCCCCCGCAGCAACTGCTCCGCTCCGTCCAGGTTTCCCATGTTGATGTACTGGCGCACCTGAGCAAAGGAGCCTCCAGACCCTCCGCCATATTGACCCTGGTACCCATAGGATTGAGAGGAGTAGCCAGTCTGATACCCCGCCTGATAGCCGCCAGAGGTTCCATTGCCTGCACTGCGTGCCTTGGTAATGGCATCGTAGGCCTCGTTGACTTCCTTCATCTTTTCCTCGGCCAGGTCGGCCAAGGGGTTGTTCTGGTAGTTGTCCGGGTGGTACTTCCGAGCCAGTTCCCGGTAAGCACGTTTGACTTCATCATCGCTGGCGTTGGGGCTGACGCCCAACACCTCATACGGATCTCTCATGCACGTATCTCCCTTTGTGTAGCTTTTTCAGTTCCTTCCACCGTCCATCCATAACAGCACTCTGAACGGCGGGAAGGCCAACGCACAAAATGTTCTCCACCACTGGATTCCACGCTCCCAGCTCCAACAGGTGGGCGGCATTAGCCGCCAAACGTGCGGAGTGGGTACAGGTGGTGGTGACATACTCCTGTTCCTCCCGGGCTCTCCCTTGAAACCGTGCGCTCAACGGGTTATACCGTCCGCACGCTTCATCCTCTTCCAGGTCATCCCACGCATCCATCAGATAAATCCAACGGCCTACATGGTACAGCAACTGTTCTAAAATCCGATTCTGGGCCTCATCCGCTCCATCCGGTGCCGCAGCGGCCAAAATGCCGGCAAACTGATGGGCAACCTCATCCAGACGGGGTGACTTCTCCTGTTCCAGCTGGGACAACCGCTCCAATCCCTGACGCACATGAGCGTCAAATGTGGGGCACGCCTGCGCCGCTCTTCGGTACGGTTTGGTAAACCACCACCGCACCATTCGATGGGGCAGCCCCGTCCAAAATCCATGATCCTGAACATCATCATTGAGTTTATGCCAGGTGAGAATGATGCTCACATCTGCTGCATGCTCCATGCCGCTGCCCTGTAAGCAACGTCTGGGCTTGCGCAGAGGGTGCGCCGGACACCGCTTACAAGCGGTATCCGGGCACTTGGGATTGGATTGGAGGAGAATGGCCAGGAGTGTCAGATCGTAATTCAGCGTAAACCGGGCCCAAAACCCATGGCGTCGTCCCATCTCATGGCACAAACCGCAGTAGGCAGACTGATAGAGTTCCTTCTGCTCCTCCGTGAGGCAGGTCAAGGCAGGTCTGACATATCCAAACATAAGTTATGCCCTATACAGAGAGACCACAATTTTGTAGTCTCTTCCCACCACATCGATCTGATCTCGGGTCCCCACGCTATCCAGATACACATTGGCCGTTACGGTGTACTGTCCAGCCGCCTGATTGATGTCCTTGAGGTCCGCCACCACCCGAATTTTATCAGGGGTAACCGCATCCAGCAATTCCTTGCTGCCTCGGACCTCCACCTCCAGCATCTGTGTCAGCGTCTTGGCTGCCCATCCATCCGGCGGAGAAATGCAGTCGATGTTGGTGACCTCCACTGTCTTGCTCTGCAGCGAGTCGTCCAAGTCAATGGTAGCTGTCACCTGGGTGACACCGCTGATGTTGGTCAGCTCATCGGTCAGGGCAATATCGAAGGTGATCTCATCTCCGTCGTGAACCGTCCCCAAATCAATGGTACCTAGGACAATGGAACCTTCCGACTGGATGGCCTCCACCGCTGTTTTGCTGCCTGCCACCGTCAGAGAGTCCAGACTCAAGGAGCATTTCACCTGGTCCAGGGAGACACCGCCACCCTCTTTCAGCTCCACCTTCAGAGGAATATCCGCTGTAGCCAAAATGGGGAAGGTAGTGTGTACGGTAGCCACCGAGCACTCCACATCCAAATTCTCGATGACGTCGCCACTGGCGCCGATGAACCGATAGGGGAAGTCTCCACGCACCGTGTCAGAGAGGTTCTCGCCGGTGACAACCACCTCAGCGTAGGATACTTGGTTGACCAGTTCTGCCTGACCACTGATGGTAATCTTTCCAGGGGTAAAGACAAAGTCCTCCTGGTCTCCGGCCAGGTAACCCTCGGCGGTAGTCCCTTCAAATTTACCCCGCAACTCAATCTCACGCTGGCGGTACTCTGCCACCGTGAAGGAGACATTACCCGTGCCTTCGTTGATGACCTGCACTTGGCTGGAACTGATGTTGCTGGGCAGTTGAACGGTATACGCCAATGTATAATCTCCTGCCCGCTCGATGGTGGCCACATCCACCACCAATTCCACCGTTTTATCGGTGAGCTGGGCCAGTACCGAGGGCTTGGCCTTCACCGTAATGCTGGCGGTGGGTGCATCTCCGGCAATCATCAGCCCGTTGCTCTCCAACTGTTCCTCCCCCGAGAATGTAACGGTGACATTCTTGATGGACTTGGGCTCCTGATTTCCATTTATAGAGGTCACATAGAACCACATGACCACTGCAATAACAATGGATAATACCACATAGAGTGCCTTACTGTCGAGAATCTTCTTCCCCATCTGGCTTATCCCCCTTTATCGGTTTCAGCATACTGGTCAGCCACGCGGTACCGGAGGGCTTATTTTCCTCCGGCTGCGGCATCAGCTCATTGCGCAGCATCTGCTCCAGAGTAGCAGGTGCCAGATGCCGCTTGAGCATCCCGTTGATGGCCACGGAAATGGAACCCGTCTCCTCGGAAACCAGAGCCACCACCGCATCGGAATTCTCGCTGATGCCAATGCCAGCCCGGTGGCGCATCCCCAAGTCCCGGCTGATGTTGACATTCCCGGACATGGGCAACATACATCCTGCGCCTACAATGCGCCCGTTTCGGACAATGACGGCACCGTCATGCAGAGGGGCCTTGTTCCAAAACAGATTCTTCAGCAACTCTGCGGACACACGGGCATCCAAAGGCGTTCCCGTCTTGAGCACATCGTCCAGCATGGTCTTACGTTCAAACACCATCAAAGCGCCCACCTTATCCTTGGACATGGAGGTGTAGGCCTCCACCGTCTCACGGATAGCATATTCCAGCTCGTCATCGATGGTCTCACGGACGAACATTTCCTTAATCTTACCACTGCCCATCTGTTCCAGAAAGCGGCGAATCTCCGGTTGGAAGATAATGACCAGGGCAATAAAACCCAGCTCCACGGCGTTATTCAGCACAAAGCTGACCACCTGCAGCTGAAGCAAATTGGCAACACCCAGAGCCACCACAATCAGCAGAATAGCCTTGACAACCTGTCCGGACCGACTGCGGCGAACAAAGCGAAATATGTGGTATACCACAAAGGCCACAATGGCCATGTCCAGCACGTCAAACACATCAATGATTTTCACGTATTCCTGAACCGTGCTCAGAAATCGCTCAATATGTTCCATTTCATCGCCTCCAACCACATGGCAAAACGCCATAGTATGGCTATCTTATGTATTATAGCTCATAAACGCCGAATTGGCAAGCCAATGGGGTTAAAACTTCATCCTATCTCGTGTTATCAGCAAAACAGCCTGTACCCTCTTCCCTTCCTGCGCCGTCTATTGTATAATTTCGTAAGATACACAAAGCACCCAGGAGGTATTCCCTTATGTTAATCCAAAACGCACAAATCTATGATGCCGTACACCCCGAACCTTATCAGGGAGATGTACGGGTGGAAGGTGGTCGGATTCAGGCTATTGGCACCAATCTCTCTGCCTCCAACGAGGAAGTATTCGACGCCCGTGGTCTGCGCCTCTACCCCGGCTTCGTAGATGCCCACAGTCATCTGGGCCTGGACAACTACGGCATGGGATTTGAAGGCCACGACTACAATGAGATGGGAGACATTGTCGCCGCCCACCTCCGAGGCATTGACAGCTTTAATCCTCTGGAACTTGGAGTACGTCGAGCATTGGAAGGTGGTGTCACCACCGTAGGTACCGGCCCGGGCAGCGCCAATGTGCTGGGCGGCACTTTCTTTGCCGTCAAGACCCACGGCAACTGCGTGGACGACATGGTATTGCGGGACCCGGTGGCCATGAAGTGTGCCTTCGGCGAAAACCCCAAGCGTTGCTATCAGAGCAAGGGCAACTCCGCCCGCATGAGCACCGCTGCCAAGCTGCGGGAAATGCTCTTTGCCGCCCAGGATTACCTGGCCCGCAAAGAAGCCGCCGGGGACGACCCTCTGAAACGTCCCAAGTATGATATGAAGCTGGAAGCTCTCATTCCTGTGCTCCGGGGCGAGATTCCCCTCAAAGCCCACGCCCACCGAGCCGATGATATCTGCACCGCCATCCGCATTGCCAAGGAATTTGGCGTCAAGATGACTCTGGAACATTGCACCGAGGGACATCTCATCCCGGATGTTGTGGCCCGTTCCGGTTTCCCCGCTGCCGTAGGTCCCACCCTCACCAATGCCAGCAAAATTGAGCTAGTCAACAAGACCTTTGAAACTCCCGGTGTGCTGGCTCGGGCCGGGGTACAGGTGAGCATCATCACGGATAACCCTGTCATTCCCCAATCCTACCTGCCCTTGTGTGCAGGACTGGCCGTGAAAGCGGACATGGACCCCTTCGAAGCGTTGAAGGCCATCACCATCAACCCCGCCAAGCATCTGGGCGTGGACGACCGGGTGGGCTCCCTGGAATCCGGAAAAGATGCCGATCTGGTTTTGGTGGACGGTAACCCCATGGTCAGTGACAGTCACATCCGCGCCGTCTGGGTCAACGGCGAACAAGTGGTCGGTTAAAATATAACATGTGCCTGACTGCATCACGCGTCAGGCACATGTTTTTGTTTATCGGTAAATGGGGTGGGCCTGGGTCAGCTGAGCCACACCCTGGCGGATCTCCTCCGCTTTGTTTTCAAAGTCCGTAGCAGCCCAAGCAATATACTGGGCTACCTGATCCATGTCAGCAGTGGTAAACCCACGGCTGGTCACCGCAGGGCTGCCCACCCGAATGCCGCTGGTCTGGAAGGGAGACCGGGGATCTCCAGGCACCTTGTTCTTATTGACGGTGATACGCACCTCATCCAAGCGTCGCTCCAGCTCTTTGCCGGTGAGGTCACCCAGATTGCGCAGATCCACCAGAGCCAAATGGTTGTCGGTACCACCAGACACCAGGTTCATGCCCCGATTCATCAGGCCTTGAGCCAAAGCCTGGGCGTTAGCCACCACCTGCTGCTGATACACCTTAAACTCCGGCTTCAGGGCCTCACCCAAAGCGACCGCTTTGGCGGCGATGATGTGCATCAGAGGACCGCCCTGGGCGCCGGGGAAGATGGCAGAGTTGATCTTCTTGGCCAGATCCTCGTCATCGGTCAGGATCATACCGCCTCGAGGTCCCCGCAGGGTCTTGTGGGTGGTGGTGGTCACCACATGCGCATAAGGCACCGGAGAGGGGTGCAGCCCTGCGGCCACCAGGCCGGCAATGTGAGCCATATCCACCCACAGATAAGCTCCTACCTCATCGGCAATGGCACGGAACCGGGCAAAATCAATGGTTCTGGGATAGGCAGAGGCGCCAGCCACAATCATCTTGGGCTTGCACTCACGGGCCACCCGCTCCAGCTGGTCATAGTCAATATACCCAGTCTGCTCGTCCACGCCGTAGGCCACAACATTGTAGTATTTACCAGAGAAATTCACAGGACTGCCATGAGTCAGATGTCCGCCGTGATCCAGATTCATACCCAGAACCGTGTCCCCGGGCTGGCACAAAGCCATATACACTGCATAGTTGGCTTGAGCTCCCGAGTGTGGCTGCACATTGGCGAATTTGGCCCCATAGAGCTGACAGGCACGCTGAATGGCCAGGGTTTCCACCACGTCCACACACTGACAGCCGCCATAATAGCGCTTGCCGGAGTACCCTTCCGCGTACTTATTGGTCAGCACGCTGCCAGCTGCAGCCAACACCGCCTCAGAGACGATATTTTCCGAAGCAATCAGCTCAATGTTATCACACTGTCTCTGATACTCTGCTTGAATGGCTGCACCCACTTCAGGGTCCATCTTGGATACAAAATCCATATATTCCAAAACCATGGTCGTTCCACCTTCCCTTTCCGGTTGAGTTGTTCCTATTATATCCGCTTTACCTCAATACAGCAATAGACAAACCGTAAACTTTCGTGGATTTCTCCCCAGCTCTATGGTATGATATCGCCAGAGGTGATACACATGAAAACAAAGAAGCAGGTACAAGCCATGGTGGACGGTCTCAAAGAACTCTACCCCGACGGCATCTGCTCCTTGCAATATGAGAAGGATTACGAGCTGCTCTTCGCCGTGCGGCTCTCTGCCCAGTGTACCGACGAGCGGGTCAATCAGGTCACCCCCGCCCTTTTCGCCCGTTTCCCCACGCTGGAGGATTTCGCCCAGGCCGATGTGGAAGAAGTTGGAGAGTACATCCACTCGTGTGGATTTTTCCGGGCCAAAAGCCGGGACCTGGTTCTGTGTGCCCAGATGCTTTTGTCTCAGCACGGCGGAAAGGTCCCCGGCACCATGGAAGAGCTGGTAGCGCTCCCTGGCGTGGGTCGAAAAACCGCCAATCTCATTTTGGGAGACGTGTTCCACACCCCCGGCGTGGTGGTGGCAGATACCCACTGCATCCGCATCGCCGGGCGTCTGGGCCTCACCGACGGCACCAAAGACCCGGTCAAGGTGGAAAAACAGCTGCGGGAAATCCTCCCCCCGGAGGAGTCCAATAACTTCTGCCACCGCCTGGTGCTCCATGGACGGGCCATCTGCACCGCCCGGCAGGCCAAGTGTGGGATGTGCCCCTTGGCTCCGGTGTGTGACTATGCTGCCAAACAGTAAAGAGACAAGCCCCGCCGATATTGGCGGGGCTTGTTTCATTTCAAATGGTTTTTTGCCGCTGTCAGGGTATTGAGCATGAGCATGGCCCGGGTCATGGGACCAACGCCGCCGGGCACCGGGGTGAGATAGGATGCCTTAGGCTCTACCTCTTCCACCACCACGTCGCCACACAGCTTTCCCTCTGCATTGCGGTTCATGGCCACATCGATAACCACAGCGCCCTCTTTCACCATATCTCCGGTGACCAGGCCCACCTGTCCCACCGCAGAGACCAGAATGTCCGCCGTAGCGGCAATCTCTTTCATATCCGGGGTGCGGGAATGACAAACGGTGACGGTACCGTGGGCGTGGAGCAGCAGCATGGCCATGGGCTTGCCCACAATGTTGGAGCGGCCCAGCACCACGCACCGCTTCCCGGTGGGATCAATGTGGTATTCCTTCAGCAGTTCCATCACACCACCGGGGGTGCAAGGCTGGAATACAGGCTGACCAATGGTAAGCTGTCCCACATTATAGGGGTGGAAGCAATCCACATCCTTGCTGGGGTCAATGGCCAGCAGCACCTCTTCCTCGCAGAAGCCTTTGGGCAGAGGCAGCTGCACCAGAATGCCGTCGATGTCCTCCCGGCGGTTCAGCTCCCCAATGAGCTGCAACAGTTCCTGCTGGGTGCTGGCCTCGGGCAGGGCATACTCCTCGCTGTAATAGCCGCACTCCTCACAGTCCTTGCGCTTGCTGTTGACATATATCCGAGAGGCGGGGTTGTCTCCCACAATGATGACCGCCAGCCCCGGACGGCGGCTCAACTGTGCCACCTCCGCCCGAGCTTGTTCCTTCAACTTCTTGGCCAAGGCCAAGCCATCCATTTTAATTGCCATGTTCTTCTTGCTCCTTCCCCGCAGCGGTCAGAGGTGGGGTAACACCCTTTCCTCGCTTCCATTGAATCACCATAATCGCAATGGCAACCACCGCAGAAATAATTCCTACCATTTGAGAGGTGCGCAGCCCGGTGCCAAAGAAATACAGGCTGTCGGTGCGCATTCCCTCGATGATGGCACGGCCCACGCCGTACCAGGCCACATAGGACAGGAAAATCTGTCCGTCAAATTCCCGTCCCTTTCGGGCCAACAGCACCAGCAACACAAATCCCAACACATTCCACAAAGACTCATAAAGGAAGGTAGGGTGTACGCCCACAGTGCCATCCAAGATACTCTGGTAAACCTCCTGGGACTCCAGCAGTCCCTTGTTCATTAACTCATCGGCAATGGAGGTGGAGCACATCCGCCAGGGCAGCGTCGTCAGGCCGCCGTATGCCTCCACGTTGACAAAGTTGCCCCAACGTCCAATGGCCTGGCCAATGAGCAGTCCGTAACAGCCCACGTCGGCATAGTTCCAAAAGGACTGCTTGCGCACCTTGCAGTATACTGCCACTGTGATCACCGCCGCAATGACACCACCGTAAATGGCCAATCCGCCATCCCAGATGGCCACTGCCCTGCCCCAGTCAAAGGATCCGTCCGCATTGCGGTACATAGACAGGTAGAAAATCACATAGTAGGCCCGGGCGCCGATGATTGCCAACGGCACAGCAAAAAAGAGCATGTCCGTCAGCTTCTCTCCGTCCACACCAAAAAACGATGCCTTTCGGTAGCAGTAGAGCACCGCCAGCAAAAAGCCGCAGGCGATGATGACGCCATACCAGTAAATATCTTTTCCGAACAGCTGCAAAGCCACCCGATTCAAGGTAAACTCCAACCCCAATCCGGGGAAGGTCACTGTATTGACCATGGTCAGTCCCACCTTTCCTGTCCTGCAGTGCCCACAGGGCACACCACCGAGAGGGCAACCCGCTCCGGTACACACCACTGTTCCAGCAGATGTCTGACATCCTCCCACTCAATGCTCTGGAAGCACTGGGGAAAGTTGAAATAATCCTCGCCCCGGAAATAGTTTTGCGCCAGCTCAATGCAGGTGTCTTCCAGAGAGTTCAGCCGCCGCACCATGCTGCCATAGGCCGCTTTTTTCAGGCGATCCCAGAGCTGAGGGTCAATTCCCTCCCGGCACAGGCGCTGGGCTTCTGCCACCACGGCATCCCGCACCGCCCGGGGGTCCCGGCTCTCTCCGCCCGCCATCAGGTAGGCGCAGCCGGGCACAGACTCGTAATCCCCGCCAAAGCTGCTGTTGATGAGCCCTTCCTCATACAACTTACTATACAGGGGAGCCGAGGCGCAAAACAGCACGTCGCACACCAGCTCTCCCACCAGTTGCTGCCGCAACTCCTGGCCTTCCGGAGCCGGGGTCCCCTTCACTCCCAACTCGAAGACGGGAACCGACACCGGCATCTCCCTCTCCACAAAGTTGGCCGACACCCCCACAGGCTCCCACTGGCCCAAATCCGCCTGACCCAGGCATCCACCCGGATGGGGCAAAACCTGTCGGGCCAGTTCCACCACCTTCTCCGGGTCCACGTTACCAGCCACGCATAGCACCATATTTTCCGGGCGATAAAAGGCCTCATGGCAGCGGTAGAGCACTTCCGGGGTGATTTGGGCAATGGACTCCTCGCTGCCTGCCACCCGCACACGCACCGGGTGATTTTGATACATGGACTCCATCAGTTGATAGTACACTTCCACGTCAGGATCGTCCAGGCACATGCGTATTTCCTGGGCAATGATTCCCTGCTCCTTGTCCACACTCTCTTTGGTGAAATAGGGTGTGCTGACAAAACTCAACAGGGTTCGAAGATTTTCATCAAAGCCCCGTGTACACTCAAAGTAGTAGCCGGTGATGGCTGCCGCAGTAAACGCATTGTCCACCGCCCCGTTGGCCGCCATAATTTGAAGCACGTTTCCCTCTTCCGAGTCGAACATCTTGTGCTCCAAAAAGTGGGCAACCCCCGCCGGAGTGTCCACCCAGTGGCCATCCTCATTGTGAAAGCGCAGGTGCATCCCACCATAACGGGTAGCAAAGAAGGCAAACTGCTTGCCATACTCCGGCCGTACATCCACCAGGATCTCCAGCCCGTTTTCCAGCCGCTGGCGATAAACCTTCTCGCCCAGCAGGGTATATTCCCGCAGTTCCATCTTCCTTACCCCTCCTCTCCCGTGAGATAGTAAATGGTGTCTAGGGTCAGGGCGTGAGCCACTCCCACCACATCTTGGTGGGTGACCTGCTCCACTCTGGCCGCCATGTTGTTGACATCGGTGGGATCTCCCCCTGTAAGAGCCACGGTAACACAGTCATCTTCCATCATTCCCTGGCTGTCCTTGCGGCTGACCAGAGCATTGACCACAGAGCGAATGGCCGCTTGCAACTCCTCCTGGGTAAACTCTCCCTGGCGGATGGCTTCAAGCTGATTCAAGATAGCCTCTTTGGCCACAGAGAACTTGGAAAACTCCACCCCAGAGGACACCACCATCAGTCCCTTGATCTTATCCAGCAGGGACGAAGCAAAGTAGCACAGGCTCATTTTCTCCCGCACATTGGTAAACAACTTGGAGTGAGCTGTCCCCCCGTACAAGGCATTGCACACCATCAGGGCAGGCATCTTGGGGTGATTGCCCGCAATCCCTCCGGTGCGGAAGCCCAGAGCCAATTTCCCCTGGGTCACGTCCAGCACATCGGTCACCTCCCGCACCTCACTGTGCGGCGGTTTGTCCAGCACCTGGCACTCCACCGGTGCCTGTCTGCCCCGAAGCAGTGGGGCAAAGGAGGCGGCAATGGCCTGCCCCACCCGGTCTACTCCGGCGGAGCCTCCATAATAAAAGGTAACATGACTGTGAGCAAGCAGATTTTGATAATGCTGCCATAGATTCTCTGCGGTCATCTCTCTGGCTTGTTGGGCATCCCCCAGCTTGTCCAACGCATATCGTTCCTGACTGCACATCTCCTGCACCAGGCGGAAGATGGACCAGCCCCGTTTGTCGTTGATGCGTGCCCCAATGCGGTCTGCCAAATTAGCCCCTTCACTGGAGACAAACTCCCCATCAAACGCTCCATTCACAGTGTAGGGGTCCAACAGGATCTCGCCCACCAGAGAAATGGCAGGCTCCAACACCGCCATGCCATCCAGGGCATAGTGGTCGTCAATGAAACTGCATTGGAATCCCACGCACTGGCTTTCTCCCCGCTGACGCACGGCAGGGCCCAGAGACGCCCCATATAATTCATCGGTGGCCGCGGACAAGCTCTCAATATCAGGGTGCCGACGGCTACCTCGGTAAAGCACATCGGGGATCAGGGCATACGCCGTAGCGGTCTCCTCATGCAGCGGTACGGTCAGCGTCACGCTGAACACACCGGTTTTAAACTGGCTCGTCTGAGTCATTACCAGCTCAACCCCTTCCGCCAGGGTTTTGTGGAATCGCTCCATAGACTTCCTCCTTATAAAGGCATCTTTTGTGTCTGTATATTATACATCATTTCCCTCGCCTTGCCACTACAAACTTTCCTCCCCCCTGTTTTTCAGCCTTTTGCGTCATTTCTTCCAATTCTCCCGCTCTCTGGTTTTGCATTTTGTGAAAATTCACCTTATCCATGGTAAGTGTTTTTCCTTGACACATCCCCATGCCTATGGTATAGTATCTACTTGTAAAGCCCGCGTGCTTTACACACTGCGGTGAAGGAGGTAGCACCATGAAGAATCAAGCATACCGCATGGCCATGCTCTATGATTTTTATGGAGACCTGCTCACCGACCGTCAGAAAGAGTTTTATGACCTCTACTATAATGAGGATCTGTCTCTCTCCGAAATTGCCGAAAACTACGGTATTTCCCGTCAGGGCGTCCGGGACGTGATTGTGCGTGCCGAGGCCGCTATGGACGAGATTGAGGAGAAAACCCATTTGATTCGCCGTTTTCATCAGAGCCAGAAAGAGCTGCTGGCCATTGACGAGGCGGCTGATCGCTTGCTTCAGGCTGTGCGTGCAGGTTCCTGCACCGCCTCCACCCTGGAGGAGATCGCCCTGAGCATCAAAGAACACACCGCCAAGCTCAAACAGGAGTAAGCCATGGCATTTGAAAGCTTAACTGAGAAACTTTCTGCCACCTTCCGCCGTCTGCGCGGCAAGGGACGCATCAGCGAGGCCGACGTAAAAGCCGCCATGAAAGAGATCAAAATGGCTCTTTTGGAGGCGGACGTCAACTTCAAAGTAGTCAAAAGCTTTGTGGCCTCGGTGACCGAGCGGGCCGTGGGCACCGACGTACTGGAGTCCCTCACCCCTGCTCAGATGATCGTCAAGATCGTCAACGAGGAGCTCACCGCCCTCATGGGTGGCGGTGACAGCAAACTCACCATCGCCTCTGCCCCACCCACCGTAGTCATGCTGGTGGGTTTGCAAGGCGCCGGTAAGACCACCAACGGCGCCAAACTGGCCGGATTGATGAAGAAACAGGGTAAACGCCCCCTGCTGGCTGCCTGTGACATCTACCGCCCCGCTGCCATTCGACAGCTGGAAGTAGTGGGTGAGCAGCTGGACATCCCTGTCTTCCAGATGGGTCAAGCCAACCCCGTGGACATCGCCAAAGCTGCCGTGGAGCACGCCAAAAAGCACGGCAACGATATGGTGTTCTTAGATACCGCAGGCCGTCTGCACATCGACGAGCAGCTCATGGACGAACTTCGAGCCGTCAAAGCTGCTGTCAACCCCACCGAGATCTTGCTGGTGGTAGATGCCATGATCGGCCAGGATGCGGTCAACGCCGCTAAGGCCTTTGATGAGGCTCTGGACATTGACGGTGTCATGCTCACCAAGTTGGACGGCGATGCCCGTGGTGGCGCTGCCTTGTCCATCCGTTCCGTCACCGGAAAGCCCATCAAGTTCGCCGGTACCGGAGAGAAGCTGGACAACATCGAGGTGTTCCACCCCGACCGTATGGCCAGCCGCATTTTGGGCATGGGCGACGTGCTCTCCCTCATTGAGAAAGCCGAGCAGAGCCTGGATGCCAAAAAGGCCGCCGAACAGATGGAGCGGCTGCGCAAAAACAAGTTCACTCTGGCCGACTTCTATGACCAGCTGGTACAGGTCAAGAAGATGGGCTCTATGCAGGACATCGCCGCTATGCTTCCCGGTATGAACGGCAAAAAGATGGACTTCAACGTGGACGAGGCTGGTCTTGCCAAAATCGAGGCCATCATCCAGTCTATGACTCCCTACGAGCGAGAGAACCCCTCCGTGCTCAACTCCAGCCGGAAAAAGCGTATTGCTGCCGGGTCCGGTACCCAAGTGGTGGATGTCAACCGCCTGCTCAAACAGTTTGAGGCGATTCAGATGCTCACCCGCCAGTTCTCCAATCCCAAGAAGGCCAAAGGCCTGCTCAGCCGGATCAAAGGCATGGGATTGCCCTTTTAAGGTTGGTTTCTGTCCCCCACGGACATTGCCATATACGATAGAATCTATGGAGGTGAAAATACAATGGTTAAGATCAGACTGCGTCGTATGGGCGCCAAGAAGGCTCCCTTCTACCGTGTTGTGGTTGCCGATTCCCGCTATCCCCGTGATGGCCGTTTCATCGAGGAGTTGGGCACCTATGATCCCCGTCAGAACCCCGCTGCCGTCAACATCGATGTGGAGCGTGCTCAGGCTTGGATTAAGACCGGCGCTCAGCCCACCGACACCGTGCGTGACCTGCTGAAGAAGGCTGGCCTGTAAGCGCACGATTGGAGGTCCTCATGAAGGAATTGCTCACTTATATTGCCCAAAACCTGGTGGAGCATCCAGACCAGGTTTCTGTGACCGAGCATGAGACTCCCGCAGAAACCGTTTTGGAGCTGCGTGTAGCCGCTGAGGACATGGGCAAGGTGATCGGCCGTCAGGGTCGCATCGCCAAGGAAATCCGCGCGCTGATGCGCTCGGTTGCCCAACGTCAGGGCAAGAAGGTTTCAGTTGACATCCTCGACTGATACAGCCGTTGAGGCGGGGGCTTGCCCCCGCCTTTTTGATTTCTACAACATAAGAGGTGAACCAAATCATGATCCATCCCTATTTGGAATGCGGCCAGATCGTCAACACCCACGGCATTCGCGGCGAGGTGAAAATCGTCCCCTGGGCGGACAGCGCCGAATTCCTCTGCCAGTTCTCCACCCTGTACATTGACGAGAAGCCTGTCAAAGTCCAAAACGCCCGTGTCCACAAGGGCAGCGTCATTGCTCTGCTGGAAGGGGTCAACGATGTCAACACCGCCATGCTGCTGAAGAACAAGGTGGTACACATCCGCCGGGAGGACGCCAACCTGCCCGAGGGTTCTTTCTTCCTGGCTGATATCATCGGCCTGGACGTGGTGGACGAACAGGGAACCAAACTGGGTGTTTTGAAAGACATTCTCTCCCCCTCCCGCCAGCAAGTGTATGTGGTGAAGGGCGAACGAGAAATTCTCATTCCCGCCGTCCCCGAGTTTATCCTGGAGACCAATGTGGACGGGGGATATATCAAGGTTCGCCTCATCGAGGGGATGTGAGAGGCATGTATCACATCGATATCATGACCCTGTTCCCCGATACCGTGGGGGATGTGTTGAGCGAATCCATTCTGGGCCGTGCTCAGGAGCGAGACCATATTCGTATCCTCACCCATCAAATTCGGGATTACACCAAAAACAAGCAAAAGCAGGTGGACGACTACCCCTATGGGGGCGGTCAGGGGGCGGTTCTTCAGGCAGATCCCCTCTACCAGTGCTGGAGCCACATCTGCCAGCAGTATGACACCCAGCCCCACACCATTTACCTCTCCCCCTGCGGGAAAACCTTCACCCAGGAGGATGCCCGGCGTTTGGCTCGGGAGCATAACCACCTGATTTTGGTCTGCGGCCACTATGAGGGCATTGACCAGCGGTTCATTGATGGCTATGTGGACGAAGAGATCTCTCTGGGCGACTTTGTGCTCACCGGCGGCGAAATTGCTGCCATGGCCGTGGCAGATGCCGTGTGTCGTCTCATCCCCGGGGTGCTCTCTCATGATGCCTGTTTCGAGGACGAAAGCCACTGGAATGGCATGCTGGAATACCCCCAATATTCCCGCCCCGCCCAGTGGCATGGCATGGAGGTGCCCCCAGTTCTCACCTGCGGAGACCATAAAAAAGTGGAGCGGTGGCGACGCAAGCAGTCCATTCTTCGTACCCGGGACCGTCGCCCGGATCTGTACGCCAAACTGGACTTGTCCTCCAAAGAAGATCAGAAGTTACTGGCAGAAATTCGGGCCGAGGAGCTGTACAAGCCCCTCCCGCACCCTGTCTCTATCGCATCTGCCACACAGGAGGCGTGGGACACCCTGCCCTGGCCTCACAGCCCCAATATGCCCGAACACAGCTACATTCTCTGCCACGGCGACCAGGCCGCAGCCTGTTTCTCCCTCACGCCTCTGGAGGCCCAGGCATACATGGAAATTCAAGACGGAAAATGGTCCGCCCAAGAGCCCAGCCTGTGGTTCCAGCTGCACGGCACCGACCCAGAGTTGACCCACACGGATTTGGTCCCCCAGATGCTGGCCTGTGTGCGAAATTTAGGGCGGGACCTGCATGCCCCCTGGATTCGCACCGCAGCAGACAAACGTAACAAAGCCTGGCTGGCTCATCTGAAACAGGCAGGCTTCCAATACCGTGGCAACCTGTCCTATGACAACCTCCGTCAGGTGGCCTATGAACTGCGTTTGAAATAACGAAGAGAGGTATCTGCCATGATCTTGGGAATTGACGCCGGGACCAGCGCTGTGAAGTTGGCAGTGCTGGACGGAAACATCATTCACACCACGTACTACCAACCCAACCATGATACCACCGCCCACACCCTCCAGTTGGCACTGGAGCGCTCCGGCATTGACTCCCTGCCCATCACCCATGTTGGCATCACTGGACTCAATGGCTCTCGCTGTGGCGTGGAACACCTTGGGCTGCCCCACTGCACCGTATCCGAGTTGGATGCCATCGGCTGTGCGGGGTGTTTTCTCTCGGGCAAGGACAATGCCCTGGTGGTAAACATGGGCACCGGTACCACCTTTGTGCCGGCCCATGGAGGACAATATACCCATCTGGGTGGCACCGGCATCGGCGGAGGCACTCTCATGGGGTTGGGCCGTGGCCTATTGGGTGTCGATACCCCGCTAGAGCTATTTCATCTGGCAGATCAAGGGGATATGGGCCAGGTGGACCTGCGCATTGGCGACTTGTTCCAGGGCTCTGAGACTCTGGACCCCACCCTCACCTCCTCCAACCTGGCCAAGGCCTCGCCCAGCTCCACCCAGGCGGACTGGGCCGCCGGACTTCTCAACCTGGTGCTGGAGTGCACCGGGACCATGGCTATGCTGGCCTGTGGGACGCACCAGGTATCGGATGTGGTACTGCTGGGCGCTCTCACAAAGCTGCCCCAGGCTAAGGCCCGTTTTCAGGTGTTTACCCAGTTCTATTCCCCCAACTACCACATCGCCCCCCACGCCGATTGCGCCACCGCCATCGGCACAGCCTTGCTGGCAAAGGAGAACACATCATGGATTTGACCAACATCTCTGACATCAAAACTCTGCTGGCCCGACATGGATTTCATTTTTCCAAATCCATGGGCCAGAACTTTCTCATTGAGGACTGGGTGCCCCGGGACATCGCCCACAGCGCCCAGCTGGACGTACACTGCGGCGTGCTGGAAATCGGCCCCGGTATCGGCCCTCTCACGGTACAGCTGGCCCAACAGGCTGGCAAGGTGGTGTCGGTGGAGCTAGACCGCTCCCTGCTCCCCATTCTGGCTGAGACGGTGGGCAGCTACTCCAACGTAGAGATCGTCCCTGGGGACGTGATGAAGTTGAACATCCCTCAGTTGGTGGAAGAAAAGTTCCAAGGGCTGACTCCCATGGCCTGTGCCAATCTGCCCTACAACATCACCACCCCTGTCATCACGCTCTTGCTGGAGAGCGGTTGTTTCCGCCGTGTCACCGTGATGATCCAGCGCGAGGTGGCAAAGCGCATCTGCGCCCAGCCCGGCACCTCGGACTTCGGAGCCTTCTCCCTATTTTGCCAATACCACGCCGTGTGCGACTACCTCTTTGAGGTGCCCGCCCAGTGCTTCCTTCCCGCCCCCAAGGTGACTTCTGCGGTCATTGGCATGACTTTGCGGGACAAGCCTCCGGTGGGCTGTCCCCCCAAGCAGCTCTTCTCTGTCATTCGAGCCTCCTTTGCGCAGCGGAGAAAGACTCTGCTCAACGCCCTCTCCTCTGCCTACGGCAGCCAGCTATCCAAGGATCAGCTGCGCGAAATTCTGGCTGAGTGCGGATTTGCTGAAACGGTACGAGGGGAACAGTTGGGATTGGAGGACTTTTCCCGCCTGGCTCACACCCTATACGCCCATATGTAAACTCAACCCTTCCCGGCGTTGCGTCCCGGGGAGGGCTGTCATTTTACGCTCAGGGGCATACACTGGGATGAAGGAGGTAACATCATGCCTATCATTTATCTATCTCCCTCCACCCAGGAGAATAATTTATACGTCAACGGCGGAAGCGAAGAGGAGTGGATGAACCGTCTGGCCGACGCCATGGTTCCATATCTGGACGCCACAGGCATTCAATATAGCCGCAATACCCCTGATATGACTGCTGCGTCCTCCATCCGGGCCTCCAACGCAGGAAACTATGACCTGCACCTAGCGCTTCACTCCAATGCCTCCCCAGAAGGTCTGTATGGCCAGAACCGGGGTGTGCTGGTCTTTCACTACCCCGGCAGTGTCCAAGGCACCAAAGCCGCCACGATCATGGCTGACCAGCTGCGGGAGATCTACCCCTTGCCGGACAAGGTGCGGGTAGAACCCACCCGCACCATCGGTGAGGTACGGCTCACCCGTGCCCCATCGGTGTTTTTGGAGCTGGGCTATCACGACAATCTGGACGATGCCGTATGGGTCCAGTCCAACCTGGATCTCATTGCCCAGACCATTGTCAGAGCTCTGGCGGAATACTTCAAGATTCCCTTTCTCTCCCCCAATGCACCCCGGCAGGGTGTGGTGGATGTGAGTTGGGGATACCTCAACATCCGCTCTCGCCCCTCCCTGACAGCTCCTGTCATCGCCAAAGCCTATGACGGAGCCACGCTCACCATCCTCAACCAGTGGCAGGACTGGTATCTCGTCTCTCTGGATGGGACAGAAGGATATGCAAGCGCAGAGTTTATCACTCTGGTGTGAGCATCCGCTGCGAGAGATTCCCATCCCGTGGGACCACGTCTGGCTCCCACTCTCTCACCCGGACCAGGCTATGCTGGCCTGGAGCCTCCTGCAAACTCTGGCCTGCAAGCCGGATGTGCCACAACCTCCTCCTCCCCAAGACAGCATTTGAGTTATTCATAATTTCTTCAAAATTTCTTCAAAGAATGTCCACTCTCCAAATTTGGAATATGGTATTCTAATGATGTCAGCAATGACAACTCCTCCCTCTCTCTTTTGAAAACCATGCCCCCTCCATCCGCCCACGATGGAGGGGGCACCTTTTTTCACTGTCCAAAAATTTTTCCAATTTTTTTGATTTTTATATTGACAAGATGTTATCTTCATGTTAGAATAATCTAGCTTTTGAGCCTCGCCTCTGCCACGTGGGCATGACAGGAATGCTGGTGTAGCTCAGTTGGTAGAGCAGCTGATTCGTAATCAGCAGGTCGCGTGTTCAAGTCACGTCACCAGCTCCAAAAGCTTTTCATATGCGGCTGTAGCTCAGCTGGATAGAGTGTTTGGCTACGAACCAAAAGGTCGGGGGTTCGAATCCCTCCAGCCGTACCAAGGGCAGGACACACCTCGGTGTGTCCTGCCCTTGTTTTTTCCCAGCTTCCCCTTGGAAATCTTTTTTCAAGCAATCCCCAGCTTTTCCCTGTTTTTCTTCACATCGGTCTCATCTTCCTGTGAAACAGCTGGTATCACTGGGTCGAACTTGAGAATTTTGTGCAATTAAGAATTGCACAGCTGGTAGATTTCAGGTATAATAGGCCGAATATATCTATATGACTTGTTATGATTTTAGGAGTGATGAACTTGAAATTACTGGTGAAAGGTGGACATGTGGTTGACCCCTCCACCGGCCTGGATCAAATCTGTGATGTGCTGGTCAGCAATGGCCGCATCGCTGCCGTCGGAGAATCCCTCCCCACACCAGAACACTGCTCGGTGCTGGATGCCTCCGGTCTGATTGTGGCGCCTGGCTTGGTGGACCTTCATGTGCATTTGAGAGAGCCGGGCTTTGAAGACAAAGAAACCATCGCCACTGGCTGTGCCGCTGCCGCCCGAGGTGGTGTGACTACCCTGGTGGCCATGCCCAACACCCGTCCCGCCACCGACTCTCCGGAGATGGTGGCGCGCATCCGGGATAAAGCCGCCCATACTGGCGTCACCGTCTATCCCGCTGCTGCGGTCACCCAGGGGCAAAAGGGCGAGGCCCTGACCGACTTTCAGGCGCTTTGGAAAGTGGGTGTCCCTGCCCTCACCGACGATGGTGTCCCCATTCAAAACCTGGCTCTGCTGCGCCATGCCATGCAGCAGGCCCGTACCATGGGCCTGACCATTTTGGATCACTGCGAAGACCGAGACATGGTGCGCAATTATGCCGTCAATGAAGGGGCTGTCTCCCGCCAGCTTGGCCTCCCAGGCCGCCCTGCCATTGCCGAAGAAGTACAGGTCATGCGAGATGTGATGCTATCCAAAGAGACCGGGGCCCGGGTTCACATCTGCCACATTTCCACGGCCGGTACGGTGGATATCATCCGCCGGGCCAAAGCGGATGGTGTCCCTGTGACCTGTGAAACCTGCCCCCAGTATTTCATTCTCACCGAGGATGAGATTCTCCGCCAGGGTACCATGGCCCGGGTCAACCCGCCTCTGCGCACCGCAGCGGACCGGGCTGCCATTCTGGAGGGCTTGAAGGACGGCACCATCGATGCCATCGTCACCGACCATGCTCCCCACTGTGCGTGGGAGAAGGCCCAGCCTCTGGAAACTGCCCCCAGCGGTATGGTAGGCTTGGAGACGTCCCTGGGCCTGGCTTTGACCTACCTTTATCACGCTGGACATATGAGCCTGATGGAGGTCATCGACCATATGAGTACCACCCCCGCCTCCCTGCTTCGTCTGCCCAAGGGCACCCTTCAGGTGGGCCAGCAGGCTGACCTGGTTCTCTTCGATTGCAATCAGGCGTGGACGGTGGACAAGGAGGCCTTTGCCTCCAAGGGGCGCAACACCCCCTTCCACGGCTTCCAACTCAAAGGCAAAGTTAAATATACCATTTCCATGGGTCAGATTATTTATCAGGAGGATTGAGCTATGTCATTCGATATTTTGCAAGAAAAAATCCGTGAGAAAGCAAACCCCACTGTGGCCGGTCTGGATGCCCGGGTGGAGTACATCCCCCCTCACATTCTGAAGAAGTACACGGATCAGCTGGGTGAGACCCTGGAGGCCGCCGCCGAGGCTGTCCGTGAGTTCGACTGCGGCCTTATCGACGCTCTGTGCGATATTGTCCCCGCTGTGAAGCCCCAGGCCGCCTATTTTGAGATGCTGGGCTGGCGTGGCATGAAGGTCATGGAGAAAGTGATGGCTTACGCCAAGAGCAAGGGCCTGTACGTCATCGCTGACATCAAGCGTGGCGACATTGGCACCACCGCCACAGCTTACGCCGAGGGCTGGCTGGGTACCACCCAGGTGGGGAGCACCGCTCTGCCCGCTTTCAACGCCGACTGCGTGACCCTCAACGGCTATATGGGCTCTGATGCCATCAACCCCTTCCTCAAGGAGTGCGTAGCCCACAACAAGTCCGCCTTCGTGCTTGCTAAGACCTCCAACCCCTCTTCTGCTGACCTCCAGGACATGGTGGCTGGCGATCGGGTGGTTTATACGGTCATGGGTGATTTGATCCAGCAGTGGGGCAAGGATACCGCCGGAACCTATGGCTATCAGGCACTGGGTGCTGTGGTGGGTGCCACCCATCCCTCCGTGCTGAAAGAGCTGCGCCACCGTCTGCCCAACACCTTCTTCCTGGTCCCCGGATATGGCGCTCAGGGCGGTACCGCCGAGGATGTACGCAACGCCTTTGACGAGCAGGGCCACGGCGCCATCATCAACGCCTCCCGTTCCATCATGTGTGCCTGGAAAAAGACCGGCAAGGACGGTGTGGACTACCAGGAGGCCGCCCGTGCTGCCGCTTTGAAGATGCGGGACGAGCTGAAGGAATACATCACCGTACAATAACGACACATAGAGAGGGAGAGAACAGATATGACAGTGCAACAACGCTGCACCATCGTGGAAGCGGTCCAGCTTCCCTCCGGCGGTGTGTCCATGACGTTTCAGAGCCACGGCATGGCGGCTCAGATCGCCGGCCCCGGCCAATTTGTTCACGTCCGCTGCGGCGAGGGACTGCTGCTGCGCCGCCCCATCTCCATTTGCAGCTGGTCTGTGGAGGGAGATCTGATCCGTATGGTCTTTGAAGCCCGTGGGGAAGGCACCGCATGGCTTGCTCAGCGCCAGGTGGGCGAGGAGCTGGATGTGCTGGGCCCCCTGGGCCACGGCTTCCAGATGGAGCCCCAGGGCCGCTATCTGTTGGTAGGCGGTGGCATCGGAGTCCCCCCCATGCTGGGCTGTGCCAAGCACACCGGAGAGCACAACACCGCTATTCTGGGCTTCCGCTCTAAGGACAACGCCATGCTGGTGGAGGAGTTTGCCACCTGCTGTGAGTCCGTGCGTGTGGCCACCGACGATGGCAGCATGGGCCACCACGGCTTTGTGGATGCCCTGGTTCGGGAAGAGCTGGAGCGCAACCCCGGCTATACCGCTGTGCTGGCCTGCGGCCCCAAGCCTATGCTTCGCTCCGTGGCCAAGGTAGCCGAGTCCTTTGGGGTCCCCTGCAAGGTCTCCATGGAAGAGCGCATGGGCTGCGGCGTAGGGGCTTGTCTGGTGTGCGCCTGCAAGAGCGCCGATGGGCACCAGAAGCATGTGTGCAAAGACGGTCCCGTCTTTGATTCCAAGGAGGTGGCTTGGGATGACCGAACCTAACATGAAGGTAAATTTGGCCGGGGTTGAACTGAAAAACCCCGTGGTCGTGGCATCCGGCACCTTTGGTTTTGGCCGGGAGTATGGCCAGTTCTATGATCTGTCCGAATTGGGCGGTATTTGCGTCAAGGGCCTCACCGCCCAGCGTCGGGAGGGTAACCCCGCCCCCCGTATCGCAGAGACTCCCATGGGCATTCTCAACTCCGTTGGTCTGCAAAATCCCGGTGTGGACGCCTTCATCGCCGAAGAGCTGCCCTTCCTGCGTCAGTATGATGTAAAGGTCATCGCCAACATCTCGGGCAACACCCCCGAGGAGTACGGCGAGATGTGTGAGAAGCTGTCTGCCGCCGGCGTCGACATGATCGAGGTGAACATCTCCTGCCCCAACGTCAAGGCAGGTGGACTGGCCTACGGCACCAAGCCGGAGTTGGCCGCCGAGGTCACCCATATGGCCAAGTCTCACTCCACCGTCCCCGTGATGGTCAAACTCTCCCCCAACGTCACGGACATCACTGAGATCGCCCGTGCTGTGTCTGATGCCGGTGCCGATGCTCTCTCCCTCATCAATACCTTGCGTGGTATGCGCATTGATATCAACACCCGCCGTCCCATCTTGAAGATGAACACCGGCGGTCTGTCTGGCCCCGCCGTTCTTCCCGTGGCGGTGCGTATGGTCTGGGAGGTAGCTCAGGCTGTGAACCTGCCCATTCTGGGTATGGGCGGCGTAGCCAAATCCGACGATGCCGCCCAGCTGATGCTGGCCGGTGCCACCGCAGTGGCAGTGGGCACCGCCTGCTTTGCTGATCCTTACACCCCTGTAAAGGTGCGTGACGGTCTGAAGGAATTGGCCCACAAGCAGGGTCTGGAGTCCATCACCCAGCTCACCGGTGGCGTACGCCCCTGGTAATTGCCCCACGAAAGAAGAGAACAACGACATGACCACAATCTATCTCATTCGGCATGCCCAGGCTGAGGGCAATCTGTACCGCCGTTGTCACGGCTGGTACGACGGCCTGCTCACGGCCCTGGGACGCCGTCAGGTGCAAGCTCTGGCCGCCCGCTTTGAAGGCGTCCCCATTGATGCCGCCTACTCCAGCGACCTGACTCGCACCATGGAGACAGCCAAGGCCGTCTGTCTCTCCCGGGGGCTGTCCTTGTGCCTGGATGCAGACCTGCGGGAAATCGGCGCAGGCTGTTGGGAGGACCGCAGTTGGGGAGATTTGCTTCACGCCGATCCTGAACATTTGCGTCAGTTTTTCCTGTGCGACCCTCAATGGCACGTGGATGGAAGTGAAACCTTTCCCGGCGTGCGGGAACGCATGATGTGCGCCATTACCAGCATTGCTGCCGCACACCCCGATCAAACTGTGGCGGTATTCTCCCACGGCAGTGCCATTCGTGCCGCCTTGTCCGGTTGGCTGGGCATTCCCCTGGAGGAAATGGGCCAAATGTCCCTAGGCGACAACACCTGTGTGGCAAAGCTCCTCGTTCAAGGTGAGCAAGTTGACGTGGAATACTACAACGACAACAGTCACCTGGGTGATCTGGCCAACCGCATCCACCCCAAGAATAACTCCGGCGGTGATATGTTGGAGACCTTGAAGCAAAACTCCCTGCGGTTTCGTCCCCTCCAGTTGCCCCAGGAGACTGCATTCTACCAGCAGGCTCGTCAGGAGGCGTGGATGACCAGCCACGGCACCATGGACCACTTCACCCCAGACGCCTTCCTGGAGGTTATGAAGCGCAATTCCAATTATGCACCGGAGAGCGTTCTGGTGGCCCTGGCGGAAGATCACCCCGTGGCCATCCTTCAGATGGACTGGCAGCAGCAGGCGGAAGAAGGTGTGGGCCGCATCCCCTTCTTCTATGTACTGCCCGCATACCGTTCCCACGGCTTTGGTGCACAAATGCTGGGTCAGGCCATCTCCTCCTATCGAAAGCTGGGCCGCAAGCGTTTGTTGCTGCGCTGTGCTCCAGAAAATCATCGTGCGAAGAATTTTTATCTGCGCCATGAATTTCACAAAATTGGTGAGGAGCCCGGCGGTACCGGGGTCTTGGACACCATGGAGAAAGATATCGATCCTCACCCCTAATAGGGAGCAGCTGTCAAAGGCCATCGGCCCTGACAGCTGCTCCTTTTCTCATTTCCCCGATTGGGTCATGTCATTTTTCATCCGATTCATCTCATCTTTGACCCCATCGGTGACATCTTCAATGCCGCGTTTGGCATCATTGATGCCATCCTCTACCCCTTTCTTCACATCATCTACGCCATCTTCGATATCTTGTTTGACATCGTCCATGCCATCGTCCACCCGCTCATCCACATCGGGGGTGGAGTCCGGAGTCCCGTCGTTGTTCTGATCGCTGGTTCCTCCCGCTCCGCCGCCCTGACTGGCATCGTTGGGCACCTGGACTGATGGCGTGGGCTGAGGCGTGGTTTCTGCAGGTTCTTTGGAACATCCGGCAAACAAAAACGTCGCTAGAATGGCCATACATATCACAGAGATTCTTCGTTTCATATCCTCACACTCCTTCTGGTGATAGTAGAAGTATGGGGCAGAAAATCAAAAAATAATTCAATAAATTTTTTCTTGCCACCGGTCCATATGCGTAGTATGATGAAGAAGAGCTCATGCTATGAGCATCACTAAAGGAGGTACTATCATGGAACTCAAAGGAAGCAAAACCGAGGCCAACCTGTGGGCAGCCTTTGCCGGAGAGAGCCAGGCCCGCAACAAATACACCTACTTCGCCAGCAAGGCTAAGAAGGAAGGATATGAGCAGATCTCTGCTCTGTTTACGGAGACGGCCAACAACGAGAAGGAGCATGCCAAAATTTGGTTTAAGGAACTGGGCGGCATTGGCAACACCCGTGAGAACCTGAAGGCTGCCGCCGAGGGCGAGAACTACGAGTGGGTGACCATGTATAAGGAGATGGCTGAGACCGCTCGTGAAGAGGGCTTCGACCGCATTGCCGAGCTCTTCGAGGGCGTGGCTGTCATCGAGAAGGAGCACGAGGAGCGCTATCTGAAGCTACTGGCCAACCTGGAGAATGATATGGTGTTCTCTGCCGGTGAGCAGACTGTGTGGATTTGCCGCAACTGCGGCCACGTTCATGTGGGCAATGATGCTCCCGAGGTCTGTCCCGTGTGCGCCCATCCTCAGGCTTACTTTGAGCGTCGCGCTGTCAACTACTAATTCCCTCGTTCACATGAAAACACCCCGTGTCCTGGGACACGGGGTGTTTTTCTTATTACTGTTCGGGCTTTGCCAGGTACTCGTCCAGATCCACCACAGTGGCATCCGACCACAGACGTTCCAGGGCATAGAAGTCCCGGGCCTCTTCAGTGAACACGTGCACCACAATGGCGGAGTAGTCCAACAGGGTCCACTGTCCGCCCCGGTGTCCCTCTACGTGGTGGGGCTCCTCCCCGGCACGGGTCATGGTGTCCTCTACAGCATCTGCCAGAGCCTTGACCTGGGTGCTGGAAGTACCCGTGCAGATGACAAAGTAATCCGCCAGAGTGGTCTGGTCGGCGGTGTAAAGCACCTTAATATCTTTTCCCTTCTTGGCGTCCAGAGCCTGAACGGCCAACGCGATCATTTCCTTCGAAGTTAACAATGCTAGTTTCCCCTTTCATGGTCACCCATCACGGGTGGTTGGATGCAATTTCATCGTTGAGCCAATGATAGGCGTTCAACGTATTGGGATGGATGGGCTGTTTCCGCTCCTGCATGTCCTCCATGGACATCTCCACTCCCATGAGCATGGCCGCTTTCAGGTCCTGGTAGGCCAGGGCTCGCATCTCCTCCACCCCGTCAAACACCCGGTTGGGCTCGATGTAGTCGGCCATATACAGGATCATCTCTTCCAGTGTCATATTGGCTCGCCCGGTGGTATGGTAAGAGATGGCCTGGACCACGGTCGGCTCCTGTCCGAAAACATGCTGGGCCAGGGCAGCCCCACTCTTGGAATGGAGCAGTTTTTCAGACCTGCGCTCCATCTCATCCAAAGAAAAGCCATACCGGTCACAGATTGCCAAGTGCTCTTCCAGAGGAAAATACTTGGTGCAGTCGTGCAAAATCCCCGCCCGGCGCAGCTGATCCACATCGGCACCCCAACGGCGTGCCAGCCGCACGGCTTCTTCCTCTGTCCCCTTGATATGGGCCAAACGCTTTGCCTTCACCATAGAATTGGACACACACCGCAGTTCCTCTACCGACAGCTGTGCCAAATTTGCATGGGTATGATAGAGGTGCTCCCGCAGGATGTAGCCGCATACCTGCTGTGAGAGGTGTTCCATTCCCTCGCCCTGAGCGAGTTGTCCCCGAATCTGTGTGGAGGAAACCTCCCGCAAATCGGGAATCTCAATCACCTGTACGCGCGCATTGTATCGCTGGATCAGAGCTGCGCAATGTGTATGACAGCGTTCCATGTCCTCCCGGGTACGAGCAAAGGCGCAAATACCCGCCAACTCCATAATACGTTGAGGCAGATGCCAGTCCTCCAGGGACAGGAACATATCCGAGCCCATCAGCAGCCACAGTTCATCCTCCGGCCATCGCTCCACCGCCTCCTCCAGGGTATCCACAGTGTAGCTTTTCCCTTGCCGTCTGAGCTCTACATCCCAGACTTCTGCCTGAGGCCCCAGTTGATCCGCTGTCAACGCCGTCATGGCCATGCGTTGCTGCGGAGTAGGGCTGCCCAGAGGCAGTTGCTTGTGGGGAGGTTGACTGTTGGGGACCAAGACCAGCCGATCCAGGTTCAGACTGTCTATGGCAGCCCGGGCTGCGGCCATGTGGCCCAGATGCGGGGGATTGAAGCTTCCGCCGTAAATGCCGATTCTCATCTTCCCATCACATTCCTTTCCCTTTTGAATGTTCTCTGTGTCAACCGAAATTCACTTGACCAATTTGATGCGCTTGTCCTTCTCCTTGCTGTGGGTCTCCCGATACAGCACAAACTTGGTCCCGATGACCTGCACCACTTGGCTGCGGGTAGCCCGGGCCAGCTCCTCCGCACCTTCACGGGCGGAGAGCATGGAGTTTTCCAGCACCTTGCCCTTGATCAGCTCCCGGGCTTCCAGGGCATCATCTGCCTGGCGGATGAGGTTGTCTCCAATGCCGTCCTTCCCGATGTGAAGGATGGTGTCAATGTTGTTGGCCAGCCCACGCAGCTGGGCTCTCTGCTTGCTTGTCAAATCCATATGTTTGGAACTCCTTTATTTCTCCAAATATTCTTTCAGCTTCTCCTGGAACAAGGCCAGAGCCTTGCCCCGATGAGAAATCTCATTTTTCTCCTCTGCCGTCAGCTGAGCAAAGGTCTTTTTCCGCTGGGGCAGGAAGAACACCGGGTCGTACCCAAATCCACCTTCCCCTTGGGGTGCATAGGCGATGGTGCCCTCGCACTCCCCCCGGGCAGTCAGCACATCCCCGTTGGGAAAGCAGCAGGTGATAACGGAGACAAAGCGGGCGGTACGAGGTGTCTGCCCCCGCATGTTCTCCAGCAACAGACGATATCGTCCCGTATCATCCAGGCCAGGGCCGCCGTATCGGGCAGAATACACCCCGGGGGCTCCTCCCAGAGCGTCCACGCACAGCCCGGAATCGTCGGCAATGGCGGGCATTCCCGTGGCCTCCATCACTGCATGGGCCTTGAGCAGGGAGTTGGCCTCAAAGGTGTCCCCGGTCTCTTCCACGTCCACATGAACCCCCAGCTGGGATTGCAGGCATACCTCAATGCCCAGGTGGGAGAGAATGTCGTTCATCTCTTTGAGCTTCTTCTCATTTTGGCTGGCCAGTACCAGTTTCATTGTACTCCCTCCAAAATCTCTTTCTGACGCTGAATCAGCTCCTCAATGCCCTTCTGACACAGGGCCACCAGCTGCTGCTGCTCAGCCAAGGTGAAGGCCCGGCCCTCTCCGGTACCCTGCAGCTCTACCAGCTCGCCCCGCTCATTCATCACACAGTTCAGATCCACCATGGCGGAGGAATCCTCCTCATAGCACAGATCCAGCATGGGCACGTTGTCCACGATACCGGCGGAGATTGCCGCCACATAGTGCTTCACAGGCGAGGCGGGCAGAACCCCGTCTTTAACCAGCTTGTTGCAGGCCATGGCCAGAGCCAAAAAACCTCCGGTGACGCTGGCGGTGCGGGTGCCACCGTCTCCTTGCAGCACATCACAGTCCACGGTAATGGTCATATCCGGCAGCATGGTCAAATCCACCGCAGCCCGGAGAGAGCGGCCAATGAGCCGCTGAATCTCGGCGGAGCGGGGGGACAGCTTCAGCTTGGACACGTCCCGACGGGACCGCTCCCGGTTGGCTCGAGGCAACATGGAATACTCCGCTGTCACCCAGCCTGTCCCCTCAGCCACATGGCGGGGCGCAGTCATCTCCACGCTGGCACAGCACAACACTTTGGTATTGCCGCAGCTGATGAGAACACTGCCCTCGGGAAATTTGACAAAATCGGTTTCAATGTGAATGTCTCTGAGCTGATCCACCGCTCTTCCATCCAAACGAGTCATATCTTTCTCCTCCTTACACTTAACCCAACAGGCCAAGGCCCACAGCCTGATAAATAGCCACGCCCAGGCCCAACACCGTCAGAACAATCCCCACCATACGGGCAGTCTTCACAGATTGCTCTGGCACATCCTTGCGCTTCATGCGCCGCTGCAAATAGGGACGGGGATTGACGGCATACCACACGCCGTACACCGCCACCAACAGGCTGACAATCATCCAAGTCATTATAGCAACGCCTCCACAAATGCCTTGGCATCAAAGGGCTGCAAGTCTCCCACCTGCTCGCCCACGCCCACATACTTCACAGGCACGCCCAGCTCCTTGGCGATGGCGATGACAATACCACCCTTGGCGGTACCGTCCAACTTGGTCAGGACAATGCCGGTGATGCCTGCGCTCTCTCCAAATTGCTTGGCCTGGATGAGACCGTTCTGGCCCGTGGTGGCATCCAGCACCAGTAGCGTCTCCCGGCTGGCATCGGGACACTCCCGATCGATGACGCGGGAGATCTTATTGAGCTCATTCATCAGGTTCTGCTTGTTGTGCAGCCGTCCAGCAGTGTCCACCAGAACCACGTCCGCTTTTCTGGCCTTGGCAGCGCTCATGGCGTCATACACCACGGCGGCAGGATCCGCCCCTTCATGCTGCTTGATGATCTCCACCCCGGCCCGCTCCGACCAGATGGTGAGCTGGTCCGCAGCGGCAGCACGGAAGGTATCTCCGGCACAGAGAAGCACTCGCTTCCCTTCCCCCTTCCATCGGGCTGCCAATTTTCCAATGGAGGTGGTCTTTCCCACCCCGTTGACGCCGATGAAGAGCACCACGGCGGGGGACCGACTCATATCCACGCTGGGATCTCCCACGGTGAGCAGCTCGGCCAGGATTTCCTTCATACAGGCCTTGGCACCCTCGGTGTCTTTGATCTTGTTCTTCTTACACCGCTGTTTCAGCTCCTCCACAGCTTCCATGGTGGTCTCTGCCCCCATGTCTGCCATCACCAGGGACTCCTCCAGCTCGTCATAGAAGTCGTCGTCCAGCTGGGAGAACCCGTTAAAAATACCGATCTTTTTAATTTTATCAAAAAAACCCATGTCATTTCACCTCTGTATTTCATTGGGCGTTCAGATTCAATTCCTGCTCCATCTCGTTGAGGTTGATGGTGAGGATGCGGCTGATACCCTGCTCCTGCATGGTCACGCCATACAGCACGTCCGCCTCCTCCATCGTACCCCGACGATGGGTGATGGCAATAAACTGAGTGCGGTCGCTCATGCGGCGCAAGTATTGGGCATAACGCACCACATTGGCATCATCCAGTGCCGCCTCGATCTCGTCCATGACGCAAAAGGGGGTGGGCCGCACCTTCAAAATGGCAAAGTATAGGGCAATGGCCACAAAGGCCTTTTCCCCGCCGGAGAGCAGGCTGATGATCTTCAGCGCCTTGCCCGGAGGCTGGGCCTTGATCTCGATGCCGCAATTGAGAATGTCCTCCGGGTCCTCCAGCTCCAGGGTGGCCTTACCGCCCCGGAACAGCTCCAAGAAGGTCTCCTGGAAGGTCTCCCGGATCTGCTGGAACTTCTCCTGAAAAATCTCCTTCATTTCTTGGGTGATCTGTCGGATGATCTCCTCCAACTCCCGTTTGGAAGCGGTGACATCGTCCCGCTGCCCGGTGAGGTAGCTGTACCGCTCGTAAATACGGCGATACTCCTCCACCGCATCGGGGTTGATGCTGCCCAGAGCCGCAATGGCCCGTTTCAGCTCTCCAATCCGTCTCTGTGCCCGAGGCACCGACTCCAGCTCCACCCGTTGCGCGCGGGCCGCCTCATGGGAGAGCTGATAGTTCTCCCATAGTTTGTCCAGAATCTGGCTTTCCTCCATGGCCGCAGCCATGGTTTTCTGCTCCAGCGCCGACACCTCACGCTCCATGCCCAGAAGGTCGTTATTTTTCTCACGGGCCAGCTTATCGGCCTGGTTGCGCTTACCCTCCAGCTCCAGCTTGTCCCGGTTGACCCCGGCGAGCTTACGAGCCGACTCCTCTTTCTGCCGCAGCAGAGCCTGCACCTGTTGGTCCTGCTCTACCATCTGCTGCTGGAGCTGTCGGTTGGCCTCTTCCAACTCGGCAATCATATCCTGGCGGCCTGCGGTATCCCCGGAGAGATCCTGTTGGAGCTGTTCCAGTTGCCCCAGGTTCGCCTGCATGGCGGTCTGTTCTCCTTCCAGACCCGCCAACTGGGCCCGGAGGGCCGCTTGCTCCTGACTGCATTCCTCCAACTGTTGTTGCAGCGTGCTCTGTCCATGGCTTTTATCCTGGGACTGGGCCTGGAGAGCCGCCGCCGTTCCTTCCAACTGAGCAATGCGGGCCTTGGCCTGTCGGGCCGCCTCCAGGTTTTCCTCCCCGCGCCGTTGCAGACCTGCCCGCTCCTGACGCAGAGCCTCGCAGCGCTGCTGGGCCTGCAAGAGCTGCTGGGCCTGGTGCTCCACCTGTTGGGACTGGGTGAGCACCCCATCCTCAGCCTGCCGCAGCTGGGCCTGGGCCGCGTCCAATTCATATTGGGCCGCTGTCTGTTCCCTTTGAGCCTGTGCCAGCTGTTCCTTGGCCCCTGTGGCCTCCTGGGTGAGGGTCTTCATCTGTCCTCTCAACCGCTCCAGCTCATTGGCCCGGGAGAGAATTCCAGCCGAGCGGGAGACAGATCCGCCAGTCATGGCTCCTCCGGCGTTGAGCACCTGCCCGTCTAAAGTGACAATGCGAAAGCGATGTCCATAGCGACGGGCCATGGCCATGGCCTGCTCCAGGTCCTGGGCGATGATGATACGCCCCAACAAGTTGGACATCACATTGCGATAATCCTCATGGTATTCAATCAGTTCGTTGGCCATCCCCACGTAGCCAGGCTGCTCTTCCAGCCCGGTCTCCCGCAAGCTGCCCGGTCGAATGGTGTTCATGGGCAGGAAGGTGGCCCGTCCGCCATCCCGGCGTTTGAGCCATCCGATGGCCTGCTTGGCATCCTGGTCCCGCTCCACCACTACGTGCTGCATGGCGCCGCCCAAAGCGATCTCAATGGCCACTGCATAGGCATCCGGCACATGGATCAGGCCCGCCACCGGGCCACGGACCCCAGACAGCCCGCCGCGCTTGGCCTCCCCCATCAGCAGCTTCACCGACTTAGAATATCCCTCATAGAGTTTTTCCATTTCTGAGAGCATATGAATGCGGGATTGCAGGTTGTTCTGTTCCATCTCCAGACGTCGGAACACCTCCTGGGCCTGCTGAACTTTGCGCTGCCGAGTTTGCAGCCGCATTTGGTAGCCGGACACGGTGTTGGAGATTCCATCTCGCTCTTGCTCCAACTGGGCCAGCCGGGCCTTCATCTGCCCTTGCTCTTCCTCCAGCTCTCGCTTCTGGGTCTCCTGGTCCAACAGCTCACGGGCGATACTCTCCTCCCGGTCCATGAGTTCCTGCCCCGCTGCGGACAAAGCAGATAGCAGTGCCTTGGCTTCTCCAGCGGAGGCCTGCTCCAGTCGCTCTCGCTCCCGCAGCTGAGCCAGTTCTTCATCCAATCCCCCTACGGAGTCCATGAGGTGCTGACTCTTCGCCTCCAGTTCTTCCAACTGGCCCTGGAGACGGCCCATCTCCTCTTCCACCTGGGCCAGCCGCTGTCTGCGCTGGGCCACCTGCTGAGCCAGAGACCCAGCCCGGCCAGCCTGCTGTTCCAGTTCACTCTGAATGCGCTGGATGTTGTCGGCATTGTTTTTCTGATCCCGACGCAGCAGTTCCAGCTGGCTTTGCCCCTGATGTACCTGCTGTTCCAATGCGCTTTGGGCCTGGCGCATCTCTTCCGCCTGCACTTCCTGGCTCTGCATCTGCTCGGTGTACACTTCCACCTGCCCATAGAGCTCATCCAGCTGGCGACGCAAATCCTCTCGCTGGGCCACGGCTGCGTCGAAGGCGGTTTTCAACTGGATGCTGCTGGCCCGAAGCTGCTCCAACTGGTCCAGCCACACGGAAATTTCCAGACCACGCAGCTCGTCCCGCATCACCAGATACTTTTTGGTTTTCTCTGCCTGGAGCCGCAGGGGTTCCACCTGGAGCTCCAATTCGTCGATCTTATCGTTGATGCGCACCAGGTTCTCCTGGGTGCGCCCCAGCTTGCGCTCCGCCTCCTCCTTGCGGTGACGGAACTTGGAGATTCCGGCGGCCTCCTCAAACACCTCACGCCGATCGGAACTTTTCACCGAGAGGATTTCGTCAATTTTGCCCTGGCCGATGATGGAATACCCCTCCCGGCCCAGGCCCGTATCCATAAACAACTCATTGATGTCCCGCAAGCGGCAGGAACGCCGGTTGATATAGTACTCACTCTCGCCCGAGCGGTAATATCGGCGGGTTACCGCCACCTCCTGCTCCTCCAGGTCCAGCAGGTGCTGGCTGTTGTCCAGAACCAGGGTCACCTCTGCAAAGCCCAGACTTTTGCGCTTGGCGGTGCCGTCGAAGATCACGTCCTCCATCTTGTTGCCCCGCAGCGTACGGGTGGACTGCTCCCCCATCACCCAGCGAATGGCATCGGCAATATTGGATTTTCCAGATCCATTGGGTCCTACGATCACGGTGATATCGGCGCCAAAGGTCAGCACCGTTTTCTCCGGAAATGACTTGAACCCCTGGATCTCCAAGCCCTTTAAATACAATCCACGCACCCCATTGTTTAACGGTCTGCTTCTGAGCATGCCTGTAGCAAAAAATCACAAGGCAATACAGGTTGATTGTACCATTATACCGTCCATTTTGCAACCGTTTCCCCAGCCATTCCCCCAAACACACAAAAAGGGGCGGCTCATAGAGCCACCCCTTTCCCATTATTGTGCACCGTTGAACTCATCATAGAACCGGTCGTGCACCACCTGCACGGCGCGATCCGCATCGTGGATGTCCACCAGCACGGAGACCTTGATCTCACTGGTGGAAATCATATTGATGTTGATGCCTGCATTAAACAAAGCCTCAAACATGGCAGCTGCCACACCGGGATTGTTGATCATGCCCGCACCCACAATGGACACCTTGGCAATGTTATCCGAGACATCAATGTGGTCGAAGGCGATGACCTCCCGATTCTCCTCCAGCAGTTTCCGGGCCAGATCCAAATCACTCTTGGCAACGGTAAAGCTGATGTCCTTGGTCTCACTGCGGCCAATGGACTGAAGGATGATGTCCACGTTGACGTTGTTGCGAGCCAGAAGGGAGAAGATCTTAAAGGCAATACCCGGGGTATCCTCCAGACCCACCAAGGCCAGGCGGGCAATGCTTTTATCCTTGGCCACGCCGCTGATATGAGACTTTTCCATGCGCTTGACTACCTCCTTGACTTTTGTACCAGGTTTATCGGAAAAGCTGGAGAGCACCTCCAGCTCCACATCATATCGTTTTGCCATTTCCACGGAGCGGTTATGCAGGACCTGAGCCCCCAATGTGGCCAGTTCCAACATCTCCTCGTAAGTAATCTCATCCAACTTACGGGCCGTGGGCACCAGACGAGGATCGGCGGTATACACACCATCCACGTCCGTGTAGATCTGACACAGATCTGCGTGGAGCACGGCAGCCAATGCCACTGCCGAGGTGTCTGAGCCACCGCGGCCTAACGTGGTGATGTCCCCGTATTTGTTGATTCCCTGGAAGCCGGTGACGATGACAATCCGCCGCTTATCCAGCTCTTCCAGAATGCGTTCCGGCTTTACCCGCTTGATACGGGCATTGGTGTAGCCAGAGTTGGTATGGAATCCGGCCTGCCACCCGGTCAGAGACACCACCGGGAACCCCAGACTCTCAATGGCCATAGCGCACAAGGCGCAGGATATCTGCTCTCCTGTGGACAAGAGCATATCCATCTCTCGTCGAGAGGGATTGGGATTCAGCTCTTGGGCCTTTTCAATCAAATCATCGGTGGTGTCGCCCTGGGCGGAGAGCACCACCACCACACTATTTCCCTTCTGATATGTCTCCGTGATGATGCGGGCCACATTGCGCACCCGCTGGGCATTCGCCACGGAAGACCCTCCAAATTTTTGTACGATCAGTGCCATCGCTTTTTCCATCCTTTCGAGCCGTGTTCCTGCCCCAGTCTATGCTGTGCCTTTGGCTTAGTTGAGCACACGAATCAGGGACAACACGTTCATCCCGTCCAGTTTCTCTCTCAGCTGTGCCTCGGTCATGGTCTGCTCCGTGATTCCGGCAGTCTCTCCAGCTGCTGCGCCGCTGCGAGCCAACAGTTTGATCTCTCCCACCTGCTTGCGCAGCTGCTCTGCTCCGCCCTGCACGCGCACATAGAAGCGGCTGGCCAACTCCTCGGTACCACACACCAGGGAAGGTTCTCCTGCCTCCCAGGTGATGGGGCTGCGGTGGCCCTTGCTGCGGGCAATGTCCATCACATCCGCCACCACAGCGGAGGCAGTGGGCAGTTTGCCTGCCCCTCGGCCATAGAACATCACGTCACCCACAGCGTTTCCGTGGACAAACACAGCATTGAATACATCATCCACTCCGGCAATGGGGTGGCCTGCATCCACCAAGTGGGGCGCCACATAGGCACACACCCGGCCGTCTGCCTGGCGCACTGCCCGGCCCAGCAGCTTGATTTTCTTGCCTGCGCCATCTGCATAGTCCACGTCCGCCAGAGAAATTCCAGTGATTCCTTCGGTGGGCACCAGCTGGGGGTCCACATTCTTACCAAAGGCCAAGTCTGCCAGAATACAGATCTTTCGGCAGGCATCATACCCCAGAATATCCGCCGACGGATCCCGCTCGGCATAGCCATTTTCCTGGGCTTCCTTCAGGGCCGCCTCAAAGGACAAACCTGCACCAATCATACGGGTGAGGATGTAGTTGGTGGTGCCGTTGAGAATGCCGCATACCTCCTCCACCTGATTGGCTGCCAAGCACACCGTCAAGGGGCGAATGATGGGGATGCCACCACCCACGCTGGCCTCAAAGAGGTAACTCACACCCTTTTCCTGCGCCAGGCGGGTCAGCTCCAGCCCGTGGCAAGCTACCAACTCCTTGTTGGAGGTCACCACACTCTTTCCAGCTCGGAGCGCCCGCTGGGTAAAGTTCAGGGCTACGGTTGCACCGCCAATGGTCTCCACCACAATGGAAACCTCTTCATCTTCCTCGATGACCGAGAAGTCCTTGACAAACTTGCCCCCATAAGGAGAGTGGTCAAAATCCCGCACGTCCAAAATATACTTGACCTCGACCTCATCCCCCACACTGCGAGCGATGGAGTCTCGGTTTTCAAACAGCACCTGAGCTACACCAGAGCCCACGGTGCCATATCCCAAAATTGCTACCTTTACCACGTCAGTCACCTCGTCAATTTCTGATTTTAACCGGCCAACACTTCACAGCGCAGCACCTCAGGCAGATCCCGCAACGTGGACAGCAGATCCTCCAGTTCCATACTCAGCCCAGAGGTCTCCAAGCCCAGCGTCACCGCGGCGGACTCCCCGCCGGGAATCGCCTGGTTGATGGTAAGCACATTGCCTCCCCAGTCCGCAAACATATTCAAAACCCCAGACAGGGCCCCGGGGCG
Source organism: uncultured Oscillospiraceae bacterium (assembly GCA_944385485.1). Lineage (GTDB taxonomy): Bacteria > Bacillota > Clostridia > Oscillospirales > Oscillospiraceae > Enterenecus. The sequence continues at coordinate 108,735 of CALWXL010000001.1, forward strand.
GTTGCGCAACAGGATCTGAATGGTCACGATCCGACCATGGAGCATATCCCGAAACGGACGCACCGCATCCTTGTACTTGTAGAATGCACTGCGGCTAATCCCCACCCGCTGGGTGGCGGCATTCACCGTCTGCACCTCACCAGTTTCCAACATGCGCTTGGCATCTGCCACCTTCAGATAGATTTCCGGCAGCGCCGATGCTTCCACGATGAAATACCTGGGTCTTTGCGACATAGATTTGATCCTCCCTTTTGCAAAGCACTTTGCTGATGTCTTTCTGTTGTGGTCTATTGTATCACGTAGATGGACATATGGCAATTTTCTTTTCCTCGCATTTTGCACAAAGTTCTTCCCAGGTTTGTTTCCGTTTCCGTGGAAATGATGAGGGCGCAAAAATACTCCCTGGAGTTCATCCAGGGAGTATTTTGTACCATATGAGTGGAAACCCGTCAATCGTCTGGTTCCTGTGAGGCGCTGGGTTTGGCATCCGGGCTCTCACTGACTCCCGGATCCGGGGAAACCACAGGCTCACTGGGCAGGGGATCCGAAGGCTCAGGCTGGGCTTCTGTGTGCACAGTACACACACCACCGTTCTCCAGTCCATTGAAGATGGACATCAGAGCATAGGTATCTTCGATGGCTGCGCCGGACTGATTGGCCTGGCGCTGATAGTCCACCATGGTCACCTGCTTCTTGGAGCTGTCCGGGCAATAGGGGCCTGCAATGTGATAGGCTCCCGTGGGATTTCCGTTGGCATTCAAAATGGGGCAGTCGGTACAGATGGTCACCGGCACATGACAGGTACAGTGCTGGGTGGGCACATCACTGCTGAGCAAGGTCATACTGGTGACACGGCTGCCTCGGATATCCAGAGAGCAGTTGTCCGTGGCCAGTTTGCCGCAGTCCTTACAAATGCCCACAGTCACCAGTCCAGCAGGCTCTGTGAAGCTTTCCTTGGGCAAGTTTTCATGCACCCGGCTCATGACCTTCTGCCACAACAGCGTAGAGGGACTGGGCCACATGCCGCCGATGGATTCACTGTTGGAGTAACCAATCCAAACCGCCGCAGTATAGTGTTTGGTGTAGCCCACAAACCACTGGTCATAGGCATTATCCGTGGTACCCGTCTTACCGGCGACAATCTGGCCGGAAATGCGGGCAGCCGTACCGGTACCGCTGCTGACCACGTTGGTGAGCATCTGGTTAATATAGTAGGTGGTACGCTGCTCCAGAATATACTCGGTAGAGGGAGTATTATCAATGAGCAGGTTTCCATCATGGTCCTTGACCGTCAAATAGGTGGTCGCCTCTGTGTAGGCACCGTCGCGGGGGAAGGTGGCATAGGCAGCTGCCATTTCAAAGGTAGAGATACCCTTGGTCAAACCACCGATGGCCAGCTGGCTGATACCCACATCTGTCTCTTCCACCAAAGTGCTGATGCCAAACTTCTCGGTCATATACTCATAGGAGGTTCTGGGTGTGAGCATCTCCATGACGTTGGCCGACACGGTGTTAATCGAGACCGTGACACCTTCCAGCACCGTGGTCAGACCACGATAGCGGTTCGGTTCGTTTTTCAGCCAATAAGAACCCATCCACCGGGGCACATCATCGGTGACCGTTGCGGGCGTGATGAGTCCCTCTTCAATGGCGGGAGCATAGACTGCCAAAGGCTTGATGGACGAACCGGGCTGACGCACCGTATCTGTGGCGTGGTTCCAGCCTCGGTTGATGGTCTTTTCTCCCACATCACCGGCCAGAGCCACCACATATCCGGTTTCATTGTCCACCACGGTAATGCCCGACTTCATCTCCTGTCCACTCTGGGAGACATAGTTGAGGTTGCTCTTATCATTGTAAACCGCATCGACCGCCGCCTGCACCTCTGGGTCATAGGGAACCACAATTTGCAGGCCGCCGCTGTACACCATCTTGGTGACCACCTCATAGGACAGTCCAGTCTGCTCCATCAGGTCTGCGGTAACCTCGTCGATCACCGCCTCCACATACCAGGAATAGACCGTCTTGGTGCTGGTGTTTGCGTTGTTATACTCTTCCTTCTTTTCGTCATCCCAATCGCTGCGGAATACCAGCTCCTCGGCCTTGGCCTTCTCGGCCTCTTCCTTGCTGATGACTCGATCTCCACTTTCTTCGGGATCTGCCATCAGATTCAGGATCATCTCCTGTCGGGACTTGTTGTAGTCTCGAGCCGTCCACACCGTGCCGTCGTCAAAGCTGTCCTTGGCTCCACACTCCGAACACACATCATCCTTGGTCAAGGAGTACTTTTTACAGTTGGAGCACTGATAACGGGTGACTTCCAGCGTGGAATATGGGCTGTACAGAGAGGGGTTGTTGGTGATGCCGGCCAAGCTGGCACACTCGGCCAAAGACAGCTCGGAGACATCCTTGCCGAAGTACATCTGAGAGGCAGACTGCACCCCGTAGCACCCCTGTCCCAGGTAGATCTCATTGAGATAGTAGGTGATAATATCTTCCTTTGAATAGTTCTTCTCCAGTTCCAGAGCGGTGAAAATCTCCAGAATCTTACGCTTGACCGTGACATCATCATACTCGGTGATATTCTTCACCAACTGCTGAGTCAGGGTGGAACCGCCGAACGTATTGCGCATGCCGATGAACATATTGACAAATGCACCGGCCGTGCGGTACCAGTCCACACCGTTGTGCTCGTAAAAGCGCTTGTCCTCTACCACCACCACGGCATTGATCAGGTCCTGAGGAATGTCCTCGTAATCCACCCACTGGCGGTTTTCCGCACCCACCAATGTTTGCAACTCCACCAACTGACCATCCTTTTCATAGGAGATCACAGAGTTTTCATTGAGGCTGTACGAAGACAAATCCAGACTTGCCTGGGGAATAATGACGGTTTTGATATACACCGCAGCATAACAGGCCATAAATGCCCCGGTCACAATACCCAGCAGCAGCAGCGTGCCAAGGACCTTTCCTACACGCATCGCAATGACGGATCCACGACTGGGCTTCTTCTTCCCACCGGTGCTGTGCTCTCGGCTCTGCCCGGCTCGGTGCTGGCTGTGCGCCGCCCGCTCTGAGCTGTGGTCCTGGGTCCGGGATGTGTCGTGTCGACGCCTGGGCCTGCGCTCAGGTGAGGGCCGATGTTGATTCATCTCTGACATATTGGGTACCTCCGATGTATTGGGGCGAATCCTCGCCCATCTTGTCTTCCTTGTTCATTCATATTCCGAATTGTTTGACGTCATTTTCCTGAATTTCAGCTGAAATTTTCACCAATTTTCACCGATATCCAGAATTGACTCCAGACATTATAGCACATCCCCCTTCATTTGTCCACCCTGCCCCCCGTGCCCGTCTCCTTCCTTCGATGTTCTTTTCCCAATTCTCCCCCTTGCATTTTCTCTTCATTCCAGTTACAATAAACTCAGCGAAAGACATTCGCCCAAATAAGCCCAAGGAGGACTTCAAGGCATGAGCGAAGAATTTGGACCTGATTTTGTCACCGTCACCGACGAGGACGGCAACGAATTTGAACTGGAGCATCTGGGCACACTGGACCATAAGGGCAACACCTACATGGCCTTTGTCCCTGCGGATATGGACGAAGACGACGAGGACTTTGGCCTGATTCTTCTGCGTGTGGCAGAGGAAAATGGCGAGCAGATCCTGGCCGACATCGACGACCAGACCGAGCTGGACGAGGTCTATGAGCAGTTTATGACCGAGTTGTTCGCAGACGACGAGGAAGCTTCTGAGTGACCCCCTACCTCCCTGCCTTGTCTCGTGACCACTTTTTTAAAACCCACATCTCTATAACGGGATGTCCCCTCATCTGGCGGAGCGCAGGCCTCCCGGACCTCTTTACGAGGATTTGGACGTTGGAAGTGTGGAAACCAGATGGAGACAACCCACCTGCATTTGCGTGCAGGTTTTTAATTGAGTGGCACGGCTATGGCGGGGATTTTAGATTTTTCAGCGATGCAGGGACTTCTCTGCATCGCTTTTTCACGCTCTGATTCCTGCCAATTTTTGATTTTTTCCTTGAAAGCTCTGTTTCATCGTGCTATAATATGCCCGTTCGGCGCATCCTGTCAGATAGATGCGCCGATGTCCCCATATGCGGGGGACATCACTGTTAACTTGAGAGGATTGATACCATGAGCGCATCCAGAGAGAAGAAGCAGCGCCAAGGCGTTGCCCCTTCTGACAAGAACGCCAAAGCCCGTTCCGAGCAGGCCGCCTACAAACGCAAGGTCCGCACCTACACCGCCATCGGCGTGGTGGTCGTGATCTTGGTTGCCGCCCTCCTCACCTGGAACTCCGGCTTTTTCCAGAGTCGTGCCACCGCAGCCACCATCGGTGACCACAAACTGACCGTGTCTGAGCTGAGTTACTACTACAATGGTATCCGCAGCGTGTACGCCAACTATCAGATCATTGATACCACCAAGTCCGACAGCGAGCAGATGTACAACGAGGACGAGGGTACCACCTACCGGGATTATTTTCTGGATTCCGCTCTGACCCAGGCCCAGACTGTCCAGGCTCGCTATGATGCTGCTTTGGAAGCTGGTTATACCCTGGACGATATTCAGGAGGACCTGGACGCCGAGATTCAGGCCGTCAAGGACACCGCTGCCTCCGGTCTGTATAGTTACTCTGCCTATGTGAAGAATATGTACGGACGCTACATGAGCACCGGTACTTTTGAGGATCTGGTCGCTCGTAAGCTGCTGGCCACCAAGTACTACAACGATGTGATGGAGGAGACCTCGGACGGCTTTACCGATGAGGATTTGGACTCCTACTATCAGGAGCACAAGGATGATGTGGACACCTTCAAGTACTCCTACCTCTACTTCAAGGCCGCTGACGTGGAGGACACCGATGCCGAAGGTAACACCCTGAGCAATGACGAGATTACCAAGCTCAAGGAGGAGGCCATGGCCGACGCCAAGGCCAAGGCCGACGAAGCTCTGGCTGCTTACCAGAATGGTTCCACTGTGGCCCAGGTCATCAACGAGTATTCTCCCGACGATTCCAAGACCGACAACACTGTGGTGGGCACCAGTACCATTTCCAGCATCTACAAAGATGAGCTGCTGAAGCTGGAGCAGAACGAGGCCGCTGTGGTGGAGAATGCCGACACTGGTTATTACCTGATTGTCAACCAGGCTCGCTATCAGGACACCGCCACTCCCGCCACTATCCGTGACATTCTCATCAAGGCTGAAACCACCACCGATGAGGACGGCAACACCGTTGTTCCCACCCAGGAAGCTTGGGACGCCGCTAAGGCCAAGGCCGATGAGGTTATGGCCAAGTGGGAGGAGAGCGACAAGACTCCCGAGGCCTTCGGCAAGCTGGCCGAGGAGTACTCTGCCAGCTCCAACGCCTCCAACGGCGGCCTGACCACCGGAGTGACTTCTGGCTCTCTGGGCGACGATCGGGATAGCTGGCTGTTTGATGAGGAGCGTACCGCTGGAGACATTACTACCATCCAGCACCAGGACAACCCTGATTCCTCCACCGCTTACTGGGGCTACCACATCACCTACTTCCAGGAGTGGGAAGAGGAATCCTGGAAGCAGACCGCCCGCTCTGCTCTCACCAGCGAGGCCATGACTGACTGGTCCGAGAAGTTGCTGGAGGGCGATGCCTATGCCATCAACCAGGCGGACGGCGCCAAGTACTTCGGTTTCTAATTGACCCTTTACATTCCCCGGCGTACTGGTTACGCCGGGGAACTTTTTATCAGGAGGTATCCCATGGAAGACCAATTCATTCGCACCCGGATGCTGCTGGGCGACGAGGCCATCCAACGGCTCCAGAACAGCCACGTTGCCATCTTTGGCCTGGGTGGTGTAGGCAGCTGGTGTGCTGAGGCCCTGTGCCGCTCCGGTGTGGGAGAACTGACTCTCGTTGATTTGGATGAGCTGTCCGTAAGCAACATCAACCGCCAAGCTTTTGCCCTCCACTCCACCGTGGGCATGAAAAAAGCGGAGGCCGCTGCCCTCCGCCTGTCTGACATCTCCCCTACCTGCCGTCTCCACCCCATAGCTGCCCGCTATGAGGCACAGACCCGGGAGGAATTTTTCACCCGCCCCTATGACTGCATCGTGGATGCCATTGATCTGGTCTCCTGCAAGCTGGACCTGATTGAAACCGCCCACGCCCGGGGGATCCCCATGATCTCCGCCATGGGAACCGGAAACAAGTTGGACGCGCAGCAGCTGCGCATTGCAGACCTGTCCAAAACGGAGGGCTGCCCTCTGGCCCGCATTGTCCGGAAAGAACTGAAAGCCCGGGGGATCATCCACTACCCTGTGGTGTTCTCCCCCGAGCTTCCCTCTCGTGCTCATGATGGAACGGAGACCCCTCCGCCGGGCCGACGCTCTATCCCCGCCAGCTCCATGTGGGTCCCCGCCAGCGCAGGACTACTGCTGGCTCAGTGGGTCATCTCCCTGCTTGCCGACGGGCCCAAGCATCCCTGACCCACAGCGTGATGCGGCTGGCCAGCACGCCGCATACGGTGCCAATCACCGCACCAGCCAACACGTCGGTGGGGAAATGCACCCCCACATACAGCCGAGACAATCCCATCAAGGCCGCAGCGATGATCGCTGCGGCCTTCGCCCATTTCTGAGGCAGAGTCAGCAGCAACGCCACACCAAAGGCAAACGCCGCTGTGGTGTGTCCCGACGGGAATGAATGGGGATCAGAGCTGGTAACCAGGCTCACAAAGTCCTCCATAGCCACCCAGGGCCGAGGCCGGGTAATCAGAGGCTTGATGGTCAGATTGGTCACCAGAAGTCCCAACCCCATGGCGGTCAGCGCAGTGGCTCCGCTCCACCGGGTCTTTCGAAACACCACCAACAACAAGGCAATCCCAATGAAGCATAGCCCTGCATTTCCCAGACTGGTGTAGGCAATCACCAGTGGGTTGAGCCAATCTACGCGCCAGTGCTCAGCAATCCAGCACAGGAGGCTCTCATCCAATTGTTGTATTCCTTGCAACACGATATATGCTCCTTTCCTTGACCAGAGGGCCAAGCGTATTGTATAATTCTCATAGCGCAAAATTAGGTTTATTCTACTGTATTTTGTCTGGATATGCAAGAAGATTTTCACAGGATCTCTGAGGTGAGTGACATGAAGCAACTGCTATGCCTGTCCCATACTCCATGGCAGGCTCGCCCCAACCGAACCCAACAACTGCTGGCCCGGCTCAACGATGTACAGATTCTCTTTATTGAGCCCCCGGTTTCCCCGGGAGTGCCCAAACCCAAGCAGGGGCGAAAAATGCGCCCCCATATTACCGTCTACACCCTTCCCACCCCTGTGCTGGCCCACTGGGGACACCCCTCCATCCAAAAGCGCAACGACACTCGCGCTGCCTACTTCATCCATCGCGTTTTGGCTCACCACCACTTCATTGAGCCCGTGCTGTGGTGTACCAGCCCACAGCAGGCCATTTATCTGGATCACATCGCGTACAGTGGTCTGATTTACGACTGTTACCGGGAATGGCCGGAGCGCGATGTGGACCAGGAGAGCGACCTGACCTGTCACGCCGATGTGGTATTTGCTGCATCTCCCGGTCTGGTGCAGCGCCTCTCCCCTTGCAACGACAATGTGGTGCTCTTGCCCAACGGAGTCAACGACCGCATGTTCACCCGGACAGGTCTCGCAGTCCCCATGCAGCTCTCCAAGCTCTCCTCCCCCATTCTGGGGCGTGTGGGGGACATCAACGACCGCATCGAACTGGAGCCCATGCTTCGGGCTGCCCGCATCCACCCTGAGTGGACCTTTTTGCTCATGGGCCGTGTGACCACCGGGGTGCGCACCCGCCTGAAGCGATACCCCAACATCGTCCTCACCGGACCTGTCAACCCGGTGGAACTGCCCGACTATCTGTACGCCTGCGACGTACTCTTTGACCTGTTCCACACAGATCTGAAGGGCAGTGATGTGATCCCTTCCCGCATCTACGAATACCTGGCATCGGGCAAACCCATTGTGTCCATGATCGATTCCAACCAGGTAGAAGTATTCCCCGACGTGATTTATACTGCCTATGATGCCTCTGGCTTTCTCCGCCGTTGTCAACGGGCTTTAGAAGAGGAATCCTCTCTGGCCGCCCCTCGCAGACAGAACTATGCCTGCCAGGCCTCGTGGGCGGGAAGAGCCCGGGTGGTGATGGAAATTTTGGAACATACCGGGTTATTCTGACCATGGCCTTAGAAAATGCCCCCTGTGACATTGTGTAAGCTAACGAAAAAAATTTTATACCTTGATTTGCACGGGAATTTATGTATAGAATAAAGATACTTTTTGTAGAGAGGTGTTGCCCTGTGAAGGCCGAGCATTTTTCTGTTGCATCTGGTATGTCTCAGGGCATCTCTGCGTCCAAATTCCGTCCATAATCCAAACAGGCCGACTACACTCATGTGGTTGGCCTGTTTGCTTTTTGGCACTTTGTAAAGGAGAATGGAAGTATGAGTAAAAAAGTTGCAGTGATCATGGGCTCTGACTCCGATTGGCCCGTGGTGAAGGCCGCCTGTCAGCAGCTGGCCCAGTATGGAATTCCCTACGAGGCCCACATCATGAGCGCCCACCGCACTCCGGTGCAGGCCGCCGAATTTGCCCGCTCTGCCCGTAAAAATGGCTTTGGCGTGATCATCTGTGCCGCCGGCATGGCCGCACACCTGGCCGGCGCCTTTGCCGGAAACTCCACCCTCCCCGTCATCGGCATCCCCCTGAAGGGCGGCGCCATGGACGGCCTGGACGCCCTGCTGGCCACCGTCCAGATGCCCAGCGGCATTCCTGTGGCCACGGTAGCTCTCAACGGTGCCAAGAACGCTGCCGTCCTGGCCGCTCAGATCTTGGCCGTGTCTGACGACGAACTGGCTTCCCGCCTGGATGGCGACCGTGAGATCATGGCAGCCCAAATCGCCGCCAAGGAAGACAAGCTCCAGCAGGAGCTGACCCAACTGTAATCCCATTCACTTCGACATAGAGAAAGGACGAAACATCATGAACAAACTGGAGCAGCTGTACGAAGGAAAAGCCAAGAAGGTATTTGCCACCGAGGACCCCAACGTGGTCATCGTCTCTTACAAGGATGACGCCACCGCTTTTGACGGTGCCAAGAAGGGCACCATCCTGGGCAAGGGTGCCATCAACAACCAGATGAGCAATTTCCTCATGTCCCAGCTGGAGAAGGCCGGTGTTCCCACCCACCTGGTGGAAGAGCTCAACGAGCGTGAGACCGCTGTGAAGAAGGTGTCCATCGTCCCCCTGGAGGTCATCATCCGCAACATCTCCGCCGGTTCCTTTGCCAAGCGCTACGGCGTGGAAGAGGGCATTGTGTTCGACCAGCCCACCATCGAGTTCTCCTACAAGAACGATGATCTCCATGACCCCCTCATCAACGATTACCACGCTGTGGCTCTGAAGCTGGCCACCTGGGAGGAGATCGAGCAGATCAAGACCTATGCCTTCGCTGTCAACGAGTTCTTGAAGAAGACTCTGGCCGAGTGCGGCGTGACCCTGGTGGACTTCAAGCTGGAGTTCGGCAAGACCTCCGACGGCACCATCGTCCTGGCCGACGAGATCAGCCCCGACACCTGCCGTTTCTGGGACTCCAAGACCGGCGAGAAGCTGGACAAGGACCGTTTCCGTCGTGACCTGGGCAACGTGGAGGGCGCTTATCAGGAGATGAGCCGCCGTCTGATGGGCAAGTAATTTACTAGGAGGAACAGCATGGGAGGCTTTTTTGGCGCCGTCTCCAAGCGAGACGTCACTCTTGATATCTTTTTCGGCGTGGACTACCACTCTCATCTGGGTACCCGTCGGGGCGGCATGATCATTCATGACGCCACCGACGGCTTCCAGCGTCAGATCCACTCCATTGAAAACACCCCCTTCCGCACCAAGTTCGAGAAGGATCTCCAAGACTTTCACGGCTGCAGCGGCATCGGCTGCATCAGCGACACCGACCCCCAGCCTCTGCTGGTTCGCTCTCACCTGGGTCTGTACGCCATCACCACCGTGGGTGTCATCACCAACACCGACCAGCTGGTGGCTGAGCACTTCTCCACCCCCGGTCACCAGTTCATGGCCATGAGCTCCGGCAAGGTCAACTCCACCGAGCTCACCGCCGCCCTCATCAACCAGAAAACCAACCTCATCGACGGCATCCGTCACGCGCAGGAGCAAATTGAAGGGTCCATGACCCTGCTGATCCTCACCGAGCGAGGCGAGATCATCGCCGCTCGTGACCGCCTGGGCCGTCTGCCGGTACTTATCGGCAAGGGTCCCGAGGGCCACTGCGTGTCCTTCGAGTCCTTCGCCTACCACAAGCTGGGCTACGAGGACGCCTACGAGCTGGGCCCCCGGGAAATCGTTCAGGTCACCGCCGATGGCTTCCAGACCCTGGTGCCCGCCGGTGATGATATGAAGATCTGCGCCTTCCTGTGGACCTACTACGGCTACCCCAACTCCAATTACGAGGGGGTCAACGTGGAGGTCATGCGCTACCGCAACGGTGAGATTATGGCCCGGGACGAAAAGGCCCGAGGCGTCATGCCTGATGTGGACTTTGTGGCCGGTGTGCCCGACTCCGGCGTGCCCCACGCCATCGGCTACGCCAACAAAAGCGGCAAGCAGTTTGCCCGTCCCTTCGTGAAATACACTCCCACCTGGCCCCGCTCCTTCATGCCCGCCAACCAGGAGGTGCGCAACCAGGTGGCCAAGATGAAGCAGATCCCTGTGCCCGAGCTCATCCAGGACAAGAAGCTTCTGTTCGTGGATGACTCCATCGTCCGTGGCACCCAGCTGCGGGAGACCGTCGACTTCCTCTACGAGTCCGGAGCCAAGGAAGTGCACATGCGCTCTGCCTGCCCCCCCATCATGTACAGCTGCAAGTATCTGAACTTCTCCCGAGGCAACTCCGACATGGACCTGCTGGCCCGCCGCACCATCCAGGAGCTGGAGGGCGACGAAGGCCAGAAGCATCTGGAGGAGTACGCCGACGCCAACACAGAGCGTGGCCAGTGCATGCTCAAGGCCATCTGTGAGAAGATGGGCTTTGACTCCCTGGGCTATCAGTCCTTGGATGGCCTGCTGGAGTCCATTGGTCTGGATCGTGACAAGGTGTGCACCTACTGCTGGAACGGAAAGGAGTAATCTTCATGAATCATTCTGACTCTCACTCTGCTTCCTACGCCGCCGCTGGCGTGGACGTCACCGCCGGTTATGAGGCGGTACGCCGCATCAAGCCCATGGTGGAATCCACCTACATCCCCGGGGTCATGGGTACCCTGGGTGGCTTTGGCGGCATGTTTGCCCCCGACATGAGCGGCATGAAGAAGCCCGTGCTAGTGTCCGGCACCGACGGCGTGGGCACCAAGCTGAAGCTGGCCTTTTTGATGAACAAGCACGACACCGTGGGTATTGACTGCGTAGCCATGTGCGTCAACGACATCATCTGCGGCGGCGCCATGCCTCTGTTCTTCCTGGACTACATCGCCTGCGGCAAGAACGACCCCGCCCGCATCGCTGACATCGTCACTGGCATCACCGAGGGCTGCCGTCAGGCTGGCTGCGCCCTGGTGGGCGGCGAGACCGCCGAGATGCCCGGCTTCTACCCCGTGGACGAGTACGACCTGGCTGGGTTCTCCGTTGGTATGGTGGACGAGGAGAAGATCATCGACGGCAAGGCCCTCACCGAGGGTGACGTGCTCATCGGTCTGGCCTCCTCCGGCGTGCACTCCAACGGCTTCTCCCTGGTGCGTAAGGTCTTTGACGTGGAGCACGCCGACCTCACCACCCCCATGGATGAGCTGAACGGCAAGAGCCTGGGCGAGGCCTTGCTGGAGCCCACCCGCATCTATGTCAAGGCCGTGAAGGCCGTTCTGGGTGCTGGCGTAGATGTCCATGCGGTTAGCCACATCACCGGCGGCGGCTTCTATGAGAATGTGCCCCGCATGATGGTGGACGGTCTCACCGCCCAGATCAAGCTGGACTCCTTCCCCACCCTGCCCATCTTCTCCCTCATCCAGAAGGCGGGCAACATTCCCTCTCGGGACATGTACAACACCTTTAACATGGGCATCGGCATGATTCTGGCTGTCCCCGCCGCTCAGGCCCAGGCCGCTTTGGACGCCCTGGCCGCAGCTGGCGAGACCGCCTACCAGATCGGCAGCGTGGTCGCTGGCGAGGCTGGCGTGGAGCTGGTGTAATCCATGGGAAAGCGTATTGCCGTTTTGGTGTCCGGCGGCGGCACCAACCTGCAAGCCCTCATTGACGCCCAGGCCCGGGGTGAGCTGGG
>CALWXL010000002.1 GCA_944385485.1 uncultured Oscillospiraceae bacterium
CGAGGGCGAAGCCATCGACACATCCATCCCCGCCGACCCTAATGTGAAGAACTACTCCTACACCGTGGTGGATGGAGTTGTGTATTTCCGGGAGAACAGCCGTATGGTGCGCCCCGATCTCAATGCCACCGCCGAAGCCCGTGTCAAAGGCATGGTGGGGCTGCGGGATTGCGTCCAGGAACTGATCGACCTACAAATGGACGCTGCCACACCGGACAGCGACATCCGGGAAAAGCAGGCGGAACTGAACCGGCTCTATGACGATTTTTCCGCCAAGTACGGCCTTATCAATGACCGGGCGAACCGGCTGGCCTTTGCCGACGATTCCAGCTATTATCTGCTCTGCGCGCTGGAGATCGTGGACGAGGACGGCAGACTGGAGCGCAAGGCGGATATGTTCACCAAGCGGACCATCAAGCCCCATGAGGCGGTGACTTCCGTGGACACCGCCAGCGAAGCCCTGGCCGTATCCATCGCGGAAAAGGCCCGTGTGGACCTGGAGTACATGGAACAGCTCACCGGCAAGACCAGTGACGAGCTGGCCGCCGAGCTGCAAGGCGTGATCTTCCGTGTGCCGGGACAGGTGGAGAAAGACGGCACTCCCCATTATGTGACCGCCGACGAATATCTGTCCGGCAATGTGCGGCGCAAGCTGCGTCAGGCACAGCGGGCCGCACAGCAGGACCCGGCTTTTGCCATCAATGTGGAGGCCCTGACCGCTGCCCAGCCTAAAGACCTGGACGCTTCGGAGATCGAGGTGCGCCTGGGCGCTACCTGGATTGATAAAGAGTATATCCAGCAGTTCATGTATGAGACCTTTAATACCCCGTACTATCTCCAGCGCGCCATTCAGGTCAACTACGCCGCCTATACCGCCGAGTGGCAGGTTACGGGCAAAAGCTCTGTGTCAGAAAAAGATGTGGCGGCTTACACCACCTACGGAACGAGCCGCGCCAATGCCTACAAGATTTTGGAGGACAGTTTGAACCTGCGGGATGTCCGTATCTATGACACCGTGGAAGATGCGGACGGCAAAGAGCGCCGGGTGCTGAATGCCAAGGAGACCACCCTGGCAGCTCAAAAGCAGCAGGCCATCCGGGACGCTTTCCGTGATTGGATTTGGCGGGACCCGGAGCGCCGCCAAGCCCTGGTGCGTCAGTATAACGAGGAAATGAACTCCACTCGGCCCCGCGAATACGACGGGTCCCACATCACCTTCGGAGGTATGAACCCTGCCATCACCCTGCGGGATCACCAGCTGGGTGCTATCGCTCATGTACTGTATGGCGGCAATACGCTGTTGGCACATGAGGTGGGCGCAGGTAAGACCTTTGAGATGGTGGCCGCTGCGATGGAATCCAAGCGCCTGGGGCTGTGCCAGAAGTCCCTCTTTGTGGTGCCGAACCACCTGACCGAACAATGGGCGTCGGAGTTCCTGCGGCTCTATCCCTCCGCAAAAATCCTGGTCACGACCAAGAAAGACTTTGAGACCCACAACCGCAAGAAATTCTGTGCCAGAATTGCCACCGGAGACTACGATGCCGTTATCATCGGCCACTCGCAGTTTGAAAAAATCCCCATCAGCCGGGAGCGCCAGGAGCGGCTCCTTCAGGAGCAGATCGACGAGATCACCGAGGGCATTGCCGAGGTGAAATACAGCGGCGGTGAGCGTTTCACTGTCAAGCAGCTGGAACGCACCAAGAAATCTCTGGAGGCAAGACTGGAAAAGCTCCAGGCCGAGGGCCGCAAGGACGATGTGGTGACTTTCGAGCAGCTGGGCGTGGATCGGCTGTTTGTGGACGAGGCGCACAACTACAAGAACCTGTTTTTATACACCAAGATGCGGAATGTGGCGGGCCTCTCCACCAGCGACGCCCAAAAATCCAGCGATATGTTCGCCAAGTGCCGCTACATGGACGAGATCACCGGCAGCCGGGGTGTTATCTTTGCCACCGGCACCCCGGTCAGCAACTCCATGACCGAGCTTTACACTATGCAGCGGTATCTCCAGTATGACCGCTTGCAGGAACTGAGCATGACCCACTTCGACTGCTGGGCCAGCCGTTTCGGAGAAACCGTCACGGCCCTGGAACTGGCACCGGAAGGCACCGGCTACCGGGCGCGCACCCGCTTCTCCAAGTTTTTCAATCTCCCGGAGCTGATGAACCTGTTCCGCGAAGTTGCTGACATCAAGACCGCTGACCAGCTCCACCTTCCCACGCCGGAGGTAGAATACCACAACATCGTGGCCCAGCCCACCGAGCAGCAGCAGGAAATGGTGAAGGCGCTGTCCGAGCGTGCCTCCCTGGTACACAGCGGCACGGTGGACCCCTCCCAGGACAATATGCTCAAGATCACCAGCGATGGCCGCAAGCTGGGCCTGGACCAGCGCATTATCAATCAGGCGCTGCCGGACGAACCCGGCACTAAGGTCAACCAATGTGTCGCAAACATCTTGCAGATCTGGCGGGACGGCGAGGCTGACAAGCTGACCCAGCTGGTGTTCTGCGATATTTCCACGCCCCAGGCTGCCCCCTCCAAAAAGGCAGCCAAGGCGCTGGACAATCCCACGCTTCATGCGCTGGAGCAGGCTGTGCCGTTGGATGAGCCGGAGCCTGCCTTTACCATCTATGAGGACATCCGCCAGAAGCTCATCGCCCAGGGAATGCCCGCCGAGCAGATTGCTTTTATCCATGAAGCCAAGACTGAGGTGCAGAAGAAAGAGCTGTTCGCCAAGGTCCGCACCGGCCAGGTGCGTGTTCTGCTGGGCAGTACCGCCAAGATGGGCGCTGGCACCAATGTGCAGGATCGCCTTGTGGCGCTCCACGACCTGGACTGCCCGTGGCGGCCGGGAGACCTTGCCCAGCGCAAGGGCCGTATCGAGCGCCAGGGCAACCAAAATCCCCTGGTCCATGTGTATCGCTATGTGACTGAGGGTACTTTTGACGCTTATCTTTGGCAGACGGTGGAGAACAAACAGAAGTTCATTTCGCAAATTATGACCAGCAAAAGCCCAGTGCGCTCCTGCGACGATGTGGACGAGACGGCGCTGTCCTTTGCCGAGGTCAAGGCCCTGTGTGCCGGAGACCCCCGTATCAAGGAGCGCATGGACCTGGATGTGGAGGTATCCAAGCTGAAGCTGATGAAAGCCGATCACCAGAGCAAGCAGTACCGTCTGGAGGATCAGCTGCTGAAATACTTCCCGGAGGAAATCGAAAAGCACAAAGGCTTTATCCAGGGGTTTGAGGCAGACCTGGAGACCCTGGCTGCCCATCCACACCCGGATGATGGCTTTGCCGGTATGGAAATCCGGGGCGATACCCTGACAGACAAGGAGAACGCCGGTGCCGCCCTGCTGGACGCCTGCAAGGAGGTCAAAGGCTCCGAGCCTGTGCAGATCGGCAGCTACCGGGGCTTCACCATGTCCGTGGAGTTTTCGGCATGGAAACAGGAATATACGCTCCTGCTGAAAGGCCAGATGACCCACCGGGCCAGCCTCGGCATAGACCCGCGCGGCAATCTCACTCGTATCGACAATGCGCTCTCTCAAATGCCCCAGCGCCTGGAAGCGACCAAGGCCCAGCTGGACAATCTTTACCAGCAGCAGACCGCTGCCAAAGAGGAAGTGGGCAAGCCTTTCCCCTATGAGGATGATCTGCGGGTAAAGTCCGCCCGTCTGGTGGAGCTGGACACACTTCTGAACCTGGATGGCAAGGGCCGCTCTCAGCCGGAGTCCGTGATCGCCAAGAGCGCACGGCCCTCGGTGCTGGACAGCTTGAAGCGTCCGGTGCCGCCCCGCAGCCCCGAAAAGAAACTGAAACAGCATGAGGAGGTGCGATAACATGAATACCAACGATCTGAATACGGCCCTCTATGAGAAGATAGCCGCCGAACAGGACAAATACCGGGACTGGCTGAAAAGCCAGCCTCCGGCAGAAGTCCTGAACCATGCCTATGAGTACACTGTTCGGGAGGACATCGTGATGGCGATGGAGGAACTGGAGCTGACCGATGCCCAGGCCCAGGCCCTCTTGGATTCGCCCACACCGCTGGCCGATGTGTACCGTCACTTTGAGAAGCTGGAGACCGGCTACATGGATGTGATCCGGGACAGCATTGAGAACCGGGCAGATGATGTGTGTAAGATGAAAGAACCCCTGGCAGGTCATGCTTTGGTGGTAGAACCGGGTAAAAAGCCCTATGTCAAAGATATTTCTTTCTCTTTGGAATCCCTGCAAAAAGAAGTCGGCGGCGATATTCAGGCCGTTTATCCTTTCCACGAGCCGGTGGCGTTGATTTGTGACGAGGAAGGAAAGCTGAAAGGAAAACCTTTGAACCGCACCTTAAGGGATGAGGCGGGCAGCATTTACGATGTGATGGCTGGTACATTTTTGGTGGTTGGTTTGGGTGAGGATGATTTTGCGGCACTTGAACCGGAGCTTCTCGAAAAGTTCAGTCAGCACTTTGAGATACCGGAGATGTTTGCACAAATCAACGGCAAATTGGTTGTTACAGCCATGCGCTCCCCGGATGATCCTAAAGTCCCTCAACAGCAGGGCGATATGGTCCCTCTCTATCCGCATACGGTATCTTATGCGAAAGAGCATGGTGAGCTGGAGGCATACCGTGCTTCCCTCCGTACAAATTATAAGTGCAAGGAGGCTATTGAAGCGGCGGTGCGTGAACACTTCGATGGAATGTATCTAAGCCATGATGCGGCCAAGGGTGTAATCCAGACCTATGGCATTGACCGGGTGATGCTGGTCTTGGCAAATACTGTTCAGCTCCAGGACTGGGACGGACGCTATTCACGCCGCAACAAGGAATGGGCCAAGACTATCCCCAACTACAACTCAGATTCTGTCCGGGGCGGCTATGCAGTAAACAGCCACCCAGCTGTTTTGAACGGCTTTATTGATCTGGTGCGGGAAGAACAGCAGCGCAGCTGTACCAAGGATGAGAAGGCAGGGCCGCCTCGGACTTCGGTACGAGAAAAGCTCAAGAAGGAAACGCCGGTTGTCAACAGGTCTACCGTCCCGAAGAAAGGGGAGCCGGAACGATGAGCAACCCAAAACGCAAACGGGATGTGCCAGTCCTGTTTTGGGTTTCTTCTGCTGAGATGGAAGCAATCCAGCAGAAGATGGCGCAGTTTGGCACAAAAAACCTGAGTGCCTACCTGCGGAAGATGGCTGTGGACGGCTATGTGGTGCAGCTGGATTTACCGGAGCTGAAGGAGTTGGTTTCTCTTATGAGATATTCCAGCAACAACTTGAACCAGCTGACCCGCAAGCTCCATGAAACCGGGCGGGTTTATGATGCTGATCTGGAGGACATATCTCATCGGCAGGAACAGCTATGGGATGGCGTAAAAGAGATACTGGCCCAGCTCGCAAAACTTTCGTAACAGGGGTATTTGCCCCATCTGCGGAGGGAGGAACGGCGTTTCTTCGCCGCGCCTTCCTCCGCTTTTTCTTTTTGCTCGTATCCTTGCTGTTTGACAAAAAATATCTCATAATGGATTTAGAATAAAGCTGGAGGTGAAGATTCTGTGGGAATGCTGTTGGGATTGGTGAAATTGCTTTTGAAAATCGTGGTTGCTCCGGTGGTGCTTTTTCTTACACTGGCCATCTGGATTTGCGTGGGTCTGGTCTATGTATCCGGTCTGGTGCTGGGGCTTCTCAGTATGGTGATTGCTCTACTGGGTGTGGCCGTCCTGGTGACATACTCCCCGCAAAATGGCCTCATTCTGCTGGTGATTGCGTTTCTTATCAGCCCCTTTGGATTGCCAAAACTGGCCTTTTGGTTGCTTGGCAAGGTGCAGGATTTGAAGTTTGCAATACAGGATTTGGTTTACAGCTAAAATACACCCTCTCCCGTTGATGGAGAGGGTGTTCTGCTTATGATAAGACCTCCGGAGAAGTTCGTCGGAGGTCTTATTGTTCCTGATATTAAACTCTTATTCAAAAAACAATTTCTTTGATGGAAAGTAAACTTGACATCTCGCCCAAATGTGTTATACTAAGAATACGGAAAGTAAACTTTCCATCAGAAAGGAGGCTTGTATGAAAAATCGACTGGAAGAACTTCGCAAACAACGAGGAATCAAGCAAGAAGAATTGGCAAGCGCCTTGGAAGTATCACGCCAAACAATCGGCTCTTTAGAAAACGGGCGCTACAATCCGTCTATTCAGTTGGCGTTCAAAATTGCCCGATACTTTCATATGACGATTGAGGAAATTTTTATTTATGAGGAGGATGGACAATGAAATCTAAAATTACAAATCATGCAACTATCATTATAGGATTGCTTCTGCTGGCAGTGAGCTTGTACCTAATTAAAACAAGCAATGATCCGCAGGGAATAATGAGAACATTACCCTATGTCTGTATTGGCATTGGGTGTGGCTTGTTTGGACATGGTATGGGAAATGTGATTTCTGAACGGGCCATTAATAGTTACCCCGAATTAAAAAGGCAACTGGATATTGAAAAAAATGACGAGCGTAATGTGGCGATTGCAAACCGGGCTAAGGGAAAAGCGTTTGATATGATGACCTTTGTTTTTGGGGCTTTAATGTTATCATTTGCCCTTATGGGGATAGATATGGTTGCTGTTCTTCTGCTTGTTTTTGCATATCTTCTCGTTCATGGCTTTGCTCTCTACTATCGCTTTAAGTTTGATAAAGAAATGTGACAAGGAGGAACCAAAATGAAAGATATGAAACCATTTATCGTTGAGATTGTATTTGGCATTATATTGATTGGCGTAAGTTTTTTTGTGAAGAACGACTACTATTCGACTATGGTTTTTTCTATGGGATTTGGCCTTATAGCAGCTTCTGTTGCTCAAATTATTCGCATTACCTACTGGAAAAATCCAAAGCGACAGGAAGCATATGAAGCAAAAAAACAAGAAGCTCACATCAATAGTGTGGATGAGAGAAAACAATATTTGCGAATGAAAGCAGGTCATATTACTTATCAGATTATGACACTTTTGCTACTTATCCTTTCACTTATACTGGCATTGATTAGAGTAGATGTATGGGTAATAGCGATGATCTTTTTGCTTTTTGTCGTTCAATGGGTGATTGGGATTATCGTGTACCGCATATTGGAAAAGAAGATGTGATAATGGTTGAAACATCGAACAACTGAATACCAGCCGCCCACCGGTGGCACCACCGAGCAGGAACCTGAAAATGGCTCCTGCTCTTTGTTTTTGAAGGGAGGGAAACTTTATGGCAACCACACGCATTATGCCATTGCATATCGGCAAGGGACGAAGCGAGAGCCACGCCATCTGCGATATTATCGACTATGTGGCTAATCCCGAAAAAACCGACCACGGCAGGCTTATCACCGGCTATGAGTGCGACAGCCGTGTGGCCGACGCCGAGTTCATGCTGGCCAAGCGCCAGTATATTGCCGCAACCGGACGGGTCCGTGGCGCAGACGATGTGATCGCCTACCATGTTCGCCAGTCCTTCTGTCCTGGGGAGATCACCCCGGAGGAAGCCAACCGGCTGGGCGTGGAATTTGCCAAACGGTTCACCAAGGGAAAACACGCCTTTATCGTCTGTACCCACATTGACAAGGCCCATGTCCATAATCATATCATTTGGAGTTCGGTCAACCTGGACTGTGACCGGAAGTTCCGCAACTTTTGGGGCAGCACAAAAGCCGTCCGTCGATTGAGCGACACCATCTGCATTGAGAACGGACTGTCCATTGTCGAGAACCCAAAGCCCCACGGCAAAAGTTACGACCAATGGCTGGGCGATCAGGCGAAGCCCTCCCATCGGGAATTGCTCCGTGCTGCCATTGATAAAGCCCTGGCACAAAAGCCTGCTGACCTGGACGAGCTGCTGAAGCTGCTCCGGGAATCCGGCTGTGAAGTGTCCAAGCGCGGAAAATCCTACCGTTTGAAGCTCCCCGGCTGGGGCAAAGTGTCCCGCCTGGACAGCCTGGGCGATGGCTACACCCTGGAGGACCTGCTGGCCGTCCTCGCCGGTCAAAAGGAGCATACGCCCCGTCGGAAGCCGGTCAAGCAAGCAGATCCGCCGAAGGTGAATCTGCTGGTTGACATCCAGGCAAAACTCCAGGCCGGAAAAGGTGCCGGATATGCGAGATGGGCCAAGGTCTTTAATCTTAAACAGATGGCACAAACCGTGAATTATCTCACGGAGCATAACCTGCTGGAGTATGCTGTGCTGGAAGAAAAGGCAGCCGCAGCAACGGCCCACCATAATGAGCTGTCTGCAAAAATTAAGGCGGCGGAGAAACGCATGGCGGAGATCGCCGTCCTGCGGACCCATATTGTCAACTATGCCAAGACCCGCGATACCTATGTGGCCTACCGGAAGGCCGGTTACTCCAAGAAATTTCGCCAAGAGCATGAGGCGGAAATCCTGCTCCATCAGGCGGCCAAAAATGCCTTTGATGATATGGGGGTTAAAAAGCTGCCCAAAGTCAAAGAGCTGCAAGCTGAGTACACCCGGCTCCTGGAGGAAAAGAAAAAGACCTATGCCGAGTATCGGCGCTCCCGTGAGGAAATGCGGGAGCTACTGGCGGCAAAAGCCAATGTGGATCGGTTGATGAAGATGGAAAGTGAACAGCAAGATAAATCGCAAAGAGAACCGGAGCGCCGTTGATTTGTCGCTGCGATAGCGCAGCAAAAAACTGTAAAGTATTGCAATAATGCAGCGATTGTGCTATACTGGTGAATATGTGAGGTGGTTTTATGGATAGTTTGGGGGATTACTTAAAAGAAGCTCGTATCCGACAGGGATTGAGCTTGAAAGATGTATATAGAGAAACTGGTATAAGTGATTCACGCCTGAGCCGTATTGAAAATGGAAGTACGGCCTTTGAAGTAGGCCCTTCTTTTACAAAAGCTCTGGCCAAGCTCTATAAAATTGATCTCGTAGATTTGTTAATCAACGCAGGTTATCTGGATGCCGAAGCGCTTTCCTCCTATGAACGGGTCTTTCGCAATGTAGACCTTCTTAGTGATGATGAGAGAAACCACATCCAAGAACAGATTGACCTATTCACGAAAGGGAGGAAGAACACATGATTTTTCGATTAGGAGAGCTATTCTGCGGTCCGGGCGGTCTGGCCTGGGGTGCTACTCATGCGGATATTGGAGACCCTGACTTCAAGATCGTTCATGCCTGGGCCAATGACTATGATGAGAATACCTGCCAGACTTACCGGCGTAACATCTGCCCTGATATGCCTGGGAGTGTTTATCATGGTGATGTCCGTAAACTGGACTTAACTCAATTTACCCCCATTGATGCCTTTGCCTTTGGTTTCCCTTGCAACGATTACAGCGTTGTCGGAGAACAGAAGGGCATGGATGGTGTATATGGACCCCTTTATTCATACGGTGTTAAGGTCCTCAAACTGTATAAGCCTCAATGGTTTTTGGCTGAGAATGTCGGTGGCCTGAGAAATGCCAATGACGGCAAAGCGTTCACCAAGATATTGGATGAGATGCGAGCTGCTGGATATAAGCTCTATCCGAACCTTTATAAGTTTGAAACCTATGGAGTACCCCAGGCACGGCACAGAATTATCATTGTGGGTATCCGTGATGATATTGATGTCGAGTTCAAAGTCCCTTCTAACGCACCTTATGCCCAGGTGGACAATACCTGTCGAACTGCCATTGAAGTGCCGCCGATCCCGGAAGATGCGCCCAACAATGACCTTACAAAACAGTCTCCGACTGTTGTTGAGCGGCTTGGATATATCAAACCCGGTCAGAACGCATTTACTGCTGATCTGCCCGAACATTTGAAGCTGAATATCAGTGGAGCAAAGATAAGCCAGATTTATAAGCGGCTTGATCCTGAGAAGCCTGCTTATACTGTAACCGGCAGCGGCGGTGGCGGTACTCATATCTACCATTGGGCCGAGCCGAGAGCGCTGACAAATCGGGAGCGCGCCAGACTGCAAACTTTCCCGGATGATTTTGTTTTTGAAGGTAGCAAGGAAAGCGTCCGTAAGCAGATTGGCATGGCCGTACCGTGCATGGGAGCGAAAATCATTTTTGAAGCTATTCTAAAGACTTTCGCGCATATCCCTTATGAATCTATGCCCGCAAATATTGAAGAATAAATAGAAAAAGCCGCCGAGATAATGGTTTGCTCCATTGTCTCGGCGGCTCTTTTCGTTTTTGACAAGTCTATCAAACACCATAGAAACGATGGAACTGCCATCAGAATTTATTACTACAATAGCATTGATTTCTTGCTACAATATGGTATAATGTAGCAAGAAAAGAGGTGGTGGTTTGAAAACATACACGGTGAAGGAGGTTTCCAAATTACTGAATGTGAGCCAAGAGACCGTTAGACGATGGATACGGGACAAAAAGCTGAACGCACAAAAATCATCCAATAAAAGCGGAAATAAAATACTCGAAAGTGAACTTGCAGCGTTTTTGAAATCCTCACCGGCTTATGCGGCAAGCCTATCTTCTCTCCTGTTGGGAGGTTTGGGAGCTTCAGCGGTAATGTTGGCCACTTATGCAACTGGAAAGGCAATAGAAAGCAATGCGCTTAAAAATACAAAGGTTGATGGTGATACAGTCGTAAGCCTGCTCCAGTCGGAAATCGCTTCGCATGAAATGCTTGTTAAGCATAAACAGGAAAATATTCAACAAATCCAACAAGAAATTGCGGCAGAACAGAAGCGAATAAGGGAATTAAAGGCGCTCCTTTCAAGTATAGAAAAAGCGCCCTCACAAATTGGAGGTGATTCAACAAATGGCTAAAGATTGGGAGTACGCACAAGTGACAAAGTGGATCGCGGAGCATGGCGGTCCTCAAAAGGCTCTTGAAGGAGTAAAGAACTACTATATGAAACAGGGGTTTAGCAAGGGGGCGGCCTCTAAAAATCCTGTGATCATTTTAGTAGGCGTATCGTGTTTAGTGGCTGGTGCTGTGGGTAAGAGCGTTTATGATGGTTTCATGGAAAGAAGGTCTCTGAAGGCTAAGAACGATGCCATGGAGCTGGCTCATGTGAAAAAGGCAGAGGAAGAATTGGAAGCGGCCATGAAGCAGGACGCTGCGGGAGAAATAAAAACGGAGGATTCTCCGCCGCCCAAAGCCGAAGATACAATATCTGATTAGGAGGTAACCAATATGCAGATGTGTCCTGATTGTGAGCGTGTTTATGACGAATCTGAGTACGGCCAGTGTCCATATTGCCATCCTTACGACGATGATGATGGCAGAGAGCGTACTGTAATCGTCTATGACAGGGATGAAGGCCGAGCAAAATATGTCCCTGAATCTGAGGCTGAAAAATACAATTATAAGGATTAAGAAAACAGTCTTAATTTCTTTTGAATGTCTACAATACCCGGCCTACACGAAACGAAAGTATTTGAGTTTCATAAAATTAACGCGCCTCACTGCTGGCAAAATGTCCGCGGTGAGGCGCTTTTTCGTATTTTGAAGGTCTCTACTCTTTGTGTTTTTAAGGTGAAAAGTCCATATAATATGTTTCTTCATCGAGTTTTATAAAGATAACATCTGTTCTTCCATACCTGTCGAGATCTTCCCTTGTCACAAAATCGCCATTTGCCAGTCCCAGGCGATTGCGGAAATATTCTCCCAAATCGCTGTTCCTGGCTGGAGTAGTGATGGCCTTGTTATTCTGTTGTTCAATACGCAGAATCAACTGGTGGCGGTCATCTGTAATCGCCGTGAAGTGCCTCTTTTCAAGCGGGAAAAATCCACTTCTGGCAATCTTGGTAGGCAAAGGAATGTATGCCTCGTTCGGATTTCGCCCTGGCCGCTGCCCCCAGTTTAAGCCGGATCGAGTGCCTGGTTCTCCGGTTCGCGTTATCAAACTAAGAGTAATTGTCTCATAGCGTTCCTGGGCAACATCAATTCCTTCAATCAGAGCATTTTCACGATCAAGGACAGGATGGGTGGGGTGAATCTGCACATATTCTTCTATTTCAGCGTGATGGGCATAGATGCTACGGTCTATCAAAGACTGATAGTAGTTCATGGCAGCTTCAGGATCGCAGTTAATCACAATCTCCTGCCGGTGATGTCCGACAAAAGAGCTTTGAACAAAATTTGCGGACCCAGTAAAAGCGATTTGAGGCACACCATCTTTTGCCCATATAAATAAATTTGAATGGACAGCTGGAGGGTCGTAGATATAGCTACACTCCAATTTTTCGATTTCCTGCGGTTTATCATCACGGATCAGCTGGACAAAACCTTCATGTACGCTGACGCTGATGCCGTCAAATGGGACCATGCCTACCATCAATGAGATTTTTATTGGCGAGTGGGTTTTATGGTATAGGTTTTTTATGTACCAGGACAGCATAGTTGGGGTAGCATATCCTGATATGATATAAAGTTCATTAACATCCATTTCCAGGGGGTCAAACAGTACAGATTTCGCTATATCAGTAGTAATCATGCTGTAAAGGCCCTCCTTTCAATAGAACTTACGACGGTAATGTAAGATCGTCTTTTGTTATTTCCCCAGCAGCGTTTTGAACCAGGCTGCAATCGCAGAGATTACACTGGTTTCTTGACCACCAGACAGGTTTTCACTCTTGGCCGCCACTTTGATCTTCTCCGGTTGTGATGCCGCGAGAATTTGTGCGGTGGTCTGCCCGGTATAAGGATTATGGAAATTATCTGTAAGTGACTTCGGCGGCTCCTGCTCGGTGAGGTATGCCACAAGATGGTTCAAATGCTTGTATAAATCACGAAATTGGATGCCATAGTTATCTGCCTGAAGAACAGTGTGTGTGCCAGGAAGCATATCGCCCTTTCGTAACACATGGGTTATCTGACAGCCTGCTCGAAGTTTTTTTAGCGATACAGCTCCCTCATAGCTGACGCGCCCCGTGGGGCGATCTGTGGCTCGGTCCCAATCCACGGAAAACATCGCATAAAGATGTGATAGGTTGTTGTCCCGCTGTCGGAAATTCAGTTTGTTCCATTCAATCAGCATCCAGTGCCCGCCTTTTCGGGTTCCCTTTACATCAATTCGCCATCCATTGATAACGGCATCTTGGTTGTCCCATTGTCCGCGCGGATAATAGTTGAAATCCAGCGGCACATCAATTCCATAGTTTTCCTTCATCATTTTGCTGAATGCCACTTCTGCGATCTTCCCGATTAAGTTGTCTCTCGCAATTTCACGAGTGCTTCGTGCTTTGGTACTGCGCTGGCCGAACTCAATAGCCTGTTGATTCGGCGCACTTCTTTGAGAAAACTCTATGCACCGCGCCAATTCGTCCTGAGAGAGCCGGATATTTTTTACATCTAACATACATCATGCGGCATATCATCACCATTCTGTGATATGCCAGCTCCCTCCTTCCTTTCGGCAGATGCAATAGCTTGTTTTACAGCCTCTACACATTCATCGAGGTGCTTTTTGATTTGCCATTCCCAAAAACGGAGGACAGTCCATCCAGCTTCCTGGAGCTGGTGTGTGACGGCCTTATCTCTTTCCATGTTTCGCTCAATTTTGGGAACCCAATATTCGCGGTTGGACTTAATGCGCTGATTACGAATTTCCCAATCGTAGCCATGCCAAAAATCTGAATCGCAGAAAACAGCGATCTGGTATTTGGTAATTGCTATGTCTGGCTTTCCTGGCAGTTTCTTATAGTTTTTCCGATACCGAATACCTGATTGCCAGAGTGCTTTCCTCAGACGCAGTTCAATGCTTGTGTCCTTGCTCTTGATTGCCTGCATATTCTTCCGGCGTTGTTCCGGGGTTAAATCATCCATGATTGCACACTTAATCAAAGGATTCTTCGTCAGAATCCTTTACATCGTAATAGACAATGTTGCTGGGGAGCTTTATGTTAGGAATCCAAAGCTCTTTCCCGTCCCAGCCCTTGCGTCCGGTTACTTTATACATGGTCAGCACAACACGGTCTGTAAAAGAACCGCCAAGGCTCCAATCGTTAGGGGACAGCAGTGCGCCGGTTCCTTTTGCGACATCTCTATTTCTACGGACAATCAAAATGCCTTGAGCAGAGGGTTTATCAGCAAGCATCGTATCAAGAACGGAAACAAAGCTGGATACATCAAAGTCATCATCAGAGGTTATTCGGCTGAATATTTCCTTCATCAACCGCAGGCTTACTTGATAAGACGGCTCTTTCTCATCAAAGGAAGCCAAGAGTTTGTCCAGGTCCTCAATGGTGTTGTTGCCAGGGTTGAACGGATAGTAATTTGTCCCGCCAGAAATCGTAAAGACTTTTTTGTTGTCAAGCACAGCTCCGCGAGTGGGATTGAGGCCGTCTGGATAGTAAATCTTAATGTTTTCGGTGCCTCTCTCAACCTGAGCAATAATAGAATTATTGGTTGCGTTTATATCGGAGAACAGTTTGTAAAGCGGCTCATCAATATAAACTTTCATCATGCCGGGATCTCGGTCATAGCCAAACATTCGGCTGTGCTGCCACATGGTATCCGCCTGCGGCTTTTTGCTGGTGCGGGTGTAATAGATCGTATGCAAAGCGGGAAATGTAACTCCGCGCCCCAGGGTATTGCCGCCGATCACAATATTTGAACCGGAAGAATATTCCGAGCTGTCTACATCATGCTTCCCATTCATTACCAGAACCTTGACGGCATGACTTTCCAATAGATTCTTTGCAGCTGCGAAAATGGCTTCAAAGTCGGCTTTCGACGATTTCTCCGGGTGAAGCTCGTCATAAGCGTTATGCAGTTCCGTCCGAAACTCATCGTCGATATGATTCAGACACCAGGAAAGCTCCCCCTGCATGGCTTTTTCGTATCGTCCATGAACGGCCTGTCTGACACTTGGATGAATCAAGCAGTTACAGACTTTCCCGCCGGAAGCAAGAATTTGTCCGGACACAGCGAGATGGTGGATTGCTACGCTGCGCTCAGGCCGGGTGGTCTTTTCAAGAAATGCGATGCAGTCCGCCGTTTTGTTTTTGGGGAAGAAGAAATCCCCGCCCAGGTATCCGTCACCTGGTTCAAAGTAATGGGTGAAATATGGATGCCAGCCCGAAGCCATAGTCTGAAGGAAAATTGCCTGCGGCGTTCCTGTGACTTGGAGATAAATACTGCTGGACGCTCCATTTTTGATGGAATCCAAATACTTGTTGATGGAGGACTGCCGTCCCTTATTGACAAGCGTATTCAGAGAGGCAGCGTCTGCCTCATCATCAATGATAAACAAGGGATTACCCTTCATAAATCCGGTGGAAGCAAAGACATTTGCCCAGAGCCTGAGAACACGGTAATTCTTTTTGAGTACAATGATGGCAGGCTCCATAAGGCTGTTCTGAATAAACAGTCCAGAATCATTTTCGCCGCACACACAAAAGCCCGTCAGGTCGGCTTTGACACGATCCAGCGTTTGCTGCTGTAAGACCACATTATCTGTGGTTAGAAGAACAAATGCAGGGAAACCAAGATCAGCCGCCTTGCACATAATTCCAAACATCTGCCCGGTTTTTCCTGACTGGACATTGCCAAACAAAAGACCGATTTCGTGGCTACAAAATGAAAAGTTCTTAAGGTGCTGTGAGCCGACAGCTTCAGCAGTTTTAGAGATTGATTCTGCCAGCTTGGGATTGCCACGATCAGTAATGGTTTTCAAATAGGTTTTCAAATACTGCATTACGCTTCATCCCCCTCGTCCTGTGAAGCTGCCTCAAATGAAAGAATCCATACATCCAGCATATTGCCTTCTTCATCTTCCATTTTTTGATTGGTCTTGGTCAGCACCAGAGTGTTACAGCCGTATGCGGCCAGCATTTCTTTTGTAATCATGCCGGTGCGATCAACATCAAGCTGTGTATCATTTACTGGTGTCACCAAACCGGCAGCGGCCAATCGGCCCTTGATCCAACGCCCCAAAATCAGTTCATCGCCTACCGCACTAAACTGCTTATTGCCGTCGCTGGTTGTATGGGCCTTAAAAGTGTAGCCGTCATCGGTAATGACATAAAATGCAACATTCTTTTCGGGATACCCTGGAAGCAGAGTGATTTTTTTGCTGACAGTAAATTGGGTTTCGTACCAGTCACGGGATTTTCTGGCACTTCGGGGAGCAGCATAGCTTACATTCAGATTAGATTTTGTGTAATGTTTTCCATCATCCATGTGACGCTCGGCGTAGGCCGGAACTTTGATTGGCAGGATAAAAGAAATATCCGTTTTGTGTTTTTCAAACAGCTCCACCTGTGTCTGCGGAAGCTGATCTACAGTATCGACGCCAGTCAAAGAAACATTGACCTCTCGGATAAGGGTCATGCCTGTAATTTCGTCAATTCGGGCAGAACAAGCAGGGCTGGCCAGCTTGCGAATAAGCGTGGCAATTTCGTCGCATTCCGACTGCTCAACAGTAACGGCGGATACTTCATACTGACGGAGGTTGGTGGCCTCTTGTTTGATAACCCCCAGGTTAGCAGAACCAACAATAGCAGATCTCACTTGCTGGTCCCTATAAAAAGCATAAAGTTTTCCGTGGTACTTGAATGCTCGAACCATACGGATTTCACCAATGCCAGCAGCTACCCACTTTTGGTTAATGGCAACTGCGGTATGATACATTGCTTCCGGCATTCCCTCAACAAAGTACATTCCGATTGTCAGAATGACATGATGAATTTGCTGTTCAGTTACAATGCGATCAATTTCTTCCAGCGATGCCTTAGAAACATAGCCCACTGCGATTTCAATGGCATCTGAATTGGCGATTTCTTCTTTGAGCTGATTGGAAACCGTTTCCTGACCTTCTTCGGTTCCCAAAGGAAGAATGTTTGAGTATAAAAGGTTCATACCTGGACCTCCTTATAGTTGTTGGGCATTAGAGACTGCTATTCTTGCAACTCTAAAATGGTAGGGATTGACGGCTTTGTATTGCATTAATCCCCGCCAAAATTAAACGGCATTTCCATCGCCGTATCGCTCGAAAAATGGGAAGTTGTCTTGCCCTTTTCGGACAATGACAAACCATTATCATTATAGCAAGAAACCTCTTAATATACAATCGGCAGCGTAGAGCTGTCAAGGATATTGATGAAAATTTTTGAAGTTTTCTGCAAGAGAACTGGATAAATTCAGCGTTCGCAGAACGCGCAGCCGCAGAACATAGTTCTGCGTTCATGGGGGCTTGGGGGCTTGCCCTCAACAAGCAAACAGCACCAGAAACGGTATGACCGTTCCGGTGCTGTGGAGCCTGTGTGTATTAACACAGGCATTGCTTGCCTCTTTTCCCGCAGGAAATAATAGTTACCCGAACCGGAAGCGTTCTCCCGCAAAATGGAGGATAGTTGCAGAGAATAACACTAAATGCGACAAATGTTTCAAAAATCCTGTGATAAAATGGCGTTGTCAAAGATATTTTGGCGTTTAGGAGGCAAAAAGGAAATGTTGTAACGATACCGGAGACTTTATGCGTAAAATAATTGAAAAACAAATTCAAGCATTAAAAAAAGCCAGCTAATTCCTCCTATATGGTGTTCCATTGGTTGCGAAAAATGTTGGAATGTAGAGAATAAAAACGATATTTGCGCCCGTGTGTCATTGTGTCACACGGGCGCTTTTCTGTTTTTGCAGAGAAGGTCGGCTCAATATTGTTCCCGGATCATTCCACGGTGTCGTTCACCACCCCCATTCGATTCACTCGCCAACTGCCCGTGAATCGAATGGAGGTACATAATGAAAGCAATCAATTTGAAGGAGCTGTATCCTGATATATATAAGGAAGATGTATTTGTAGAGGTAAGCGATGAAATCCAAGGAATATTTCAAGATGCCAAGCGCGCAGAAGCAGCCTATGACCGACAGAAGTATCGGTATAAGGCTCACTACTCCTTGGATCGAGGCGATGGAATTGAACATGATGCTTTGCTGAAACCTTTAACGCCGGAGGTGATTTTTGAGGAAAAGCAGCAAAGGGAACAACTGTATTCTGCTGTTATGGATTTGCCGGAATTGCAGGCAAAGCGTATCTATGCTCGATACTACCTGGGAATGAGTGTTACGGAGATAGCTCGTGCCGAGGGAGTGAGCAAGAGTAGGGTCAGTGAAAGTATCAAGTACGGACTGAAACGACTTTCAAAAATTTTGAAAAAGTTTTAAGGCAG
Source organism: uncultured Oscillospiraceae bacterium (assembly GCA_944385485.1). Lineage (GTDB taxonomy): Bacteria > Bacillota > Clostridia > Oscillospirales > Oscillospiraceae > Enterenecus. Next base: position 18,137 of record CALWXL010000002.1, read on the forward strand.
GGGGAACAGTCTACCGGAATTGGTCAGGGTTGTCAGAAGCAAGGTTTTTGAACCATGCTCATGGCAACTTGACAACCGCATAGACGGCATTTCTGGTACATAACCCATGTACGAGCGAATCAGGCGCGGCGCGAAGATGGACAGCTAAGGAGGTGATGGACAAGCTGTTCGGAGCGATCAACGCAAGCCTGAAACCTGGAGTTGGCACTTTGGGGCGCGATGACTGCATGGGGGCTTAAAGATACTTCTTCACGGCCTCCTAAAGACTTGGGGGGAACCCTGCGGCGCACGAGAAAAACGACGCTGCGGAGTTATGACAGCCGCGCCAGCGGAGACCAGGAATGTTCCCATCGTCAGGGGTGCGTGGCAAATGTGGCGACTAAATTTTTCAAAGTCAGATACCATGCGCTGGCAACTTCGGTTGCCAGCGCATTCATGTGATTTTGAAAGCTACAACCACATCCTTGACAGAAAGGGGGAACACTCATGGAAAAATTGATTTCTCGAAAAGAGGCGGCCAAAATCCTGGGTATCAGCATTGCAACTCTGGATGCGGCGCGAAACAGCGGCCTGATTTCCTATGTTCAGTATGTGCAAAACGGCTGCGTGTACTTTACAGATGCGGGCCTTCAGGAGTATATCGCAAAATGCACCCATCGCGCAAAGCCTGTGGAAAAGAATGCTACATATCGTAAACCACGAAGTGCCAAAGCATAAACGATTCCGTATCCTTGCTGGAATCCAAGATGTCTGATAAAACAAAGGTACAGCGCTGGAGAACATTCTTAGGAGGTGACGGAATTGGCAAGAAGAAAAAAAGCAATTCCTCAATATGGTACAGTCATGCTTAACGGCATTGAATATTACAGAACGAGAATCGAAGATGCAGACGGTAAAAGAGTGGCTCTTTATGCTAAGACTGCCGAAGAACTCTTTGAAAAAGTTGAAGAAGCAAAAAGGCAGATCGAAGAAGCGATTTTCCGCAGAAGTACACCGACAGTAGCCGAGTATTGCGAAAAATGGCTGGTTATTCAGTCTGGAAGAATCCGGTCCACAACATTGGTGGATTATACTTCAAAGGTTAAGAACTATATCGTAAAGCCTTTGGGAGATAAGTATATGGCCGATGTAACAGCTGATGATATAAAGCTGGCATTGGTTCCAGTCGCGGAAAAATCCAGCTCTGTCTATAAATCGGTAAATATGCTTTATAAATGTATTTTCGATTCTGCGGTTGAAAGCAATGTGATTTCCCATTCACCTTGTCTGGGAATCTCATGGAAGGGCGGAAAACCCAAAAAAGAGCGAGAAGCTTTGACGGATGAACAGGCAAAAAGATTATTGTCTGCCATCAAAGGGCTTCCTCCGTATGTGTTTGTTATGATCGGTTTGTATGCTGGGCTACGGCGTGAAGAAATTCTCGGATTACAGTGGGACTGCGTACATTTGGATGCCCAAGCTCCATATTTGTCTGTAAGAAGGGCGTGGCATTCCGAGCATAACAGGCCGGTAATTTCAACGGAGTTGAAAACACCTGCTGCAAGGCGAGATGTTCCCTTACCGGATCAGCTTGTAAAATGCCTACGGGAAGCCAAGAAAAACTCCAAGTCCGATTTTGTAGTTGCAAACCGAGATGGCGGCCCACTTTCCTACACACAGTTCAAACGCGTCTGGCAATACATCGTAACTCGCTCTACAAAAGAAAGGACCTATGTGCGGTATATCAATGGGCAGAAGATCACTAAAACTGTGACCCCCGTCTTAGGTGAGAAAGCTGCTCACAACGGAAATGTAGTGTATAGCCTGGACTTCCAGGTGACACCCCATCAGCTCCGCCATACCTACATTACAAATCTGATTCATGCGTCTGTTGACCCGAAAACAGTTCAGTATTTGGCAGGACATGAGAACAGCCAAATCACCATGGACATCTATGCAAAGGTAAAATACAATAAGCCAGAGCAACTACTGTCTGTGGTTAATGGTGCTTTCAGTTCAAGACCACTCGTTGCACCCCCCGAAAACATGGGTTAAATTATGGGTTAAACCAATGCGGCAATCCTCTAAAAGCCCGGTATATCAAGGGTTTTCGGCTCTGCAAGTCGAAGAAGTACGGCCTCAAGGCTGCCCGTCGCGCTCCCCAGTTCAGCAAGCGCTGATTTTTGGCTCTATCCTCTCAAAACCCTGGAACCCTCATGGTTTCCAGGGTTTTTCTTTCCATGCCACCAGGCCTGTTTCTGGTCTCACAGCCATTGCATCAATGTTTGACTGTTTGACAAATGCCCCACACCGTTATAGAATGTCTTTTCATGAATTGGCACCTGGCTCAAGGTCGCCAAGTGCAGGCCATGGCCCTTGACCATGACACATTCTTTGTCTGAAAGGGATGACTGTTTTGAGAACCATCCTCTATGCCTTGTTGGGATACCTCTCAGGAAGCGTGTTGTATGCCCAGGTATTCTCCAGGCTGTTCCACAAACCAAACCCCACAGAGCAGAGCAAGGACCACAACCCAGGAACTGCAAATGCCTTTCAGAACGGGGGCTTTTGGTGCGGCGCACTTACCCTGATCTGTGATCTGCTCAAAGGATTGATCCCCGTGTTCTCCTTCCTGTCAGAACCTACGCCCGACCCCTGCGCCTGTGCACTGGTGCTAGCCGCCCCCGTGATTGGGCACGCCTTCCCCGTCTTCCATCGCTTTCAAGGGGGCAAGGGTATTGCCGTTACCTTCGGGTGCCTGCTGGGCTTGCTTCCCCTCTGTCAGCCGGTGGCCACATTGGCCATGTATTTCATTCTGTTCTCTGTGGTACTCCAGATCACGCCGCACTTTTACCGCACCCTTGTATCCTACGTCTGTGCATTGGTCAACATGATTTTTCTTGTGAAACTCCCTGCCATCTGGATGGGCTTTTTGCTCATCTCTGCGGTAGTGATCCTGAGTCTGCATATGAGCAAAGAGCAGCGAGAACAAATTAAGGTGAAATGCCTATGGACGCGCTGATTCTCTCTTGTGGCACCGGCGGTGGACACAACTCCGCAGCAAAAGCTCTGTTGGAAGAGCTTCAAATGAGGGGCCATCACGCCGTCATGCTCAATCCCTATACCCTACGCAGCCAGAGACTCACCCGCACCATCGATGGCGCCTATATCTCCATGGTGCAGAATGCTCCTCAACTGTTTGGCGCTGTTTACACGGCCGGTGAGCTCTACCGGAAACTTCCCTGCCGATCTCCGGTATATCATATTAACCATCGCATGGTTCCATTTATGAAAAAGTACCTGTCCAGCCACCATTATGACGTGATCCTGACCACCCACTTGTATCCGGCGGAGATTCTCACCAATATGAAAAACAGAGACCTCCAGATCCCCAAAACCATCTTCGTATCCACCGATTATGTCTGCATTCCTTTCACCGAAGAGACCAAATGCGATGCCTATGTCATCCCTGCTCAGGACCTGGCCTCTGAATATACGAGCCGAGGCATTCCCGAAACGAAACTCCACCCCTTTGGCATTCCAACCAATCCCATCTTTGCCAATCCTCAGAGCAAAGAGGAGGCTCGCAGACGGCTGGGTCTGGACCTGAACAAAAAGTATATCCTTACCGCAGGGGGAAGTATGGGCGGTGGAACCATCCGAGAGACCATTGATGCACTGATTACCGGTGTCTCCTCCTGTGAGGACGTGTCTCTGGTGGTTGTCTGCGGCAACAACCGAGAGCTATATCGCACCCTCACGGACAAGCACCCCAAACACACCATCGTCGTAGGATATACCGAGAACATGGCAGATTATATGCGGGCCTCCGATCTGTTTGTCACAAAGCCCGGAGGGCTCTCCTCCACCGAGGCCGCCGTGTGTGGTATTCCTCTGTTACACGCAGCTGCGATTCCAGGCTGTGAAACCTGCAACGCCCAGTACTTTCATGCCCATGGCATGAGCCAAGCGTGCCACGATCCCCACCAGCTCATGGCGATGGCCATGGACCTTCTCTTCGATCAGGCCCAATGCGACACCATGGTAGCTCGTCAACACGCCATGCTGGATGGTTCCGCCCGGGCCAACATCTGCACACTTGCCGAACACCTGTCCCAAAGCAACCACAAATAAGGAAACAGGTACAGAAACAGCCCCATCGAAACAACGGTCGGGCCGCTTAATGCGGCCCGACTTTTTATTGTCCCATTCTCCTTTGCTTGTTGACACCTGTAGACACACGTGGTATACTTTGTTTACAAAGATAAACAACAGAAAGGAGGGTATCACATGGACCACAGCATCAGCTTTACCCAGGCAGAATGGTCGGTGATGGAGTGCCTGTGGGAGGAACACCCCCTCACGGGGCGAGAGGTGACCCAGCGCATGCAGCAGCGGTGTGGCTGGAGCCGGAGCACCACCCTCACCTTGCTGGGCCGCCTGGAAACCAAAGGTGCGGTGCAGAGCATGACAGAGGAGAAAGGACCCAAGGTCTTTTCTCCCCTGCTGGGCCGCGAGGACGCCGCTCTGCAAGAAACCGAGGACTTTCTCAGCCGTGTCTATCATGGGAGTTTGAGCCTGATGGTCAGCGCCCTTACCAAAAAGCAGGCTCTATCCCGCCAGGAACAGGACGAGCTCTATGAGCTCCTGAAAGGATTGGAGGCGGAGCGCAATGACTGAATGGGCTTTGACATCCAGCGTTCTCATTGTCGTGGTTCTGCTGTTACGCCAATGTCTGAAGGGCAGGATCAGCCTGCGGCTCCAGTATGGCCTGTGGGCTTTGGTGCTGGTGCGGCTGCTCCTTCCCATCAGCTTGGGCCACACGCCGGTGAGCGTGCTTAACGCCGTGGAGACACCCCCGCTCACCCAGGTGGTGACCTTTGTGGGCGATGGTCCAGATCTCGCCGTGGCGGAGCCAGACCCCGCCCTCCCCTCGGAGCAACAGCAGGAACTATATGAGGAAAACCTCCAGCAAGGGCCGGAGGAAATGGAGAAAAGCGGCACTCTGGTACACCTGAACCACGTGCTGTTGCTGGTATGGGGCGTAGGTGCGGTGGCGGTAGCCCTGTGGCTGGCGGGGGTCAATCTACACTTTGCCCGCCTCCTCCGCCGTAGTCGTCGTGCCCTGGCTGTGGAAGACTGCCCCCTCCCCGTGTATGTCAGCCAAGCCATTCCCACTCCCTGTCTGTTTGGCCTGGTGCGTCCCTGCATCTATGTGACGCCGTTGACGGCCTCAGACGAGACTCTGCTGCGCCACACCCTGACCCACGAACTCACGCACTACCGTCATCGGGATTACTTGTGGTCTGCCCTACGCAGCGTGTGTCTGGCTCTGCACTGGTACAATCCCCTGGTATGGCTGGCCGCCGTGGTATCCAGCCGGGACGGAGAACTGTGCTGTGACGAGGCCACGGTGGCTCAGCTGGGGGAGGGCGAACGGGCCGCCTACGGCCGCACGCTACTGGCCGTCACCTGCCAGGGCCGCGGCAACCTGTTGCTCACGGCCACCAGCATGACCGGACGGGGCCGGGACATCAAAGAGCGCATTCTTCTGCTGACCAAACGCCCCAAAACCGCAGCACTTACTCTGGCAGCGGTGATGTTGGTAGCTGCCGTGGCCGCGGGCTGCACCTTCACGGGGCCCGCTCCCACCACCACACCGGATCCAGCTCCCAACGAAAACACCCCCCAAGCTTTGACCCAAGAAGAATTGGACCGATATGACCAACTGTTCAACCCCATTCAATACAGCTCCGATGGCACGCAAGTTTCCAACCCCCTGTGCAGCTTCTTCACAAGCTACTATGATCGGCCGGAGGATCTGGATTTGGAGCAGTTCCTGCGGTATTTCCCCGATGATGGTGTTGTAGCAGAGGGCGACATCACCCAGCAAGAAACCAACGAAGAACTCCGAGCCTTGCAGGCGCACCCCCTGTGGCCCTTTGGTTCAGCAACCTTCATTCCCCAGCCCATCCACCGCTACACCCGGGAGACCGTGGACCAGGTGCTGGAGCAATACGCGGGCATTACCACCCGGGATCTCACCGTTGTGGAGAGCGACGACCTCATCTATCTGGAGGAATACGATGCCTGGTATAACTTCACCAGCGACTTTGCGGCTGGCACCTTCTCCTGTGACTCTGGCACCCGCAACGGCAACCGGGTGACTCTGGTGGAAAATGGCTCCCACTCCGTACTGGTGTTGGAAGAGACATCGGATGGATTCCACATTCTCTCCCACCAGCTGGAAAAGAAATAAACCGCACCGACCATGTACCACCGTCCCCCGTTGACGGGTGGCGGTACCGGTCTGATCCGAACCTCAGTTTGTCAAAGACCCCCTGTTTTCATGTGTTGAAAACAGGGGGTCTTTGACAAATTAAGATACCACATGACACAGAAATATGAGCCATGCTTTGGGTTTCACGTTGCCACAACGCGAAAAGCCTCACACAGGCAATAGGCTGAAAACGATGGAGATGGCGCAAAAAACCACGAACACCACCACCCCTGCATTCCCATATACAACCCGAGTTCGCTCCTCCCGAGGCAGTTCCTCAGCAGCAGGGGCAAATTGCACGTCTTTTCTCCGTAAAAGGATCAAAATCAGTCCCACAATCACCAGTATCAGCTGCAAGAACGTATACCCCAGGTACAACAGCAGCCCCGGCAGAATCGCCATCAACGTGGCCTCGTCCAACGTCTGCGTAGACAAATTAGCCAGGGCCTCAAAATCCAGCTGGGACACCACCCAGGGGCCTGCCACCGAGCCCATAAAGTTGACCACCATATGCATGGCCACGCTGTACCGCAGGCGGCGGGTTTTCAGGTAGACATAGGCAAAGATCAGGCCCAGACCAAAGGCGTAGAAAAATTGGAACAGATTCATGTGGAATAGGCCAAACGTAATGGCAGAAAACACCACAGCAGTCTTTTCTCCGTATCGGACACAGCGGTCCATGAGCTGCTTGCGGAACACATATTCCTCCATCAAAGGAGCCAGCACCACCATGACCAACACCTTCAGTAAGCTGCTATCCGTGGCCAACGTGACCAAGCCATTCTCCGCAGCTCCCCCGGACAAAAGCGCAGACAGGACATTGCCCACCACGTTTCCCACATACATCACAGGAAAGCACATCAACAATATGGCAAAAAATTCCCCCGGACGCAGGCGCACCTGCTCTTTCTGGTCCACGGGCATGTGCTTGATCACCTTCAGTCCCACAGGAAACCCAACCACATAGATGGGGACAAAGAGCAGCACCCACATCAGCCATGGGACGCTGTTCACATCCACCTTCAGAATCTCCAAAACCACACCAGCAAGGAAGCTCAATAGGACCTGTACTCCCGCTGTCAACGCTGCAATGAGCACCAAGGCCCCACCCAAACGGCTGAAACAGGCCTTGGCCGCGGCTGTGCGCATCTGCATATTCTCTTCCATGTGCCATGCACTCCTCTCTCTCCGGCCTCTCCCGGTTTGTATGGCTATTCTCTCATACCGGGGCAGGAGATGCAATCCCTATGTTCTACATCCGAAAAAATTTGCGATTCCTATTGACTCCTTCAGTCGAATGGGTTAGATTAAAGATACGAGTTAGTCTAATCCATTCGATTAGGAGGTGATTGCATGGAGACGCCCAAAATTTTTGAAAGCGAATATCGATTCTGCCTGATTCTCTGGGAACATGAGCCCATCAAAAGCGGCGAATTGGTGGCCTTATGCAAACAGCAGCTTGGGTGGAAGAACTCCACCACCTACACCGTCATCAAACGTCTGACCCAGCGGGGTGTGATTCAAAACGACCACACTGTGGTCACCTCCCTGGTGTCCAAGGATCAAGTACAGGCTGCCGAAATTGATGAGTTGGTGGAAAAGAAATTCGAAGGATCTCTTCCCGCTTTTGTGGCCGCCTTTACCCGGCATCAGCACATGACCCAACAAGAAATCGACCAGATTCAGGCCATGATCGATCAATTCAGAAAGGGGAATGCGCCATGACTGAGCTATTCCTACACGTGGTAAACCTGAGCATTTCCGCCAGCTGGCTAATCCTCGCGGTGTTTGTACTGCGTCTGATACTGCGGAGCAGTCCCAAATGGGTGTCGGTGTTGCTGTGGGGGCTGGTGGGGGTGCGCCTGGTGTGTCCCATCTCTTTGGAGAGCGTCTGGAGCCTGGTCCCCAGTGCTCAGACCGTTTCCCCCACCCTTTTGACCGATTCCACCCCCACGGTCCACACGGGGTTTCCCACTCTGAACCAGACCATCAACCCCGTTTTGTCCCAGGCCGCAGCCCCCACCCCGGATGCCACACCAAATCGATTGGAGATCTGGCTTCCCACGCTGGCTGTGCTGTGGGTGCTGGGGGTAGCGGTGGGGCTGGGATACGCCGCTCTGGGGTATCTGCGCCTGCGCCGTCAGCTGTCCACCGCCGTGGAGCTGGAGGAACATATTTTTCAGAGTCCTGCGGCCCACGTCCCCTTTGTCCTGGGTCTGTTCCACCCCAACATCTATCTGCCTCACTCCATGAACCCGGATACCTTGACCCATGTGGTAGCCCACGAACGGGCCCATCTGAAGCGTCGGGATCACTGGTGGAAGGCCCTGGGATTTGTTCTTTTGTGCGTCCACTGGTTCAATCCTCTGGTCTGGGTGGCCTATGGAATGCTCTGCCGAGACATGGAACTGGCCTGTGATGAGGCAGTGGTGAAGGACTTGGGCAACCAGGCCCGGGCGGACTACTCCCAGGCTCTGCTCCTGTGCAGCGTAGGCCGTACCGCCTGGAGCGCCGGCCCCTTGTGCTTCGGGGAGGTAGGCGTGAAGCAGCGGGTCAAGGCGGTGCTGCGCTATCAGCGTCCCACCCAGGTGGCGGTGATGGCTTCTGTGCTGGTGTGTGTCCTGGTGGGGGTGGCATTTCTCACCAATCCCATCCCCAACCGTAGCTTTCCCATGGATGGAAGCCGGGTATCTGACCTGAACCCCCAATGGATCATAGATGAAATTACAGCCATGGAGGGATTGAAGGACGGCACACCTCTGTGCATCAACGGAAATCAAATTGTATACCTCACCTCCAACTTTGAAATTCGGAAATCCGGAGAAGTATCGTTCTTCTATGTTCAAAAACAACGGACGTACCGCGCCCAGTTGAAGATGTCGGCGGAAGAAGAAACCTATTCTGTCACCGCACCCACCTCGTGGCCTTGGCAGAACACCGTATTCAGCTTGCGGTCTTATCTGGATGCACTAAAATATCTGCCCCAGGAGGAAATCCGCCGCCTCTCCCCAGATGCTGATTTGTATTCCGTGACGCTGGCAGAAACCGGAACCCCGAACGACTGGGACCACACCATCACCTACACCCCCCAAGGTGCAGGTGACATTGACGGGTGGTACATCCACCTGCAAGTGCAGCCCTTCTACGCAAATGAAGACAGCGGGTATCGTGGGACCGGAGAGGATATCATCCACCTGTTCTATGGCGGTGAAAGCAGCGTCCCAGCGGGCACCTATGTGGGGACGGACACCCCCGGCACCTTGGTAGCCAACGACGTTCCTGCCGGCCTGGACTCCCCCTATCTGAGCCTGAGCAGCAACGGCACCTACTGGTGGTCCTCCTCCCTGCTCTCCAGTTCCGCCACCATTGGACTCTACGAGCAGACGGACGACGGGGTCATTCTCTACACCAACGAGGGCCGCAACGCCTATGTGTTCCGCAAAGTGGGCGACACCTTGGTCTATGATCCAGATGCCTCTATCCCTGCCCAGACCTTTCCTCCGGAAGATTGGGCGTTCTTGCCCTAAAGCAAAAATTTCCCCCGGGAACGTTTCAGTTCCCGGGGAAATTTTATGCTTCATTCTTTCGCTGAGTCCAACGCAAATATAACATCCGAGCCAAAGAGGTGACCAAGATCACCGCACTCACACCACAAAACAGCAGGCTTGCATTCAACAGTCTCTGAGACGGTTCCAGAATGTGATTGGACTGGTTGGGGTGCTCCGGATTATACTTCACCGGAAACACATCTCCCACACGCACTTCATCTCGTTGATGCCAAGCCGCCCCGGTATACGTCTGCCCGTCCACCTCATAGCGGTACTGGACGTCATAGCAGTCCTCCGTATGATTGCGTCCGCTCCGCTCCTTGTGTATGTCCACTTGGAACACCGTCGCCTGGGTCATCGGCCAATCCACCTGAGAGAGCTGTTGCTGGTATTTCATATGGTTGTTTCCAACCCATATGAGGGAGCTAAAAAAGAGGATCAAACCTAGTACAAACCAGAAACCAGGATCCGGTTTTCCGTCTCCTTTTTGCCTGTGAATGACCATACAATCCCCCCTATATGTAGGATTATATAGGTCTTTCTCCCTTGCGTCAAGGCTCCTGTGGTCTTGGTTTCTTTCTCCGGACGGACATCACCACAAGGGTAATACCCGCCATACACAGAATACCATTACCCAAAATGTACTCTTTCGTGGGCTCCAGAATGTCGGTGGACTGTTCCGGTGCCTGGGGATTGTACTTGACTTGGAACGTATCTCCCACCGACGCCTGGGCGCTTTGATGTTCCAAGAACCCTGTATACACATCCCCATCCACAGAATATGCATAGGTAATGTCGTAGTAATACCTCGAGCTAGGTCTTGTCGCTGAAAACTCTCGTATTCGATCTACCTGAGTCACAGTGGCCTGTGTGGTGGGCCAATCCACTTGGGTCAACTCCTCTTGGTATGCTTCGGTTCCACTCCAGAACCCCCACAGCGCGCCGATCACAAAAAACATTCCAAGGGTGAACAAAAAATTCCATGACTTTCCCCGTCTATGCCCGCTTCCTCCAATTCGAATGATCATCGTTCTCCTCCATTCCTTTCTCATTGGTACCTGGGCGAAAATCCGCTGTAATCCTCCAAGTCAAAGGTCTTGATGGGGCTGCTACCCTCCAGTTCCAATTCCGTCACGGTCATATAGCGGGTCACTCGTCCGTCCAGAGTGGCCTGGAAGTCCAGGAGGATGCCCGTCTCTTTGTCTACCAGCATGGTGAACTGGTCGGCGCTGTGCTTCTCTGCAATATAATCTGATGTAGTGCCCTGAATCTTCACACAGGTTCTACCCAGATACTCGGCCCCATCGTCCACGATGTTCCACTTCTCCATATCTGCCAGATAGCTATACGCCAATTCCTGGGGGTCTACGCAGTAGGCGGAGAGGGAGCAGTTGGTGGCATCCCGGCGGTAGCGGTAACAGGGTGTACCATCCTCCTCTTCCGTGATGCGCTGGTCCAAGGGGATATAATAGGCGTCCTCCCTGGAGTAGCACCCCCCATATTCCACATCGTAAACCCGCTGTTTCAGATTTATTGTGGTTTTGGAGTGATTTTGACTGTACATCTCAGTGTACATTTCTCCGTTCTCCCAGGTCGCCTGGTAGGACGTGCCTGCATCGATGTCGATGTGGTATTCCACGGTGGTGGTGGTTTGACTGAGCATGGAGGTCTCCATGGTCAAATCCAGGCGGTTGTAAAACTCCATGGTATTGAGCATCTGGTTGAACAAATCCACTTTGGCATCGCCGGTTTTGTCCTCTTCCAGGGAGCCGGTATTTCCCGGGGCGGTTTGGGCATACCAGTCCAGCCAGTCTTCCCCCTCATCCGGCTGCTGAGGAGCGTCCTCCTCTGGTGTCACCACCTCCACCACCGGGGCCTTTTGCGCTGCATCCACGGGGTCGGTGAAGAAGCACACCGCCACCACCACACCCAGGCACACCGCTGCCCCAACTCCCCACACGGTGGGTCGCTGGTGGAGCAAAATCTCCCGGATACGCCGCTGCACCCCCACCTCGCCAAAGGCCAAGGGAGTGACCACACGCGTCTTGGTCCCTGCGCTGTATGTGAGCAGCGCTTGGGAGTAGTCCGCCCGCTCCTCCCGGTCCATGGAACGGATGACGGTTTCATCACAAGCCAGCTCCAAATCCCGGCAGAACAGCACATAGCCCAGCCACACCACGGGGTTGAACCAGTGCACCGCCAGCACCAAAAAGCCCAAGGGCTTCCACCAGTGGTCCCCTCGCCGGATATGAGCCCGCTCGTGAGCCACCACACTGGCTCGCTCCTGCTGGCTGAGGTGGGTTGGCAAGTAGATGCGGGGTCGAATCACTCCCAGCACAAAGGGATAGTCCAGATTCTCACTCTCATACAGGTGTTTCTCCACCGGAATGGCGGTTTTTATCTTCCTACGCAGCTGCCCCTGGGAGATACACACATAGACGCACATGCCCACCACACCCAGCAGCCAGATCACCGCCAACAGGGCCGTCCAATTCCAGCCAGTCAGGGGTGTGGCGTTGGCGATGGCCGATGCTCCACTTTGGCCTGTGACCGTTGCGCCGTCTGAGGCTTGGGAGGCAGCGGAGAGGATCAGCGGCTCCAGCACCAAATCGGTGCGGGGTGCCATACTCCACACGCTCTTGAGGGAAATGGGGCACACCAGACGCACCCCCACCAGGCCCCACAGCAACACCCACATCCACTTGGGCGCACGATCCACCACCCGGCGCACCACTGCCACCGCCAACACCATACCGCTGGCGGATAGGCTCATCTGCAACACCTTCAGCCATAGATCACTCATCCATGCCCTCTCCTTTCCGATATCGGTCAATGAGCTGCTGCATCTGCTGGATATCCTCCTGGGACAACTTCTGCCGCCGGCCAAAGGCAGCCACAAAGGCGGGAATGGAGCCCTCAAACTTTTTTTCCACCAACTCGTCCAGTTCGGCGGCCTGGGCCTGGTCTTTGGAGACCAGAGCGGTGACGACACCCCCATCGTTGCGCAGCACCCCACGCTCACACAGCCGTTTGATCACGGTATAGGTGGTGGTGCGCTTCCACTCCAGCTTCTCCCGGCACAGCCGCACCAGCTCCGTGGTGGTCACCGGCTCGTGCTCCCACAAAATGAGACAAAAGCGATATTCACTTTCAAAAATCTTTGGTACTTCCATAGCGGCCTCCTTGTCTAATGGGTTAGTCACTTCATCTTGAGTCTAAACCATTAGACAACCCTTGTCAAGTCCAACCATAGAAAAAAGCCACGCTGGGATTTCTCCCAGCGTGGCTTCCTGTTGTGAAATTAGAAAAACACCTTCTGATCCAGCGGAGCGGTGCTGGCAATCAGCTTGCCCTTGCGGTAGTTGCGCAGGACGTTGGCGTTGAAGTTCAACGCGTCATACCAGTCCTTGGCATCCAGGATGATGAAGTTGGCGTCGTTGCCCTCCTTGATGCCGTAGGCATCTCCCAGGTGGAGGGTGCGGGCGGCGTTGGTGGTGACGAAGCGGTAGGAGTTGATGATCTCCTCATAGCCCAGCATGTGGCCGGCGTACAGGCCCATGAACACCTGGTCCCGCATCTTGGCGTTGCCCAGGGGGTTCCAGGGGTCGAAGATGTCGTCGGAGCCAAAGGAGACGTTGATGCCCTCGTCGGTGAGCTCCTTGACCCGGGTCATGCTGCGGCGCTTGGGGTAGGTATCGGTGCGGCCGCCCAGGTGCACGTTGACGCAGGGGTTGGCCACAAAGTTGATGCCGGACAGTTTCAACAGGCGCATCAGACGGATGACATAGGCGTTGTTATAGCTGTGCATGGCGGTGGTGTGGGAGGCAGTGACCTTCTCCCCCATGCCCATCTCGTAGGCCCGGGTGGCCAGAGTTTCCAGACCCCGGGAGGCCTCGTCGTCAATCTCATCACAGTGGACGTCCACCAGCTTGTTGTACTTGGCGGCCAGCTCCATGCAGATGTTCAGAGACTCCACGGAATACTCCCGGGTGAACTCAAAGTGAGGAATGGCGCCGGCGGCGTCCGCTCCCATCTCCAGGGCCTGCTCCAGCAGCTTGGCCCCGTTGGGGTAGCTGAGAATGCCGTACTGGGGGAAGGCCACGATCTGGATGTCCATGTAATCCTTGACCTCTTCCCGCAGCTCCAGAATGGCCTTCAGGGCGGTGAGGTTGGGGTCGTTGATGTCCACATGGGTGCGCACGTACTGGATGCCATTGCCTGCCTGCATGCGGATGGCCTGGTTGACCCGGGCCTTGACCTCCTCGTGGGTCAGAGAGGGCTTGTACTCCTCCCAGCACTGGATGCCCTCAAAGAGGGTGCCCGTGAGGTTCCAGCGGGGACGGCCTGCGGTGAGGCAGGTGTCCAGGTGCACATGAGACTCCACAAAGGGAGGCAGCACCATCTTGCCTGCGCAGTCAGACACCACTTCCTCCCCGGGCAAAGGCTCCAGATGAGGAGCAATGCACTCAAACGTTCCATCCGTCACCCGGATGTCTACGGTCTCCTGGTCATTGGCCAGGTGCAGCTTCTGAAACAGCATGGTGATTTCCTTCCTCTCTTTTTAGTTGTGCTTGTTCCCCAGCAGCTCGCCCAGGAAGAAGCAGATGGCAGCCACGATCATGGCGTTGAGTGCGGCAATGCCCCAGGGGAACACGTTGGCCACCACAGCACCCACCACGATGCCAGCGATGTTGAACCAGTTGACCTCCACGGTCTTGGCATTGGCGCTGAACTTCTTGCGGTTTTTCAAAAAGTCCAGGATCACAATGGCACCGATGGGAGGCAGCGCGCAGTTGAGAATATTCAGCCAGCCAGTAAAATTCCAGTACAGCCAGATGGCCAGAGCGGTACCCACAATGCCGGCAATCCAGGTGGTGTACTTCATGCGCACCCGGGAGACGTTGGAGATGGCCAGGCCTCCGGTGTACAGGGCGTTGTTGTTGGTGGTCCAGATGTTGGCGCCCAGCACGATGAGAGCGGGAATGGCCAAGCCCTGGGCGATCATCACGTAGAAAATGTCGTCCTTCCCGGTGAAGGCACCACCCACAGCGCCAAAGCAGAACATCAGGGTGTTGCCCAGGAAGAAGGCAATGACGGTGGTCCACACCGCAATTTTACTGTTCTTGGCAAAACGAATGAAGTTGGGGGTGGCGGTACCGCCGGAGATAAAGGAGCCGATGACATAGCCGATGCCGGTGACCAGGCTGATGCCACCCGCAGACTGGGCAAAAATGGCGGTGAGGCCGCCGCCCTCTGCCGTGGAGGTAATCATGGAGTACATGCCCAAAATCACAATAAGGGGCACAGAAATATAGCTGACGATCTCCAGCGCCTTCATGCCGGTGGCAGCGGTGGCGGTCATCAGCAAGCCCGCCACGATGGTCAGCGCCCACTGGTTGACTCCCATCAGCTCAGCGGCAGGAATGGAAAACATGGCCACACCTACGCCGAACCAACCAATCTGGGTAAAGCCCAGAATGGCGGAAGACAGGTAAGAGCCCTTCTCTCCGAAAGTTCTCCGGCACAGCAGATCCATGGTCAGTCCGGTCTCAGAGCCAATGAAGGCCAGAATGCCACAGTAGGCGGACAGGATCAGTCCGCCGATGAGACAGGCCCATGCAAATCCGGACAAGTCCAGTCCGTTGCCCAACTTGGCACCCACGCTCATGCTGGCGGAAAAGAACGTAAAGCCCAGCATGACGAAGAACATGTTCCAAAAGCCTTTGCGTGCCGACTCCGGAACTGCCTCCAACGAGTAGTCCGAGTCTACCTGAGCATGTTTTTCTTTTTCGTTTTTACTCATACGCAGTAATTCTCCCTCTTCATCTGAATTCTATTGAGTGAATACCCAATTGAGTAATATACCATGTTTTTTACAGAAATGTCCACCCACATTTCCTTGATAAACTGACAAAATTCCGCAGCTTGACACCCCTAAAATTATTTCCTATGGTAACACAGAAATTCCTTCTACCTGCTGCCATTTTCCGCTTCTTTTTTGCAATTCATCCCACCCCTCCCATGATATGGTTAATTCCACATAGTTTCATCTAAAATTTTTGTATATTTTTATTGCATTTTGCTCATTCGCCGTCTACAATGGACAGGTACCGAGAAACAGCGCACCATGTGAGCCCTTTCTCCCCGCACCGCTCTGGCGCCGTGTGGAATCTGATCCCGGAAAGGATTTGAAACGATGAAAACCCGAAACAAGCGTGTGGCAGCCCTGGCCCTGGCCACTGCACTGACCTTCAGCCTGGCCATTCCCGCCAGTCTGCCCAAAGCTCATGCCACCCACGGCACTTCGGCCTCCACCACGGTGTTGTCCGGCAAGGACTTGGCCTCGCTGGTCACCCCCATGGTTCAACAGTACACCGTGGACGACGCTCAGCAGACTTGGGTCATGTCCCAGAGTACCCGCCTGGCGGTGCTGGCCAAACCGGCCAACCTGGAGAATGAACGCCTGGCTGAGGTGGTCAAGCTGGTCAACTCCGAGTTTGCCGAAAAGCAGGTCGTCTCTTCCTCCCCCTTCTCCATGGTGTACGCCAACCAGGAGGACGTCACTTCTGCGGACGTTCTCATTCAGTTGGACACCGACAGCTCCCTCTATGACAACTCCACAAGCACCGAGGCCTACCGCATTGACGTTGGGGCCCGCGGTGTGGTCATCACGGCCGCCAGCGAAAACGCCGTGATGTACGCCCTGCGCACCATCCAGAACTACATGGTAACCAACGGCGGTCTGCCCTATGGCACCATCGTGGACTATCCTGACGTGGCCGAGCGCCGTCTCTTTGTGGACTGCGGCCGCAAGTATTTCTCCAAGGACTGGTTCATCCAGACCATCCGGGAGCTGTCCTTTTTGAAGATGAACACCATCCAGATTCACTTCTCCGAAAACCTGGGCTTCCGCATTGAGTGTGAGACGGACCCCTCCATTGTCTCGGACGAATATCTGACCAAGGACGAGGTGCGGGAAATTCTGGCTGAGGCCCAGAAATACGGCATCAAGGTCATTCCCTCCATCGACAGCCCGGGCCATGTGGATCAGATTCTCCGGGCACACCCCGAATACGGTCAGATCAGCAACAAGGGCGAGCACTACAAGTCCGGTCTGGATGTGACCAATCCCGAGGCTGTGGCCTATATGTACAGCCTGTACGATGAGTACATGGAGCTGTTTGCCGGCTGCACCGACTTCCACATCGGCGGCGATGAGTATATGGAGTTTGACCGTGCTCCCTTCACCACCGACTACAAGAGTGTGCTGGACGCCTATGCCAAGGAGAACATCGGTCCCAACGCCCAGTGGAAGGACGTTCTGGCCAAGTACCTCAACGATCTGGCCGAGCATGTCTCCTCCAAGGGCTTCAAGCCCCGGGTGTGGAATGACGGTCTGTACTACGGCGAGAACGGCGCATACGGAGAGACCCCCCAGATCATCGACATGCACAAGTACATCGGCATCGACTTCTGGTCCCAGATGGGCTGGAACCATGCCATTGCCAACCTCCAGACCTTTGTGGACAAGGGCCACACCGACATCTACAACGTCAATGCCAGCTTCTTCTACTACGTGCTGCGCAACGATAAACCCACCGACGGCCGGGAACAGCACTCCTTCGACGTGCTCAACCAGGACAAGAACATTTTCGAAAACTGGACCCCTGGCAACTTCCAGTCCAACACCCTGGCCGATGACCACCCCTCCATCCGCGGCGTGTCCATGGCCATCTGGTGCGACAATCCTACCCTGGTAGGTGAGGATGTGGTGACCTCCGACATTGCCGACGAGCTGCGCTCCCTGTCCACCAAGTCCTGGAACACCCAGAGTAACTCCATGGTGGACTTCGCCCAATTCCAGAAGAACTATCAGGCCCTGGGCCACGTGGCAGGCTTCGAAAAGGGCTCCACCCTCCCGGATGCAGGCACCTTCCAGCGCATCGATAACCTGGGCACTGTCACCTTAAAGTATGTCAGCGACACCGGGGCAACACTCCGGGCCGATGAGACCCACGAGGGCACTGTGGGCACCTCTTACACCTATACCGCCCCGGAGATCTCCGGCTATCGACTGGTATCTCAGGCCTCGGTCACAGGCACCTTTGCCAAAGAGGGCGCCCAGCACACATTCACCTATGCCCAGCTGGCCGATAAATCGGCTCTGTCTCAGGCCATCCACCAGGCCCAAAGCTATCAATCCTCTGACTACACCCAGGACAGTTGGAAGGCCTTTGCATCTGCTCTGGCCCAGGCCCAACAGATCGAGGCAGACGCTGCAGCCACCCAGGCACAGGTGACCCAGCCCCTGGAGCAGCTCAACGCTGCCATGCAGGCCTTGGTGAAAGCAGATGCCGCCCAGACACCTCCCCCCAGCCAGGCCCCCTCTCAAGTGCCTCAGACGGGAGACGAAAACAATCTCATTCCCTGGGCTGT
The DNA here is from genome assembly GCA_944385485.1 of uncultured Oscillospiraceae bacterium. Lineage (GTDB taxonomy): Bacteria > Bacillota > Clostridia > Oscillospirales > Oscillospiraceae > Enterenecus. The sequence continues at coordinate 36,380 of CALWXL010000002.1, forward strand.
CGCCGGTTCTCTCTCTCTGGCCGGGGCTGCCTACCTGCTGGGCCGCCGAAAGCACAAATCATAACCTTCCCTTGGTTGATCCCAAGCCCCCCTTGGATCACATAAAGCCCCAGCCCTCCGGCCTATCCCGGAGGGCTGGGGCTTTTTATCATCCGTTATCTGCCGGGAGGCTGTCTGCCTTACCAGGCCTGTCGGCGCACCTGAAGGCTCTCCATCTGATGGATGGCCTGGGTGCACCGGGTCATATGGTACCGAAGGTAGGCCTTTTTGGCCTCTCGCTGCTCCTTTTGCCGGCTCTGGAACAGCAGCCAGTTGGCACAGGTCTTGTGGCAACCCTCTTGATAGTTTGGACAGGTCTTTTGGCAAGGCAACATGGTGTTTCCACTCCTCTCGTGCCTCCAGTATAAGCCCAGAAAGCACCAAGGGCCACCTATGTCTTGTAAAGTTCCTGTGAAAGTTGTGTGTCAGAGCAGCTTCAGCATTTTCTGTTATGGGTACTCCTACCCCAGGCAATGGTACCCAGAGCGACCACCCCTGCCCCACACAGCAGAACGGCCCACGGCCTGTATTCTTGCTTTTGGGGTGACTGGGTTATGTTTGAGGTCTCACCGCTTACACTCTGAACCTGTCCATCCATGCTCTGGAGCTGTTGACTGGTGGCAGCAGCGACTGCTTGGGCAATCAAACGGTGTCCATATGCATTGGGGTGAAAGTCCAGATTCACCTTGGCAAAGGCTGACACAGCTACGTTGCAGGGGTTTTCCTGGGCATCCTCAAAGGCTGTGTATACATCCACCACCGAACACCCCTTCTGTTCCCCCACCCGTGCAATCGTCTCGTTCAAGGCGGTCACCCCGCTTCCAAATGCCTGCTCAACGTCCTGCGCCGCACGAGCCAAGGGAGGATATTTGGAAAATTCCCGCAGCAGATAGCTGTACGGATTATACTGATTGATCAACACCAGACAGGCCTCTGGATTTGCCATCTGAATGGTGGTCAACACCTGGGTCAGGTTGTCAGAATACTGCTTCAACGCCTCCTGCTCCTGCTCTGAGGCAGAAAACCCCTGGATCTCCCCCAGGGCAAAGGTGAGCATGGTCATGTCCCCACCCATCAATGCCTCTTGCATCTCATCCACGGTGGGGGATGCGTCGGGATTGCTGGCTTGATATCGGTCCACCAAGTATACATACAAGGCGTGCATTAGATCATTGCCCCCGATGGTCATGGTGAGCACATCCGCCTGCGCCACCCCTTCCATGGCCTCCGGGTCCTGCAACCGCTGCAACAGTGTTTGGGATGTCTCCCCGTTCTGTGCCAGCGAGATGAGGGTATACCCATTCTCATAGGCCACCTGCTGGGTAAACCGCTGTGCTTCCTCCTCCAGCCCGTACCCACTGGAAATACTGTCGCCCAGTGCCACATAGCAGATCCCGTCCCCAGACTGGGCCACAGCCACGGAATTCTGGCACAGAGCCAGCGCCCCGCACAGCACAACTCCCAACAGGCTGGCCCCCCATCTTCTTCCCTTCCCATTGGTGCCTTTCACCGTTCCATTGCTCCCTTCTGTTTGTTCCCAGGCATTGTATTCCAACGGGTCGATGGCCATTCTCCCCTTTGACACCACGCCCTATCCTTGCCCTTTTTCTCTGTTTGGCGTATAATGGGTGGTATTCTGTTTCAAAGGAGGGGAATTTTACCCTTGGCTACCAGCGACAAAACCCAACTGTTTGAATCCACCCCCATCCCCCGGGCCATTGCTTCTCTGGCTATTCCCACGGTGATGAGCTCCCTGGTGATGGTGCTGTACAACTTGGCTGACACCTTCTTCGTGGGTATGCTCAACAACCCCGCGGAAAACGCCGCCGTCACTCTGGCCGCTCCGGTTTTGCTGGCCTTCAACGCCATCAATAACCTCTTCGGCGTGGGCAGTTCCAGCATGATGAGCCGTGCTCTGGGCCGGAAGGATTACGACACCGTTTACAAAAGCTCCGCCTTCGGCTTCTACTGTTCCCTCATCTGCGGAGCCCTATTCTCCCTGTTCTATTTTCTCCTCCGGGACCCGCTTCTGGTGGTGTTAGGGGCGGATGCCCAGACCACCCAGGGCACCATCGCCTATCTGAACTGGACCACCGGATTGGGAGCGGTCCCCGCCATTTTAAATGTGGTCATGGCCTATCTGGTGCGTTCGGAAGGTTCCTCCCTGCACGCCAGCATCGGCACCATGAGCGGATGTCTGTTGAACATCATCCTTGACCCCATCTTCATCCTTCCCTGGGGCTTCCACATGGGAGCGGCTGGAGCGGGTCTTGCCACCTGCATCTCCAACTGTGTGGCCTGCCTCTACTTTTTTGTTCTGTTGTGGGTGCGCCGGGGCAACACTTTTGTGTGCATCCATCCCAAGTACTTTACCTTCCAATCTGACATCGTCAAAGGGGTATGTGGCGTGGGCATCCCCGCCTCCATCCAGAACCTGCTCAATGTTACCGGCATGACGGTACTCAACAACTTCACCGCCCCCTTTGGTGCCAACGCTGTGGCCGCCATGGGCATCGCTCAAAAAATCAACATGGTGCCCATGTATGTGGCCATGGGCCTGTCCCAGGGCCTGATGCCCCTGGTGAGCTACAACTTCGCCAGCAAAAACTACCAACGTATGAAAAAGGGCATTCTCTTCACCGGGCAAATCACCGTGGCCTTCCTGGTGGTGCTCACCGCCGGATATTTCTTCTTCAGCCACGCCCTCATTACCCTGTTTATGAGCACCCCCGAGGTGGTGGAGTACGGCTCCACCTTCCTGCGCGCCATGTGCCTGGCCCTCCCCTTCTTTGCCACGGACTTTTTGGCTGTGGGCGTGTTCCAGGCCTGCGGACTGGGTCGAAATTCTCTGATCTTTGCTATTTTGCGCAAAATCGTGCTGGAAATTCCCACTTTGTACATTCTCAATCGGCTGTTCCCCCTGTACGGCCTGGCCTGGGCGCAGTTCTGCGCGGAAGTTATTTTGTGCGTGGCGGCAGTGATCACCCTCAGCCGCCTGTTCCGACGGCTGGAAAATGGCCTGCAGCACTCTGCCTGATCTATTTTTCTCTCGTACCAGTCACTCCTCGAAATCAGAAGCCCCGGCTGCGGATATCCACAGCCGGGGCTTCTGATTTCTATTTCTTGAAGAACACAAATTTCAAATTGCGGTCACATACCGCCAAAAACACCTCTCTGGCAGAGGAAATATGGTGCCGGTTCAGCTGCTTGTCCAGCCAGGTACGGTCCAGCCCCATGCGGTGGAGGTTGTCTTCCAAAATGCGCCCATCCATGATGAGCTCGGTGAAGATGAGCTCCTGGTCCGGGTTCAAACCCAGATCCTGGGGTGTCACCGGGCGCTGGGTGGTGACCGGAAGGATGGTGAGCTTTCCGTTGTATTCAAAGATGGCCGTCTGAATGGTGGTCAAGTCAAAATACCCCTGCTGGCGGCATAGGACCAGAAACTCACTCAAGTCCAGCCGGGCCTTTTTTAGATTCTCATAGTACAGCTTTCCGTGGTCCATCAGAATGGTGGGGGTACCGTTGAGGTACTTTCGACTTCTGGGAAAGCGGCTGGAAATCAGGCTCAAGGACAAGGTGATGCCTCCATAGATCACCATGGAAATCAGAGGCTTCCAGGGCTCCTCCAGCTCGGTGGCCATCTCGGCAGCGATGGACCCAATGGTGATTCCGGTGATATAGTCGAAGAAATCCAGCTGGGCAATCTGCTTGTGTCCGATGAATTTGGCCACCAGAAACAGAACGGCAAAGGACCCCACCGTGGTGAGACAGAGGGTAAGAACAGGCATGGCGAGCACCTCCTTTTCTGATATTCTGGCCGAAAATCAACCAATCATTCATTGCGTCGCTTGTTTCATCCCATAGCCATGGTGATGTTGGTGACGAGTAAAAAAGACCATTCCTTTGGGAAAAGATTTCCCAAAGGAATGGTCTGAACTTATGCCAATTTATTTTAATAGAAACTCCCAGAAACGCACACGGGCACCGCATCACCGTCTGGTCCAGGCTTACCACTCCGGTCAGGTCAATGGTTACCGGGGCTCTCCATCGTACACCGCCCGGCTGCCGCCGATGAACTTGGGCCGAGTACGGGCACACAGCAGCAGCCCCTCCCCGATGTGGTCCAGGCTCAGACGCACGGGCACAGCTACATCCCGCAGGTGCATCCCGATGAGGGTGCCGCCAATGTCCAGGCCGCCGTGGGCCCGGATATGCTCCACCGCCACCGGGTGGTCAAACTGCGCCCAGGCTGTCGTGGCAAAGGAGCCGCCCGCCTTGGGCTGTGGCACCACGCACACCGGTTCATAGCCATACTTCTCCGCGCATGCCCGCTCCACAATAAGGGCCCGGTTCAAGTGCTCACAGCACTGAGCCGCCAAAAAGATGCCCTTCTCCTGCACCACAGGCCAGATGCCACGGAAGATGGCCTGGGCCGTCTCCAGGCTGGAGGCCTTCCCAATGTGGCCTCCCACCACCTCCGAGGAGGAACAGCCCACCACCAAAATCTGGCCGGGGGTCATGCCGGACACGTCCAGCAGCTCACAGACGGCCTGTCGGCTCTGCTCTTCAATCTGTTCCAAGGTCCACATCATATCTGTCACCTCACAAGTTGTAAAGTTTGGAGTATTTTTCCGTGAGATAGTCTGTATACACCGTGGGGTCAAAGTCTCCGCAGGACTGCTGCACCAGCTGCTTGGGGTCCAGCATCTGACCATATCGGTGGATTTTTTCCGTGAGCCACTGGGTGACAGGGCTCAGATCTCCCCGGGCCACGCTGCCCCACACATCCACCTCTTTCTCCATATTCCGCAGCATCTGGGCCCCGTAGGCGCTGCCCAGGGCGTAAGAGGGGAAGTATCCAAAAGCGCCACCGGACCAGTGGGAGTCCTGCAGACAGCCACGGGTGTCGTCAGGCACATCCACACCCAGATACTCCTTGTACAGCCGGTTCCACTCTGCAGGCACGTCCTTGACCTCCAGCGTGCCGCCGATGAGCTTCTTTTCCATCTCATAGCGCACCATGACATGGAGGCAATAGGTGAGCTCGTCGGCCTCGGTGCGGATGAGAGAGGGCTGGGCCATGTTTACCGCCCGGTACATCTGCTGGACGGTGACATCCGAGAGCTGGTCCGGGAACAGCTCCTGCATCTTGGGGAAAATGGCCTCAACAAAGGGCAGAGAACGGCCGATGAGGTTCTCATAGAACCGGGACTGGCTCTCATGAATGCCCATGGAGGAGCCTCCACTCAAGCAGGTGTAGTCGTAATCAGGGTTCACATCCAGTTCGTACCGGGCATGTCCTCCCTCATGGATGACGGAATACATGGAGCTGGCCACATCGTCCTCCAGATAGTGGGTGGTAATGCGCACATCCTGACTGTTGAAATTGAGGGTGAAGGGGTGCTCCGTCTCCCCAATGCCGCAGTGGGCCCGGTCCAGGCCCATAACCTCCATGAGGTAGTCGGAGAACTTGCGCTGGGCCTCCACCGGGTAGTGGCGGTGGAGGAAGCTCACGTCCGGCTGCTCCTTCTCCCCAATGGCATGGATGAGAGGCACCAGCTTGTCCCGCACGGTGGCAAAGAATTGGTCCAGCTGCTCCATGGTGATACCACGCTCGTACTCGTTGAGCAAGGCGTCATAGGGGGCTTTGTCGGGATCATAATACCCGGCAAAGCGGCGGTTGTAGTCCACCAGTTTCTCCAGCAGAGGGGCAAAGAGGGGGAAATCGTTGGTCTCCTTGGCCCGGTGCCACACGTCGCTGGCCTCGTTGACCAGCATGGCGTACTCCATGTACTCTTGGGCAGGGATGCGAGAGAGCTGGCGATACTCCCGGGTCAGCAGTTCCACCTGGCGGCGCTGCTCGTCGGTGATCTGGTCTCCGGCCTGGGCCAGCACCTCCAGCATCTCTCCCACCTGGGGGTCTGAGAGGGTCTTATGCCGCTCTCCGGCCAAAACGCCCAGGGCCACACCGCGCCCGGCAGAGGTGTCCCGGGGGGCCACAGTGACGCCGTCTAAGTACAGGGAGGATTGGGCTGCCGTGTAAGCGTACAGCTTCTTTTGCAGCTCATCCAATTGTTTGAGTGCCTGTTGAATCTCCATCATAATCTTCCTTTCATGATGCCCCCCAGAAATCTTCTGGGGGGCATGATTTCATATGTGCAATTGTGCGTGGCAATCCTCCACCAGCCGCCGGGCCACAGCCAGCCCCTGGGGAGACATGCCGCCATCCAGGATGAGGATTTCTCCCCGCCACAGGCCGGTGCGGCGCAACCAATGCAGCGCCTTGACCCCCTGTTCCAGCCCCTCCCCATCTCCATATCCCGTCAGAGACACGGTGAGGGCCAGAGGAATGGGCAAGAGCAGCCTGCCCAGCAGCAGCCAGCACAACCCCAACAGTCCCAGAGCCGCCAGCAGCCCCAAAACCAGATACGCTCCCACAACCAACCACCACCTTTGGGTCATTCTATGTCCCAAAGGCACGGGTGGTCACAGGATGGCCATTAAAACAGGCTCTTCACTCCGTAAGAGAGAATGCTGATGATCAGGCCTGCGGACAAAACGCCGCCCACAATGGAGGGCATAGCCTTCTTCAGGCGCATATCCAGAAAGGCAGCCACCAGGGCTCCGGTCCAGGCCCCGGTACCGGGCAGCGGGATGGCCACGAAAATGGCCAGGCCCAGATACTGATACTTGAGCACCGAAGCGCTTTTCAGGTGGGCCTTCTGCTCCATCCGATCCACCACGCTGTTGAGCCGGGGCATATGCTGGCGCATAAACATGAAAATACGCCGGATATACACCACGATAAAGGGCACCGGAAGCAAGTTTCCGATCACCGCTGCCAGATATGCCGCCCAAACCGGCAACCCCGCAGCCACGCCAAAGGGGATACCACCGCGCAGCTCCACCACCGGCACCATAGATACCAACAGGGTGAGCAAAAACTCACCGTTCAGGTCGGTGGTCAGCCATTGCATCAAATCCATTCTGTTATTCTCCTTTGTCTTTCTCCAAAATCGGTTTCAGGTAGCGGCCCGTATAGCTCTCCGGGCACTGGGCCACCTGTTCGGGGGTTCCGCAGCACACCACAGTGCCGCCCCCAGCGCCCCCCTCGGGGCCCAGGTCAATGAGGTAGTCGGCGGTCTTGATCACATCCAGGTTGTGCTCAATGACCACCACGGTGTTCCCCGCCTCCACCAGACGCTGGAGCACATCCACCAGCTGGTGGACATCGGCGGTGTGCAATCCGGTGGTGGGCTCGTCCAGAATATAGATGGTGGACCCGGTGGAACGCTTGGCCAGCTCGGTGGCCAGCTTCACCCGCTGGGCCTCGCCACCGGACAGGGTGGTGGATGGTTGGCCCAGCTTCACATAGCCCAGTCCCACATCCATAAGGGTCTGGAGCTTGGTTTTCAGCCGGGGAAGGTTCTCAAAGAAGCCCAGGGCCTCCTCCACCGTCATCTCCAGCACCTCGTGGATGTTTTTGCCCTTGTAGCGCACTTCCAGGGTCTCCCGGTTGTACCGCTTGCCCTTACACACTTCGCAGGGCACATAGATGTCGGGCAAGAAGTGCATTTCGATTTTCAGAAGGCCGTCACCGGCGCAGGCCTCGCACCGGCCACCCCGGACGTTGAAGGAGAAGCGGCCCGGCCCATACCCCCGGCTCTTGGCGTCGGGGGTGGAGGCGAACAGGTCCCGGATGTCCCCAAACAGCCCTGTATAGGTGGCAGGGTTGGAGCGAGGGGTGCGGCCAATGGGAGACTGGTCAATGGCGATGACCTTGTCCAAGTGCTGGATGCCCTCCATGCCATCGTGCTTGCCCGGCCGGGCCTTGGTGCGGTTGAGCTCTGCCCCCAGCCGCTTGTACAAAATCTCATTGACCAGGGAGGATTTGCCGGAACCGGACACGCCGGTCACGGCGATAAACGTCCCCAAGGGGAAATCCACATCAATGTGGCGCAGGTTGTGCTCGCTGGCTCCCAGCACCCGCAGCACCTTGCCGTTGCCCTCCCGACGGTGTTCGGGGACAGGCACCTTTTTTCGCCCGGACAGATAGTCGCCGGTGATGGAGCCGGGGGTGTTCATCACATCTTCAGCGGTGCCGCAGGCCACCACCTGGCCGCCGTGGACACCAGCCCCGGGGCCGATGTCAATGATATAGTCGGCTGCCCGCATGGTGTCCTCGTCGTGCTCCACCACCACCAGGGTGTTGCCCAGATCCCGCAGATGCTTCAAGGTGCCCAGCAGCAGGTCATTGTCCCGCTGGTGCAGGCCGATGGAGGGCTCGTCCAGGATATACAGCACGCCCATCAGGGAGGAGCCAATCTGGGTGGCCAGACGGATGCGCTGGCTCTCGCCGCCGGACAGGGTGCCCGCCTGACGGCTCAAGGTCAGGTATTGCAGACCCACGCTCTTCAAAAAGCCCAACCGCTCCCGGATTTCCCGCAAAATGCGGTCGGCAATCATCATCTGGGTCTCGGTGAGGGTGATGGTGTCCAGGAAAGCCAAAGCCTCGTCCACCGGCATCTCACAGAACTGGTGGATGGAGATGCCCCCCACCGTCACCGCCAGGGACTCCGGGCGCAGCCGCTGCCCGTGGCAGTCGGGACAGGGGGACTCGCTCATGCATTCCTCAATTTCCCGCTTCATGGCGTCCGACTGGGTCTCCTTATAGCGGCGCTCCAGGTTGTTAATGACACCCTCAAAGGGCTGGTACAACACACCCTTGCCCCGGGGCTGGTCGTAGTGGATGGTGAGCTTCTCCCCCTTGGTGCCATACAGGATGATGTCCAACACTTCGGGGGTAAGCTTTTCAATGGGGTCGGTGAGTTTGAAGTGGTATTTGGCCGCCAGGGCATCGAAGTACATGCGGGAAATGCCGTCAGACTTGATGTTGTTCCACCCGGAGGCGGTGATGGCCCCCTCCAGAATGGACAGGCTGCGGTTGGGGATGATGAGGTCCGGGTCCACCTTCAGCTGGGCCCCCAGGCCAGTACAGGTGGGGCAGGCACCAAAGGGGTTGTTGAAGGAGAACATACGAGGGGTGAGCTCCTCGATGGAGATGCCGCAGTCCTCACAGGCGTAGTTCTGGGAGAAGAGCAAGTCCTCATCGTTCTCCACCAGGTTGACGATGACCACGCCGCCGGACAGGGCGGTGGCGGTCTCCACCGAGTCGGTGAGGCGGCGGGTGATGTCCTCCCGGATGACCAGGCGGTCCACCACAATTTCAATGTTGTGCTTTTTGTTCTTCTCCAGCTTGATCTCCTCGGACAGATCGTAAAGGGCCCCGTCAATGCGCACCCGGACGTAGCCGGAGCGGCGGGCATCCTCCAGCACCTTGGCATGTTCGCCCTTCTTTCCTCGGATCACGGGGGCCAGCACCTGAATGCGGGTGGCCTGGGGCAGGGCCAGCACCTGGTCAATGATCTGGTCAATGGTCTGTTGGTGAATCTCCTTTCCGCACTTGGGGCAGTGGGGAGTGCCCACACGGGCCCACAGCAGACGCAGGTAGTCATAAATCTCCGTCACCGTACCCACGGTGGAACGGGGGTTTTTGGAGGTGGTCTTTTGGTCAATGGAGATGGCCGGGGACAGACCCTCGATGTAGTCCACATCCGGCTTTTCCATCTGCCCCAGGAACATACGGGCATAGGAGGACAGGGACTCCACATAGCGGCGCTGGCCCTCTGCATACAAGGTCTCAAAGGCCAGGGAGGATTTTCCCGACCCGGACAGGCCCGTGAGCACCACCAGCTTGTCCCGGGGAATCTCCACGTCAATGTTTTTTAAGTTGTTCTCGCGGGCACCCTTGATCAAAATATGGTCTAGCATGGGTTGGGTCTCCTTCAAATTTCAGGCTACCATTAGTAGCCAAATTCCTTTGCCACGTCACGAAGCATCTCCCGGATGGGAAGCTCGTAGGGGCAGCGGGTCTCGCAGGCTCCACACTCCACACATTCGCTGGCGTGGTGGGCCAGAGACTGATAGCGGCTCACCGCCCAGTCGGCCAGGCCGTAGCGGCGGGCATAGTTGGCCATGAGGAATTGGGAGGGAATGTCGATGCCCACCGTGCAGGGGGCACAGTAGCCGCAACGGCGGCAGAAGTGGGTGCCCAGCTCGGACCGGATGCGCCGGCACTCCTCCAGCTCAGCCTGGGTCAAGGGTGTGGTCAAATCCACCTGGGCATTGCGCTGCACTTCCTCCACGCTGCCCATACCGGGGATGGACACATCCATCACCCCAGAGGCGGCAATGAAGCGCAGGGCCAGATTCCAGTCCTCCAGGTTTCCGCCCGCCATGGGCTTCATGGCGATTGTGCCGATGCCCTTCTCCCGGGCCAACGCCAGCACCTCGTGGCCCTGCATCTCCACAATGTTGTAGGGGAACATCACCGTTTCGATCTGGTGGGCATGCTCCTCCACCAACAGCCGCAGCGCGTCCAGAGAGTGAGCAGTGGCTCCAATGTGGCGGATTTTCCCCGCCTCCTTGGCCTCTGCCAGAGCCTCATAGGCCCCATCGGGGCCAAAGACCTGGTCAAAGTCCTTCAAAGGCAGGTTGTGAATCTGGTACAGATCGATGTAGTCGGTTTGCAGGTTGCCCAGGCTGATGTCAATGTCTCGGGCCATGGCCTCCCGGCTACGGGACATGGACTTGGTGGCCAGGATGAACTTCTCTCGGCGGCCCTTCAGGGCTTTGCCCAGATACTCCTCGGAGACGGTATAGCCCCGGGCAGTATCGATGAAATTGATGCCGAACTTCTCCAGCTCGTCCACCACCGCCATGGTGTTGGCGGAATCCGAGCGTTGGATGGGGATGCCGCCAAAGGAAATGGCAGACACCTGCAATCCAGTATTCCCCAATGTTACCATGTTCATGTTTTCTCTCCTCTATTCATCCACAATTACATCGGCAGCTGTGGCTCGCACCAGGTCCATGAGAGCCTGAGGTGCCACTTCCACCTGAAATCCAATCTTTCCGGCGGACACATAGATGGTGTCCTGATCCAGGCAGCTTTCATGAAATACGGTGGGGAACTGCTTTTTCATCCCCACCGGAGAACAGCCGCCGTGGACATAGCCTGTGAGAGGCAGCAGCTCACGGCTGGGCAGCATAGCCACCGACTTCTCCCCCACCGCCTTGGCCGCTTTCTTCAAATCCAACGTGGCGGCCACCGGAATGTCAAACACATAATATCCCCCGGATGCCCCTCGGGTCACCAGGGTTTTAAACACGCAGGCAGGATCCTGGCCCATACTCTGGGCTACGCTCACCCCATCCGGGGCAACGTCCCCATCGTGGGGATAGGTGTGCCCCTGATAGGGCACCTTTTTCTGCTCCAGAACCCGCATGACGTTGGTTTTTTCCTCTTTTTTCTTTGCCATGGTCTGTGTCAGTCCTTTTCTTTGAGCCGAATGATCTGATCTATCCCCAGACGGCCAGCCGTCTGGGGACCCCATTTATTTTTCCATGCGCAGGCGGAGTGAATCCGCCTTTGCGCCAAGGTTTTGCGCGGCAAAACGCTTGTACGCGCCACCCGGCGCGGCCCGCTTTGCGGGCTGGAAAGAGGCGGCTTACTTTTCCTTTCCTTTGAGCTGGATGATCTGATCACGCAACTGGGCGGCCAGTTCGAACTCCAGCATCTTGGCCGCCTCTTTCATTTCCTTCTCCAGGCGGGCGATGGTGGCCTTGCGCTCAGCATCCGTCATCTTCTTGGCCCGTTTGGTGGTCTCCTCCGCCTCCTGGGCCACGCTCACCAGCTCACGCACCGACTTCTGCACCGTCTTAGGCACAATGCCGTGCTCCTGGTTGAAGGCGTCCTGGATGGAGCGGCGGCGCTCGGTCTCCGCCATGGCACGGGCCATGGACGGGGTGATGGTATCGGCGTACAAAATGACCCGGCCCTGAGCGTTTCGGGCCGCACGGCCGATGGTCTGGATGAGGGCGGTCTCGGAGCGCAGGAAGCCCTCCTTGTCCGCATCCAAAATGGCCACCAGAGACACCTCGGGCAGGTCTAAGCCCTCACGCAGCAGGTTGATGCCCACCAGCACGTCGAACTCGCCCAGGCGCAGGTCCCGCACGATTTCCATACGTTCCATGGTGTCGATGTCGTGGTGCATATACCGCACCCGAATGCCGGCATTTTTCAGATAGTCCGTCAACGTCTCCGCCATTTTCTTGGTCAGGGTGGTCACCAGCACCCGCTCGTTCTTCTGACTGCGCTGGTTGATCTCCCCGATGAGGTCGTCCATCTGTCCCTCGATGGGCCGCACCTCCACCAGGGGGTCCAGTAGGCCCGTGGGACGGATGACCTGCTCCACCACCTGGCCCGATCGGCTGCGCTCATACTCGCCTGGGGTGGCGGAGACGTACACCACCTGGTTGAGCCGTTTTTCAAATTCATCAAATTTTAAGGGACGGTTGTCGTAGGCACAGGGCAGCCGGAAGCCGTAGTCCACCAGAGAGGTCTTTCTGGCCCGGTCGCCGTTGTACATGGCCCGCACCTGAGGCAGGGTCACGTGGCTCTCATCAATGAAGAGCACAAAATCCTTTGGGAAGTAGTCCAGCAAGGTGTGAGGTGGGGACCCTACGGGCCGCCCCTCAATCACTCTGGAATAGTTCTCGATACCGGAGCAGTAGCCAATCTCCTGCATCATCTCGATGTCGTACATGGTGCGCTGCTTGATGCGCTGGGCCTCAATGAGCTTGCCCTCCGCCTCAAACTGAGCCACCCGCTCCTCCAGCTCCCGGTAAATCTCCTGGATGGCGGCATCCATCTTCTCCTTGGGGGTGACGTAGTGGGTGGCAGGCCACACGGGAATGTTGTTCAGCCGCCGGATGATGGAGCCCGTCAGGGCGTTGACCTCACTGATGCGGTCAATCTCGTCCCCGAAAAACTCCACCCGCAGGGCAGTGTCCTTCCAGTAGGCGGGCCAGATCTCCACTGTGTCCCCCCGCACCCGAAACATGTTGCGCTCAAAGGCAATGTCGTTGCGCTCGTAGCGGATGGATACCAGCCGCTTGAGCAGCTCAGGAATAGGAATCTCCATGCCCACCCGCAGAGAGACCATCATTTTGGCAAAGTCCTCCGGCTCACCCAAGCCGTAGATGCAGGACACGGAGGACACCACGATCACGTCCCGCCGCTCCAACAGAGAGGCGGTGGCAGACAGACGCAGGCGGTCAATTTCCTCGTTGATGGCCGAGTCCTTCTCGATGAAGGTATCCGTGTGAGGGATGTAGGCCTCGGGCTGGTAATAGTCGTAGTAGGAGACGAAGTATTCCACGGCATTGTTGGGGAAAAACTCCTTGAACTCGGCGCACAGCTGGGCGGCCAGAATCTTATTGTGGGCCAGCACCAGGGTGGGCCGCTGCACCGCCTCGATGACCTTGGCCATGGTAAAGGTTTTGCCTGAACCGGTGACGCCCAATAGGGTCTGCTCGTCCAGGCCGTTTTCAATCCCCTGGGCCAGAGCTTCAATGGCCTGGGGCTGGTCCCCGCTGGGGGTGTAGTCGGACACCACTTGGAACCGCTGCATGGAATACCTCCCTTCCAATACACTTAAACGCTGAGATAACCGGAGTCCCGCATGGACACCATCTCATCCTCAGCAATGACAAAATGATCCACCAGGCACACGCCCACCTGATTGAGAAGCTGGGCCAGATACCGGGTGGTTTGTACGTCCTGGGCCGAGCACAGGGCGATGCCCGAGACGTGATTATGGGCCAGGGCCACACGGGTAGCCCCGCAGGACAGCGCCGCCTCCACCACCTGACGTCCGGTGACGTCCACCCGGTCGGGGACCCCCTCTCCCAGCTTGCGGCAGGAGATGAGCCTCTGCTTGCTGTCCATGCACACCACATACACCATCTCGTTGCGGGCCCCGAAAAACAGCGGGCTAAGCAGTTCTTTGAAGTGCCAGCTGTCGGTGAGCTGCCCTTCAAAGCTGGAGCGCTCCTCCAGGTACCGCCCCGCCAGAGCGGGCATGAGGTGGATGAGGGTGGCGGTGTTCTCCCCCACCCCCTTCACCGCCAGCAGCTGCTCCCGGGTGGCGTTGAACACCCCCGCCAGAGAGCCGAACTGTTCCACCAGCTCATGGGCCAACGGATTCACATCCCCCTGGGGTATGGCATAGAAGAGCAACAGCTCCAAGGCCCGATGGTCTGGCATCCCTGCCAGACCACGGGCCATGAATTCCGCTTTGACCCGCTGCCGGTGCCCTTGATGCACCCCACCGGGTTTCTTTTTGGGACTGCTGTCCGTCACCGTGCTTAGCCCTTGGCGCCGTAAGTGGCCAGGTACTCCTCCATACGGGCCAGCATGGCATCGTCAATGTACACCTTGCCGTCCACGGGCTTGTTGTGCAGGCACTCCATCACCTCACGGATGGTGACAATGGGATAGACCTGAATGCCGTAGTCCTCCCGCAGCTCATCCAGGGTGGTGCAATCCCGGGTGCCCCGCTCCATACGGTCCACAGAGACGAACAGGGCGTCGATGTGCACGTCAGCCACATGCTTGAACAGCTCGATGGACTCGCGCACGGCGGTACCAGCGGTGACCACGTCCTCGATGATGGCGATATGATCCCCGTCCTGAGGCTTGTAGCCCACCATGGAGCCGCCCTCGCCGTGGTCCTTGGCCTCCTTGCGGTTGAAGCAGTAGGGAATGTCCCGCTCATAGTTGCGGTACAGAGAGGCGGCAGCGGTGACAGCCAGAGGAATGCCCTTGTAGGCAGGGCCAAAGAGGGCGGTGATGCCCTCGGGCATATTCTCCTGGATGCAGGCGGCGTAGTAGTCGCCCAGACGGGCGGCCTGAGCTCCGGTCTTGTAGTTGCCGGTGTTGACGAAATAGGGGGTCTTACGGCCGGACTTGGTGACAAAATCGCCGAATGTCAGCACGCCGGAGCGCACCATAAAGTGAATGAATTCCTCACGATAGTTCATGTTTCATACATCCTTTCTCTGCTTCAATCTTGAATCGATGTATTATATCATTTTTCCTATCTTTCCACAAGGGATTCCCCTATTTTTTCCCTGTTGGGAAAACCAAATTTTGCTCCCCCTCAAGGGGTGTTTTGGGTGCTTTCATAGACCGCCGCCACCTGGTCCAGCCGCTGCTGAAATTCCTCCACTGCCCAGGCGGGAGAGAGCACCTCCACCTGCTGCCCCAGCCCGAACAGCCACCCCCAGAAGGGCGGGCTCACCACTAAGTCCAACGTCACCGTGAAATGTGCCTCATCCTGGGGTACCAACATGATATCCTGCCCAAATCGGTCCAGAAACACCCCGGCCAGCGAGGCAGCGCAGCGCAGCCGCAGCTGGCAGGGCCGCCCGGCGTACATGCCAAAATGGCGGCGGGTGTATCCCTCCAGGTCCCAAGTCCCCCGGTCCCTGCCCCGCTCCTGGGTGATCTGGATGTCCTCCATCTTGTCCACCCGGTAGTGGCGCACCTCTTCCTGGGTGTGATCCCATCCGGCCAGATAATAGTTCTCATTGTCCCAGATCAGGCCGTAGGGCGTAACCGGATACCGCTCCCCATTTCGACGATAAACCCTCTGTTTATACATATTCACTTCAAAATAGCGGAAAGTAATCACCCGATGGTCGGCAATGGCTCCGTGGAGGCGGTCCACGTTATAGAAAATGCTCTCGTTCATGGTCTTGATGCGCCGATCCACATACACCTGACGCTGCAGCTGCCGGGCCTGATGCACCGAGGCCAGGGACTCCAACTTCCCAATGAGGGCGCTGCTCTTTTTTTCGGTGAGAAAGCGGCTGGACTGCACCGCATCCACCAGCAGCTTCAGCTCTGCCAGCTCAAACTCCCGCTGGCCGATGAACCAGCCGCCTCCCACGCCCCGCCGGGTCTGCACGTCAAATCCCAGCTGCCGCAGCTGATCCATGTCGTCATAGATGCTCTTTCGCTCCGCTGGAGCATTCCACCGCTCCAATTCCTCCTGGAGCTGCCCCAAGGTGAGGGGGTGCTCCTCGTCACTGTGCCTGAGGAGATACCGGGCCAGCACCAGCAGCTTCCTCTTGTGATTGGCTCTCTTGGGCATAGTCTTCCCTCCTTGTCCTCCCCAGTATACCACAGTCAAAGTCCCATTTATAGGACTAAAAAAGCGGAGCCGACGACTCGGCTCCGCTTTGGGACTTCTTTGATTGCCCGGGAAATATCCGTTTTAACCCTGGCGCAGCACGTCCTCCACCTGCTGCAACTGCTCCACGGTGTTGACCCCCAACATCTCCATGGGGGAACAGGTGTCACACAGGGCCACCTTGCCCCCTGCCTTGGCGATGAGGGCAGGCACGTCGGTGAGATAGTACTCTCCCTGAGCGTTGTCGGTGGTCAGCTTATCCAGACAGGCCAGCAGATCCCCCACCCGGAAGACATAAGTGGCCACATTCACCTCGGTGATGGCAGCCTGCTCGGGGGTGCAGTCCTTGGCCTCTACAATGGCAGCAAAGTGGCCGTCCTCATCCCGGATGATGCGGCCATAGTTGCCGCCCTCCTCCAGATGAGCGGAGAGCATGGTGCAGGCGCAGCCGCTTTCCAGGTGAGTGCGGATGAGGCTCTGGAAGGTCTCTTTTCGCATCAGGGGCGTGTCCCCGCAGCAGATGAGCACATGGCTGTCGGGGTCGGTGAGCAGAGGAGCGGCATAGCGCACAGCCCCGCCGGTGCCGTTGAGCACCTCCTGCTCCACGCTGGGATACTCGGGGAACCGGGCACGTACCTTGTCCCCCATCCAGCCCACCACCAAAATGGTGTCCTCCTTGGGGAGGAAGTCCAGGGATTTCAACACATAGTGCAGCAGAGGTTTTCCATCCGCCTGCCGCAGCACCTTGGGCAGATCAATGCCCTCGGTTTGCAGCCGGGTGCCCTTACCCGCTGCCAGAACCACAGCTTGAATCTTGTGATCCATAACTCCTACCATCCTTTCTCTTGTTACACCTCAGCCAGAGCCTGCTCCACGTCGGCAATGAGGTCCTCCAGATCTTCGATGCCCACGGACAGACGCACCAGGTCGGGGGATACGCCGGCAGCCACCAGCTCCTCGTCGTTCATCTGCCGATGGGTGGAGGAGGCGGGGTGGAGCACGCAGGTCTTGGCATCCGCCACATGGGTGGCGATGGAGCACAGCTTCAGCCCGGCCATAAACTTCTCGGCGGCGGCCCGTCCGCCCTTGACGCCAAAGGAGACTACGCCACAGCTGCCATGGGGCAGGTACTTCTGGCCCAGCTCATAATAGGGATCGCCGGGCAGGCCCACATAACGCACCCAAGCCACCTTCTCATGGTTGGACAGGTACTCCGCCATGCCCTGGGCGTTGGCGCAGTGCTTGGCCATGCGCAGGGGCAGGGTCTCCATGCCCACACCCAACAGATAGGAGTTCATGGGGGCGGGGGTGGCGCCCAGGTCCCGCATCAGCTGCACCACGCACTTGGTGATGTAGGCTCCACCTTGGCCAAAGGCCTGGGTGTACACCAGTCCGTGGTAGCTCTCATCGGGAGTGGTCAGGCCGGGGAACTTATCGGCGTGAGCCTCCCAGTTGAAGTTACCGGAATCCACAATGGCGCCGCCCACGGCGTTGGCGTGGCCATCCAGGTACTTGGTGGTGGAGTGGGTGACGATGTCAGCGCCGAACTCAAAGGGGTGGCAGTTGGCAGGGGTGGCGAAGGTGTTGTCCACAATCAGGGGCACCCCATTTTTATGGGCCACTCGGGCAAACTTCTCAATGTCCAGCACCACCAGAGAGGGGTTGGCGATGGTCTCGCCAAACACCGCCTTGGTGTTGGGCCGGAAGGCAGCCTGAAGCTCCTCCTCGGAGCAGTCGGGATCTACAAAGGTAAAGTCAATGCCCATGCGCTTCATGGTCACGGCAAACAGGTTATAGGTGCCGCCGTAGATGGTGGCAGAGGCCACCACATGGTCCCCGGCAGAAGCGATGTTGAACACCGCAAAGAAATTGGCGGCCTGCCCCGAAGCGAGCAGCATCGCGGCAGAGCCTCCCTCCAGCTCACACAGCCGGGCGGCTACAGCGTCGCTGGTGGGGTTTTGCAGTCGGGTATAGAAGTACCCGGAGGCCTGCAGGTCAAACAGCTTTCCCATGTCCTCGCTGGTCTCGTAACGGAACGTGGTGGACTGGATGATGGGAATGTTGCGGGGTTCTCCGTTGCCGGGCCGATACCCTGCGTGGAGACAGCTGGTGTCAAATTTCATGGGAACGCTTCCTTTCCGTCGAATTGGGGTAATCTTCGTTATAGTAGCATAGTAAAGTACCTCTGTCAACTCAGGTGGGAGAGGGGGATGGGGCCTGAGATTGGGTGGGCTGGCTGACCAGCACATCCCCGTACCACTCCAGAGGCTGGCCCTCCACCAGAAGCTGCACTTGCTCCACATTTTCCAGGCTGCACAGGGTGTTGACCAGGGAGTCGATGACCATCTGCTGCTCCCACTCCTGCTGGGGAATCTGCTGCAAAAAGACCCCGGACAGGTCCACATAGCACACCTTTCCCTCCTGGCGGGCGGAAAGCACCTTCAAGTCAGCCGGCAAAATCCGCTCCAAGCCCTCATCCTGGGGCCCGGCGATCAGTGCCTCCAGCACCACCTGGGCCACCGAGTCACTTTCCGTAAGGCGGAACACCCGGAACTCAAACCCCAGTTCCTGGCTGTCCTTGCGGCGGAAGTGAAGGGCAGCTGTCACCTCCACCGGCTCCTCCTCCGCCCCGGTAAACATCACATCCTGGGCGGTGAAGACCTGGCGGTCCCGGTATGGAAGCTGGTTTCCGTTGACGGTGATGCACACCTCCTCCACTCCCTCCAGCTGGGTGAGGGTGAGGGTGATGCAGTAGTCGGCCAAGGTCAGCTCAATGCCCACCAGGTCACCGTAGGGCCAGGAGAGATCCACGGTGACCCGCTTCCCCTCCTGTTTCCACTGCTGCAAATGAGTTCCCTCCGGGAAGGGCGAGATGAGGCCGCTCTTTTCCGAAGGGCCGGAGAGCAGGGCCTCCATCAGCTCGGGCACCCCCATCTCTCCGGTATATGGTGTGGACTCCAGCGCTGTGGTAGCGTTGTCCCACTCCTCCAGATTGGCGGTGTACCACAAACTTGCACCATCCTGGTGCGAACGGGAGGCGCAGCCTGTCAGAGAAATCAGCAGGACCAGAGCCAGCAGCCCAGCCCACCCATTATTTCTTCTCACTGTCGGTCCCTCCTTGATCCAGCCGTGGCAGCGTGACGGTAAATTGGGCCCCCACGCCGTCCGGGCCCCGCTGGGCGGTGATGTCTCCGCCGTGGAGACGGGCGGTGTCCCGGGCAATGGAGAGGCCCAAACCCGTACCGCCCGCCTCCCGGGAGCGAGCCTTGTCCACCCGGTAGAAACGGTCAAAGATCCGGGGCAGGTCCTCCTCGGGGATGCCCACACCGGTGTCCCGCACCGTCAGGGTCACCCACGCACCCGCTTGCTCCACCGTCACTTCCACCCTGCCCCCGGGCAAGTTGTATTTCACGGCATTTTCCATCAGGTTGAAGGCCACTTGGTACAGATCATCCTGCGTTGCCAGAACCCGACAGTCGGGCTGGAGGTGATAGACCAGCTCTACCTCCACCGACCGGGCCAGCGGCAGCAGCATATGGCCCACCTTTTCCACCAGTTGTCCCACATCCACTGGTCCCCGTTCCCGCTGAGGATGGGAGTCCAGCTTGGACAGGGTGAGCAAATGCTGGCTGATGCGGGTCAGGCGGTCTGCCTCTTCTCCAATGTCCGAGACAAATTCCCGCACCGTGACCATATCTACCGAGTCGTTTTGCAAAATGGAGTCGGCCAGCAGCCGGATGGAGGCCAGAGGCGTTTTCAGCTCATGGGAGGCATCGGAGACAAAACGCCGTCGCACCTCCTCAATGGTCTGCAAGCGGTCGGTGAGCTGGTTGAATTCCATGGCCAGCTGGGCCATCTCGTCTTTGCCCTGCACCGCCACCCGGTGGCTGTACTCACCCTCTCGCACCGAGCGGATACCGCCCAGCAGCCGGGAGGTGTTCCGGGTCAGTGCTTTGGACAAAATCAGAGACGCCACCAGAGCCACCACACAGATGACCACCGAGATATAGCGCAAGTTGGACTGGATGGAGAGAAGCACTTCCGCCTGTTCGGTGTCGTATTCATAGAGGTACACCGCCCCCAGGGTCACACCACGATACACCGCAGGAACTGCCACACGGGTGCGGAACGCCCCCTGACGGTATTCCGAGCGGCACACATCCTCCCCTCGCAGGGCCGCCACCACCTCCGCGATGATGGCATAGTCCCCGGTGCGTCGGTCCAGGGTTGAGCTATCATAGAGGATGAGGCCGGACTCATCCGTGACCAGTACCCGGGTCCCCTGCATATCGTCCAGCAGCTCCATGGCCTGAGTGACGCCTTCCTCTGTGAGGGTCTCGGACACCGCCAGGGCGCTGCCAATGGCCAGGGCCTGACGCTTCAAAGAGGTCTCTTTGGCGGAAAACACCACATTCTGTGCCATGAGCAACGGATAGGTGTTGAGTACCAGCACAATGGCCACCACCAGCAGCAGATAGGTGAGCACATACTTGACCTGAATGCTGTAGAAAAAGGGTACCTCTCCTGCCTTGCGCACCAGGCTCTCATGGCGGGCTCGCTGCCGCCACCGTTTCCACAGTTTCTTCATGGGGTCTCACTGCTCAGATAGTAGCCCACCCCCCACTTGGTGAGGATGTGGGTGGGGTTGGCGGGGTCCGGCTCCAATTTCTCCCGCAGGCGGCGGATGTGCACGTCCACGGTGCGAAATTCCCCCACATATTCGTAGCCCCACACCAGGTTGAGCAGATTTTCCCGGCTGTACACCCGGCCCGGGTTGCGCATAAGCAGCTCCATGAGGTCAAACTCTTTGGCGGTGAGCTCCACCACCTGTCCTTGGCGTCGCGCCACCCGCTGAGCCAAATCCAGAGTAATGCCCCCGTGTTCCAGGCAGTTTTCCGCCTTTTTCTGCTGGGTAGAGGTCCCGGCCCGGCGCAGCAGGGCCCGAATGCGGGCCTTTACCTCCAGAATGTTGAACGGTTTGGTGATGTAGTCGTCAGCGCCACACTCAAAGCCGATGATCTTGTCCGCATCTTCGCCCTTGGCGGTGAGCATGATGATGGGGACGTTGGAGAACTCCCGGATCTTCATGCACGCCTGCAACCCGTCAATTTTGGGCATCATCAAATCCAGAATGATGAGATCAAAACGGCCGCTTCTGGCCAGCTCCACCGCTTCCTCTCCGTCACTTCCCGTCTCCACATGATATCCTTCATTTTCCAAATTAAACTTGATTCCTTTGACCAGCAGACGCTCGTCGTCCACCACAAGTATGTTGGGCATGTGTCTTTCCCTCCCCCATTACACACAAATCTGATCCAGCAGCGATTCCACCATCGTTTCGCTGATTCCCGGCACTTCTATGAGATGCTCGGGATATTCAAACGGGCCATGCTCCTGTCTGTATTCCACAATGGCCTGTGCCAACGTCGGGCCAATCCCAGGCAGCTGATCCAGCTGCTCCTCGGTGGCCAAATTGATGTTGAGTTTGCCTCGATCCAGAACGGAAAATTCCACGCCAGACTGAGGTCCGGGCCGCAGTTCCAGCTGGTCTATCTGCCCTTGGCGGACCAACCATATGGTCAGGGTGGCCAGGAGCATTCCGCACAGTACCGCCCCGATGGCCCGGCCTCCCATTCGCATCCTGTCCCCCCCTTTATTTTCCACGCTGCTGAGTTGCGTTTTTCTGTGAATTCTGATATAGTAATAGCTGTCGCAGCAGAGAACGTTCTCTGCATGCCCGCTTTCACATTATAACACTATAACATAGTTTACGGGAGAATCATATGAAAAAATATCTGCGCTGTGCTGCGGCTCTGGCCACAGCCCTTGTGATGGCCGTGTCCCTCTGTGTCCCCGCTTTTGCGCTGGACGATCCAAAGCCCCACTGTACTTCCGCCATCGTGGTGGACGGGGACAACAACGAAGTACTCTACGACTACAACGCTTACGAAAAGCGGTATCCCGCTTCGGTGACCAAGATCATGACCACCCTGGTGGTCCTCCGGGCCATTGATGCCGGAGAGCTCACTCTGGACACCCAGGTCACCGCCTCCAAGGAGGCCGTCACCCTCCCAGAAGGCAGTTCCACCGCCGGCATAGTTGAGGGCGAGGTACTTACCATCGAACAGCTGCTGTACTGCGATCTCCTGCCCTCGGGCAATGAGGCGTGCAACATTCTGGCCGAGGCCCTGTGTGGCTCAGAAGAGGCCTTTGTGGAGCGGATGAACCAGACCGCCGCCGATCTGGGCATGACCGGCACCCACTTTGCCAACCCCCACGGCCTCCACGACCCTGATCACTACACCACCGCCTATGACATCTACCTCATGGCCTCCGCTGCCATGAAGTACGACATCTTCCGCAAGATCGTCTCCACCCCCACCTACACCCTGGAGCCCACCAACAAGGTGTCCGAGCCCCGGGTGCTCCACAGCACCAACGCCCTGATCAGCAACTGGTACGTGTCCGGCGTCACCTATTCCAAGGCCATCGGCATCAAGACCGGCTACACCGAGGAGGCGGGCCGCTGCCTGGCCTCCGCCGCCACGGATGAGCAGGGCCGCACCTTCTACTGTGTGGTGCTGGGCTCTGAGTACGCCCAGGACGCCGCCGGTAACTGGAAGTTCTACTCCTTCAGCGAGAGCTCCCGCCTGCTGGAGTGGGCCTTTAACAACTTCTCCCGCACCACCCTGCTCAGCGAGACCTCGGACAATGTGATCCGTGAGATTCCCGTGACCCTGGCCGGAGATGTGGGCCACGTTCTGGCCCAGCCTGTGGGCTCCATCGAGGCCACCGTGCCCGAGTACGACCCCGCCAAGGCAGAGCTGAAAATGGACTTGCCCAAGAGTCTGGAGGCCCCCATCCAAAAGGGACAAGTGGTGGGCAGCGTCTCCCTGATCTACAACGGCATCAGCTACGGTTCCCTGGACATGGTGGCCACCGACGATGTGGAGCGCTCCAACTTCCAGTACACCATGAAGGTCATTTCGGACACCTGGGCCCTTTGGTGGGTGAAGCTGCTGGTGATTGCCGTGGTGGTGCTCATCCTTCTGGCCGTCTTCTACCTGCTCTTCATCCGTCCCGCCCAGCGGGGCCGCCGCCGGAAGTACGCGTATTCCGGCTCCCGCCGCTCCAGCTACCGGGGCCGTCGTCGATAAGGACACATTCATTCACGATTTTTTCATAATTCATTCTCAATTTAGACAACACTTCCCACCCCCCGGATGCTATGATGATGATGTCAGGAAGAAAGATATCAAAACACATCAACATCCTCCCTCTCTCTTTTCTCTTTCAAACAAACGCAGAACCGCCGGGGTTTCTACCCCGGCGGTTTTGTCTTTTCACCTTCTTGGCCTGTCTCCACCGTTCACACTTTCTTCTCAAAAGCTTCGCATTTTATCCATCACTCTCCCCTCTGGCTTTGCTATTATGTACTCGTCAGGAAGAAGCAAACACTCTTTCGTCAACTCCTCCCTTTCTCTTTTCTCTCTCTCAAAAACACGACTCCGCCCGGGCTGATGGCCCGGGCGGAGTCGTGTTTTCTCACGTTATTACAGGCTCTCTTCCATGTGGGCCAGACGCATGGCCCGCAGCACCGCCATGGACAGCAGTGGAGCCAGCACAATGGCCACCCCCCCGTTGAACAGGGCCGAGGGCACCTTGAGCACCACAGCGGTCCAAGCCGCAGGAACCCTCATTCCCTCCAGGAACATGGAGTTATAGAAGAAGGTCTTGGCCAGATAAATGATCATGTAGCTCACCGCCGCGCAGATGGTGGACACCGCCATGGCGGGATAAGTGGCCTTACGGCGGAACACGCCAACAAAAACAGCTCCAGCAATGAGTCCATACAGGCCCTTGGTGACAAAGGTGATGGGCGCCTCGGTGATGTAGAGCACGTTGGTGCAGTCGTACAGGGCCGACCCTAGCCCCGCTGCCAGGCCGCCCCACCAGGGCCCCAACAGAATTCCGCTCAGGGCACACATGATATTGCCCAGGTGGAAGCGGGAATTCCCGCCCACACTCAGAGGCAGAATGATCTCCAGTTTGCTGCCGCAAAACACCAGAGCCACCAGCAGTGCAGTGAGCACCAGCCGCAGCAGTTTCTTATGTTGTTCACGCATGGTCATCCACTCCTTTTGCGCCGCTGCGTTGACGGCGCCGTTGTTGAGTGGTATTATACTCCCATCTGACACCATGAAAATGACCAGTTTTCATATTTTTTATAAGGTCAGTTGGAGGTCATCATGGAACATCCCATTCACATGCCAGTTTTCCAGGGTAAAGAGCCCCTGTATTTGCAGTTGTATCAACACCTGGCCCGGGAGATCCAACAGGGTCGACCGGGAGCAGGGAAAAAGTTGCCCTCCAAGCGGCGGCTTTGCACCATGTTGGGGGTGAGCATGAGCACGGTGGAAGGGGCTTATTCCCTGCTGCTGGCGGAAGGGTATGTCCGCAGCCTGCCTCGCAGCGGCTATGTGGCCGCCCAGCTCCACGACGTGCAGGTTCAGCCTGTTCCCGATCTGCTCCCCGCCCCTGCTCCTGCCTCCCAGTGGAAATATGACTGTTCCACCTCAGCGGTGGACACCTCGGTGTTTCCCTTCTCCTCCTGGGCCCGCATCAACAAAGATGCGGTGTACCAAAACCCTGGCCTGCTCCAGCCGGGCCATCCCCAGGGGGATGAGCCTTTGCGGGTGGCTCTGGCGGGTCTGCTGGCCCAGTACCGGGGGGTGCGCTGTTCCCCGGAACAGATTGTGGTAGGGGCCGGCGCCGACTACCTGCTCTCCCTCCTGCTCCAGCTTTTCCCCCAAGGCAGCACCGTAGCTCTGGAGGACCCGGGCTATCCCACCGCCTGGTCCGCGGTGGAGCGCCATGGACACCACCCGGTGTCCATCCCCGTGGATAGCCAGGGCATGGAACCCCAGGCCCTGGAGGCATCGGGAGCCACCCTGGCCTACGTCACCCCCTCCCATCAGTTCCCCCTGGGGGTGACCATGCCGGTGGAGCGGCGCAGCCGTCTGCTGCGCTGGGCCTCCCAGGCACATGGACGTTACCTGCTGGAAGACGACTATGACAGCGAATTCCGTTATGCCTCCCGGCCCATTCCGGCCTTGCAGGGGCTGGACCATGGAGGCCGGGTCATCTACCTGGGCACCTTTTCCCGATCCATTGCCCCCGCCATCCGTGTGGCCTATCTCATTTTGCCGCCCCAGCTCTTGGCCCAATACCGCCGCATCTTCCCCAAAACTGCCTGCACGGTGTCCCGGTTTGAACAGGAAACCCTGCGTCAATTTCTCGTACAGGGGCTGTACAGCCGCCATCTCCGCCGCTCCGGCAACCTATATCGCCGGAAATGCTCCCTGCTCACCCAGGCCCTGGAAGGGTGCGGGTACCTGACCTTGTCAGGGCGGGGAGCAGGCCTGCACTTTCTCCTCACCGCCCCCCACCTCACCGAGGGGGAGATGGTCGCACGGGCAGCAGAAAGCGGCCTCCGGGTCTACCCCCTCAGCCGCTACTGCCATCAAATCGTTCCGCCCCCCTCCACCGTGGTGGTGGGGTATGCCGGACTGCCCGCCGATGAACTGGAGGCATGCGCCGCCCTGCTGGGACGCGCTTTGGCTCCCGTCACTGCTCCTGGGAAGGACGCACCTCCAGGCGAATGACCATCACCGTGCGGTCATCCTCCTCCCCCTCTCGCCGACCGCTCTCCGCCAAAACCATGGCCGCAAGCTCCTGGGGCGAGGTGCCCTGGTATTCTTCTAGCAGGTGGCGCAGCCAGCCATCCTCCCGTTGGCTCACCACCCCGTCACTGACCAGGACCACCCAATCTCCCGCCCCCAGCTGCTGAGGAAAGATGTCCGCCTTCATGCCGGGGATTACTCCCGCGGGCATGGAGCGGCCCACCACCCGCTCTACGCCCCCGGGCTTTTTGAAGTAGGTGGGTGCCGCCCCCAGTTTGTACACCGCGCTGCGGCCGGAAAAGAGGTCCACTTGGAACAGATCCACCGTGGTAAAGCCCCCCTGGGCCTCTCCCCGCAGGGCCAGAGCCTCCCCCACGGTGGCTAAAGCCGCCTCCACCTCCAGGCCAGCCCGGAGGAACTTCTCCAGCAGCCCCAGGGCACAGTTGCTGTCCTCCCGGGCCGCTGGGCCGCTGCCCATGCCATCGCAGAGCAGGAAATTGAGGCGCCCCCCGTCGTCTTTGAACCAGGCCCCGCTGTCCCCGCTCACCGACTGTCCCTTGCGGTCTGCCGCTGCCAGACCAGCCACCGCCACCAGGGGCTCCTGCTGCACCAGCACCACCTGGCCCTTTCGGCTTCCCTCCTGGCGCAGGGGACAGCCCAACAAGGTGGACAGGCGGCCCAGCTCACCCCCCTGCACCAATCGTTCCACATCCGGCCCCTCTGCCAGAACATGTACATGGCCCAACCGGTCCTGGGAAACGGTGCACCGCCCCTGGATGCCCAACGTCTTCATACGCTGGGTGACCAGACGCTGACGGCGAGGGTCCACATTGGGCTCCTCATCCAGCTGTCCCGCCGCCTTGTCCAGCACCTGGGCCAACTGTCCGTACTGGGCACACACCGCCGCCCGACTCTCCCGCACCCGGCTGTCATACCGACGCCGGGCCAGAAGGCTGCGCAATTCCCGGTTCGCCGCCGCCAAGAAGGCCTCAAACTGGGTGCATCGCCCGGAAAAGTGGAGGGGAAAGTCCTCCCGCACCCCCTCTCCTCGCTCCATCATGGGGATCATGGCATCGGACAGAGCGGTGCGGGTGGACTGGTATTCCTGCTGCCAGCACCGCTCCCGTTGGCGGCACCGGGCACACACCTCCTCGGCGGTGCGGTCAAAGATGCGACTGGTGTCCTCATCGTTGGGGGCGGCTGGCGTGAAGGCCTCCCGCAGGCCTCCGGTCACCGCCCGAAAGGCGGTGGCGGTGCGGCGCAGCTGCTGGGCGGCCAGCTCCCGGCCCAGCTTTCCCACGTCCTCCCCCTCCTCTCGGCGAAGCACCGCGCCCACCCGGCTGACCAGGGCCTCGGGCTGGAGCAAAAACAGCACCGCCCCCAGCACCATCTCCAGGCCCACCGCCTGCACGTCCTGGTCGGCGCCTGTCCACAGCACGGACACCCCGCCGGACACCACGTAAATCAGGGCGCACACCAGCCGTCCATGGCCGCCCCAGGCCCCGGCCAACAGCCCCGGCAAGGCATAGACCAACGTGCCGTAGGGCAAAGTACCTTGGGCGGCATCCATGGCCACCCCCGCCACCACGCCGGTGGCGGCCCCTATCCCCACGCCGCCTTTCCAGGCGGCAGTCATCACCACCAACACGCACAGCACCCGGCCCAGGGAGATGACCCCGCCCAGCATGACCCGGGCTAAGGTCATCATCACCGTCCCCCCCAGCACCAACACCCCCACCAGCTGGGCGGTAGTCCAGGGGGCCGGGTGGCTCCGGGTGCGCAGCACCATGGCCTGGCGGTAACAGTACACTGCCCCGGCGGTAAGGGCTAGTTCCACCCCGAAGGCCGCCAGGTCATCCGTATGCCATCCCAGCGCGGATTGATAGACAAAGCCCACCGCACCGTTGAGCAGCGCTGCCATCAATGGCATAAACCACGGCTTGCGGTAGATGCGGAACTCCCCCACCGCCAACGCCACGGCGTACACCATCATGGAAGCGGCGATGTATCGCAATCCATCCACAAAGCCCCGAAAGGACAGGTAGCCCAGGGTGGCCCCCAACAGGGCGCACACCCCTTCCCAGCCGGGCCCCCATACTGCCACCAGGGCCAGGGCAAAAAAGGAGTGGCCCTGTAAAAATTCCGCTCCTGTGAGGACCGCGGTCAACAAAAATGCAATGGCGCACTCGCCCAGCCTTGCCCGCAGCGGCATCACCCGCCGCCCCTTCGACCAAACTCGGCCCAGTGCTCCTTCTTTCCCCGTCATAGCAAATCCCTCGCATTCGTCCAGTTTTGGCCATTATAGCTTGTCCCCCTCAAGAAGGAGGTCGTAACCTGTCTTGCCCGGTGGTGGAATCTGTGGTATGATGGGTGGCATTGATGAGCAAAGGAGAACGCTTTGTGAAAATTGGTAACGTAGAACTCAACACACGTCTGGTGCTGGCCCCCATGGCCGGAGTCACCGACGTGGCCTTCCGTACCGTGTGCCGGGAGCTGTCCGGCTGCTATACCGTCACCGAGATGGTCAGCGCCAAGGCCCTGTGCTACGGAGATAAAAAAACCGCCTCCCTCCTCACTCTGGGTGAGGGAGAGCACCCCTGTGCCGTTCAGATCTTTGGCAGCGAAGAGGCCGCCATGGAAAAGGGCGCCGCTCTGGCCCTGGAGCAGTCAGGGGCGGACATCATTGACATCAACATGGGCTGTCCCGTACCCAAGATTGCCGGGTCCGGAGACGGCTCTGCTCTGATGAAGGACCCGGACAAGGCCGCCCGGGTGGCCGCCGCCGTGGTGCGGGGCGCCGGAGGCAAGCCCGTCACCGTCAAGTTCCGTCTGGGCTGGGACAAGGGCTCCATCAACTGTGTGGAGTTTGCCCGGCGCATGGAGGATGTGGGTGTGGCCGCCGTGGCCGTCCATGGCCGCACCCGCACCCAGATGTATTCCGGCACCGCCAACTGGGACTACATCCGAGAGGTCAAACAGGACGTCTCCATCCCCGTCATGGTCAATGGCGATGTATTTTCCGCCAAAGACGCGCTGCGTGCCCTGTCCTACACCGGAGCGGATATGGTGATGGTGGGCCGGGGCACCTTCGGAAATCCCTGGCTCATGCAGCAGTGCGCCGCCGCCCTGGAGGGCCGTGAGGTACCGGAAACGCCTCCTCTGGCCCAGCGCTGTGACGTGGCGGAACGTCAGTTTGAACTTGCCAAAGCCCACAAGGGGGAGCGCATTGCCTGTCTGGAAATGCGCCGCCACTACGCCTGGTACCTGAAAGGGGTCCCTTACGCCGGGTATTGGAAGGAGCAGATCTGCTCCATTGAGACCGCTGAAGATTTTTACCGGGCCAGCGCCGGAATCCGCCGGGATCTGTGTTGATCGCACCGTATTCTCCCCAAGGAGGTGATGGACGTGGAGGAACAGGTGTGGATTTCCCAATCTGCCGCCGGTGACGCCCACGCCTTCGCCCACCTGGTGGAGCGATACGAAAAAACCGTCTACCACCACGCCCTGCGCCTGGTGGGCAGCCGGGAGGATGCCGCCGACGTGACCCAAGAGGTCTTTTGGAAGGCATGGCGGGCTCTGCCCTCCTTTCGAAAGGAGAGCAGCTTCTCCACCTGGCTCTACCGCCTCACCGACAACGCCTGTCTGGACCTGCTGCGCCGGGAGAAAAAGCGCCGGGGTGACACCTCCCTGGAAACCGACGAAGGCCTGTCCCTGGCCCAGCAGCTCCCCCATCCTGCCCCCTCGCCCCAGGACCATGTGGAGGCTCAGGAGCGGCAGGCAGCCCTGGAGCAGGGCCTGGCCCAGCTGTCTGAAGAACACCGCCGTATTCTAGTGCTGCGGGAAATCAGCGGCCTGTCCTACCAGGAGATCGGCTCCATCCTGGGTCTGGCCGACGGCACCGTGAAGTCCCGTCTGGCCCGAGCCCGCATGGCCTTGGCAAATTATTTGAGAAAAACCGGGAACTTTTTCCCCTGAACTGCGTCCAATCCAGTAAAGACACATCATCCCCGGAAAGGAGGGTCATCGGTATGGAGCATGAAACATATTGGGAGTGGATCAGTGCAGACCTGGACGGTGAATTATCCCCCGCCCAGCACGCCCAGTTGGAGGAACATCTCCACACCTGCCCGTCCTGTGCCCAGCTGTATCGGGACCTCTCCCTACAAAGCGAAGGGTTAAGGCAGCTGGACACCGCCCTTCCTTCAGACCTGCACCAGAACATTCTGGAGCACCTGCCTCCCCAGCTCACCGTGCACTGCTCTCATCGAACATGGAAGGTATGGGGCTCTCTGGCCGCCTGCCTGGCCCTGGTGGTAGCTCTGGGCTATACCTCCCTGCAACATGGCCAGGAAAACACCGCCCCAGTGTCCGCCCGATCCAATCCCGGCATCGCCCCCGCTGTCTTCTCGGTCCAACCTCAGGATCTGGACGTTCCCGGCGGCGACACGGTACTCCTGCTCTCCGCTCCCCTGCCCCAGTCCGGCCTGGACCTGTTGCAGAACCTGCCCACCACCACGCTGGACGGGGGCTATGTATGCTGCGTGGCAGACCCGGACACCACCCAGGCCTTGGTGGAGTTTTTGGACCAGACTGCTTTGGGTTACACCCAGTCTCCGGCCTCCCACCCCGACGGCAGCGGAGACACAGCCATTGTCTGGCCCGTGGCCTGAGCAGAGGTATTTTCGTCATTTCCCCCAAATCCGACCCATTGACAGCAAACTTTTTTCACCACTTCGATACAGGTTTTGCCTTCCGGCAAAACCTGTATTTTTCTTTCTCCCACAACGTCCGTAAACCAAATTCACTTTACAGGCAATTTGTATTTTTTACGGTAGTGCAAAAAAGTTTTCGTCATTTTGTCAAATAACCGTTGCAAATCTTCTCGCACCATTGTATAATTCATTCAAGCCCCATCCCCAGGGATGGAGCAAATGGCAAAGATTAAGGAGTGGAAGAAACATGAGCTATTCTCCGCATGCAATTCGAAACATCTGTCTGTTGGGTCACGGTGGTAACGGAAAGACCACCCTGGTGGAGAGTTTCCTGCGTACGACCGGCGTCATCGACCGTCTGGGGAAGACCTCCGACGGCAACACCGTCAGCGACTACGATCCCGAGGAAATCAAGCGTCAGATCTCCATCTCCGCCTCTGTGATCCCTGTGGAATATAAGGGTTGTAAGATCAACGTGCTGGACACTCCCGGTAACTTCGACTTTACCGGTGAGGTGGCCGAGTGCCTGTCTGTGGCCGACGCCGGTATTCTGGTGTGCGCAGCCAAGGGCGGCCTGTCCGTCGGCACCGAGCGGGCCTGGAAGATGCTCAATGAGCGCAAGCTGCCCCGCCTGGTCTACATCTCCAAGATGGACGAAGACAATGTGGACTTTAACTCTGCCTTCGACACTCTGCGGGAACATTTCGGTAAGAACATCGCCCCCATGGTGGTCCCCATCTGGGACGAGAACAAGAAAGTCACCGGCATCGCCGATGTGCTGCATAAGAGAGCCTTTGAGCTCCACGACGGCAAACGTGTGGAGATCGACGTTCCCGAGGACAAAATCCCCGTCATCGAGGAAATTTACGAAAAACTCATGGAGTCCGTGGCTGAGACCAGCGAGGAGTTCATGGACAAGTACTTCTCCGGCGAGCCCTTTACGTACGCCGAAGTGGTGCAAGGCCTGAAGGCCGGTGTCCGGGACGGCTCCATCATCCCCGTGCTGTGCGGCTCCGCCTACACCGGATTGGGCACCATGATGCTGCTGGATCTGATCATCGACCTGCTGCCCACGCCTCTGGAAGGCATCCCCGCCATGGGTACCGACCGTGAGGGTGAGCCTGCGGAGTTTATCGTCTCCCAGGGTGCTGTGCCTGCCGCCTACGTCTTTAAGACTGTGGCTGACCAGTACGGCAAGTTCTCCTTCGTCAAGGTCCTCTCCGACCACCTCTCCCCCGACATGACTCTGGTGGACACCAACACCGGCAACAACGAAAAGCTGGGCCGCCTGTATGTGATGTGCGGCAAGAAGAGCACCGAGGTCAAGGAGCTTCTGTGCGGTGACATCGGCGCCATTGGTAAGATGGATAAGGTCAAGACCGGGGACACCCTCAGTGACGCCCGTAAGTTTATGAAGCTGGATCCCATCCCCTTCGCCGAGCCCAACTACTCCAAGGCCATCGCCCCCAAGACCCGTGGCCAGGAGGATAAGATCGCTGCCGGTCTGGCCCGCCTCAACGAGGAGGACCCCACCTTCCATGTGGTCAACAACGCCGAAACCCACCAGATGGTGGTGACCACCGCCGGCGACATTCAGATGGATGTGCTGGTGAGCAAGCTCAAGAGCCGCTTCGGCGTGGAAGTGGTGCTCAGCGAGCCCCGGGTGGCCTACCGTGAGAAGATCCGCAAGAGCGTGTCCAAGCAGGGCCGTCATAAGAAGCAGACCGGCGGTTCCGGCCAGTTCGGTGATGTGTGGATTCGCTTCGAGCCGGGCCAGAACGAGGAACTGGAGTTCTGTGAAGAGGTGTTCGGCGGCTCCGTGCCCAAGAACTTCTTCCCCGCCGTGGAAAAGGGCCTGCGGGAGGCTTGCCTGCACGGTGTGTTGGCCGGTTACCCCGTAGTGAACCTGAAGGCCACGCTGTACGATGGAAGCTACCACCCCGTGGACTCCTCGGAAATCGCCTTTAAGACCGCCGCACAGCTGGCCTACAAGGCCGCTCTGCCCGAGGCCTCCCCCGTGCTCATGGAGCCGGTGGGCGAGCTGAAGGTGACTATCCCCGACAACTACATGGGCGATGTCATCGGCGATCTGAATAAGCGCCGTGGCCGTGTGATGGGTATGGACCCCACCGACGACGGTTGCCAGATCATCACCGCCGAGGTCCCCATGGCCGAGATGATGACCTACGCCATCGATCTGCGGGCCATGACCCAGTCCCGTGGCTCCTTCGTGTTCCACTTCGTCCGCTACGAGGACTGCCCCCCTGCCGCCCAGGAGAAGGCCATTGCCGCCGCCAAGGCCATGGCAGAGGAATAAACCATTCCACAAACTCTTTGTGCCATGCCGCAGCCAGACCTGCGGCATGGCACAATTGCTTTACACGACTTTTTCTTGCATATCTCCGGCAGGTGTGGTATATTTGGTGACAATACCCAAGCACATTGAAAAAGAGAAATGAATTGAGGAGTGATGATTCCGTGTTGGGTGATGACAGTATAGTTCTGCTGGTTGTCTTGTTGTGTATGGTGGTGATGAGTGCGTACTTCTCCGCCACCGAAACCGCGTTTACCTCCCTCAACCGCATTCGGCTGAAAAGTCGGGCGGACAACGGAGATGCCCGGGCCGCCCGTGTGCTGGCTCTGGCGGAACAATACGACCGACTCCTGTCCACCATCCTGATTGGCAATAACATTGTCAACAATGTGGCAACCACCCTATCCACCGTGTTGTTTATCGACTTTCTGGGCCCTGGCAAAGGTCCTGCTGTATCCACGGTGGTGCTTACCATTGTAATCCTGATTTTCGGCGAGGTCTCCCCCAAGAGCCTGGCCAAAGAGTCTCCCGAGAGTTTCGCCCTGTTCTCCGCTCCCTTTCTGCGGTTTTTTATGGTGATTCTCACCCCTGCCACCTTCTTCTTTACCCAGTGGAAGAAGCTGCTGTCCAAGGTGTTCCACACCAAGGAGGACGTGGGCATCACCAACGAGGAGCTGGTGACCATGGTCACCGAGGCCGAAGACCAGGGCGGTCTGGACGCCGAGGAGAGCCAGCTCATTTGCTCCGCCATCCGCTTTGACGATCTGGAGGCCTCGGACATTCTCACCCCCCGGGTAGACATCGTGGCCCTGGAGGACACCGCCACTATGGAGGAGGCCACCGCCCTGTTTGCCCAGGAGGGCTACTCCCGGATGCCGGTATATCATGAATCCCTAGACAACGTGGTGGGCGTCATCCACCAGAAGGATCTGTTTGCCGCCCGTTACCATGGGCGTACCCAGTTGGCCCCCCTCATCCATCCGGTGCTCCACATCACCACCAGTACCAAGATCGACGATCTGATGCGCCAGTTCCAGCGCACCAAGACCCACATGGCCATTGTGGTGGACGAGTACGGCGGCACCGAGGGCCTGCTCACCATGGAAGACGTGGTGGAAGAACTGGTGGGCGATATCTGGGATGAGCACGACGAGGTGGTGGAACAATTCCGCCCCCAACCGGACGGCAGCTATCTCATTGCCTGCTCCGCCAACCTGGACGATCTGTACGACCTGTTTTCCGTCACCGGAACCTGCGACGCCGCCACCGTCTCCGGCTGGGTGCTGGAGCAGATGGGCCGCATCCCCGATGTGGGGGACCACTTCGTGTGGCAGGACCTGGATGTCACCGTCACCAACGTGGAACACCACCGGGTGTTGGAGATTTCCGTGCGTAAGATTCCAAAAGAAACCGAAGAAGCATAAAAAAGAACGGGCTTAGTCCGTTCTTTTTTATGCTCCGAATAGCCATTTTACCGCCC
Source organism: uncultured Oscillospiraceae bacterium (assembly GCA_944385485.1). GTDB lineage: Bacteria > Bacillota > Clostridia > Oscillospirales > Oscillospiraceae > Enterenecus. The sequence continues at coordinate 70,708 of CALWXL010000002.1, forward strand.
AACTGGCGGCCAGAAAACCCGCCGCGTCGGCGCATAACGCCGCTGGAATGGCGTAGCGGGTGCGGGTGATCTTAGCCGCGCCAAAATACACCGCTACCGTGTAAAACGTGGTTTCCGTGGATCCCAGCATCACCGCCGCCGTCCGCCCCACCAGAGAGTCGGGCCCGTAGGTCTGGATAAGCTCAGCCCCCAGCCCTAAGGCCGCCGAGCCGCTGATGGGGCGCACCACCAGCAGCCCCACCGTCTCCGGCGGAATGCCCAACCATGTCAGCACCGGAGCCACCGCCCCTTCCAGTAACTCCAAAGCCCCGGAGGCACGCAGCATATACACCCCGCACAGCAGCCCCACCAGGGTGGGTACCATGCACACCGCCGTCTGTAACCCCTCGCCGCCCCCCTCTACCAGCGTAGCCCACACATCCACCCCTCGGCTCATCCCCCAGGCCGCCACCACCAGCAGAATGCCTGGCACCACCATGGACATCACAGGCTCATCACCTCCACACCCGTGCCAACACCTTGGCTGCCACGATTCCCACCGTCACCGACACGGCTGAGGCCACCCACACCGCTGGTAGGATGTCAAAGGCCGCTGTGCTCCCCGCCGCCTGGCGGATGCTGGCCACGGTGGCAGGAATGAGCTGGATGGAGGCGGTATTACACACCACCAGCATACATAGGCTGTCCGTGGCCACTCCTCCCCCACCTGCCATAAGCTGGGCCGCCCGGATGCCCAATGGCGTGGCGGCGTTGCCCAGGCCCAGCAGATTGGCCGCCACATTGGCGCTCACCGTTCCCATCACCTGCCCATCCCCTGCGTGCTGGGGATAGAGCCGGGATAGAATGGGATGGAGACACCGGGACAGACCATCTACCATCCCGCTTTTCTCCATCACCTTCATCACACCCATCCACAGGCACATCACCCCCACCATGGCCAGGCACAGCTCAACCCCGGCGTTGGCACCCTCCAGTGCCGCTCCAGCCACATCCTCCATCCGCCCCGTGGCGGCTCCACACAGTATGGATGCCCCCACCATCACCAGCCAAATCCACGACATTGCCACCGTTTCATCCCTCCCACCTCATCCTTCCATCCCTATGAGGCCTCTTTTTCCCCCATGACACCTTCGACAATTTTCTTGGAAATTTATTATACTTCTTTTAATTTTATACTTTTTCGATTGACAAGATTATACACTGTGTTATAATGAGGGAGGTTCGTGAAAGTGTACATTTTTTAAGGAGGACTTCACATATGAAATCTACTGGAATTGTCCGCAAGGTGGACGAATTGGGCCGAATTGTTCTTCCCATCGAGCTGCGCCGCACTCTGGACATTGCGGAACGTGATGCCCTGGAAATCTACGTGGATGGCGGCTCTATTGTGCTAAAGAAGTACGAGCCCGCCTGCATTTTCTGCGGGGAATCTTCTGATGTCACCACCTTCAAGGGCAAAAACATCTGCGCTTCCTGCCTGCGTGAATTAGAAGGAAAGTAAATATTTTTTTAAAAAAATCCCGGTAGAAACTGTTTCCACCGGGATTTTTTGTCATTTTTTGTCTAAATTAGCCGGAAAATAAAGCCATGATTTTATACCATTTGTAATCACTTTCCCAGGCTCATATCATACAGCTGACGTTTCTTGATTCCAAATTCTTCCCCCGCTTTGGCGCAGGCCTCCTTCAGAGACAGCCCCTCTTCCCGCAACTGCTCCACCCGTTTCAGGGCCTGCTGCGGGTCAGCCTGCTGCACAGGGGCTTCGGGAGCCCCGTCCAACACCAATGCATATTCCCCTCGGGGTGGGCGATTGGTACAGTCGGCCAGGGCCTGGCCCAAAGTTGTCCGTACCACCTCTTCGTGGAGCTTGGTCAGCTCCCGGCACAGGGCAATGCGCCGGTCTGCGCCAAACACCGCCACAAAATCCTCCAAGGTGTCCTCCAGTTTGTGGGGAGCCTCGTAAAAGATCATGGTGCGCTGCTCCCCCTTCAAGCTGTCCAGGTGGGCACGGCGGTTTTTCTTGTTCTGGGGAAGAAATCCCTCAAAGGTAAACCGGGCGGTGGGCAGTCCCGAGGCGGACAGGGCGCAGATGAGGGCACATGGGCCGGGAATGGCCTCCACCGCGATGTCATGCTGGGCGCACAGGGCCACCAGGTCCTCTCCGGGGTCGGAGATGGCAGGGGTGCCCGCGTCGGTGACCAGGGCGCAGCTCTCCCCAGCCAGCAAACGCTCCACAATAGCGGGCCCCGCTGTGGAGAAGTTGTGGCGGTGGTAGCTGACCATGGGCTTTTTCAGCCCCAGGTGATTGAGCAGCTTCACCGTCACCCGGGTGTCCTCGGCGGCCAAAAAGTCCGCCTCTGCCATGGTATCCGCCATACGCCGGGAGATATCCCCCAGGTTGCCGATGGGGGTGGGTACCAGATACAATTTACCACTCATGGTCGCTCTCTCCTCACTTTCCCGGCGTGGCCGCTGCCGCTCCCCTCATGGTCAGGGAGATTCTCTTTTTCTTCTCGTCCACCTCTTTGACCCACACCGTCACCACATCACCCACGGACAGAACCTGAGAGGGGTGCTTGATAAAGCGGTCACAGATCTGGCTGATGTGTACCAGCCCGTCCTGGTGGACACCAATGTCCACAAAGGCTCCAAAATCGATGACGTTGCGCACGGTGCCTTTCAGCTCCATGCCCGGCTTCAGGTCCTTGATCTCCAGCACGTCGGTGCGCAATACCGGGGCAGGCAGCTCGTCCCGGGGGTCACGGCCCGGCTTCATCAGCTCTCCGGCCACGTCCAGCAAGGTGGGTACCCCCACCCCACAGGCCTGGGCAGCCTGCTCCACACCGTAGGCCTTCACCTTGTCCATCAGGTTCTTCAATTCACCCGCCTTCACCTGCGCCAGGGTATACCCACACAGCTCCAGCAGCTTCTGGGCGGCCTCATAGCTCTCCGGGTGGACAGCGGTGTTGTCCAGGGGAGATTTGCTCTCGGGCACTCGCAAAAATCCCGCGCACTGTTCAAAGGCCTTGGGGCCCAACTTGGGCACCTTCAAAATCTGCTTGCGGGTGGTAAAGGGGCCGTTCTCCTCCCGGTACTTCACAATATTCTTGGCGGTAGTCTGGGTCAGGCCCGCCACTCGGGCCAGCAAGGGCGCCGAGGCGGTGTTCACATCCACACCCACACCGTTGACGCAGTCCTCCACCACGCCGTCCAGAGCTTCACCCAGACGGGCCTGGGGCATATCGTGCTGGTACTGGCCCACACCAATGCTCTTGGGGTCAATTTTCACCAGCTCGGCCAGAGGGTCCTGGAGCCGGCGGGCGATGGACACCGCCGAGCGCAGGTTCACGTCGTAGTCGGGGAACTCCTCGGCAGCCAGCTTGGAGGCGGAGTATACCGAGGCCCCCGCCTCGTTGACCATCATATAGGTAACCCCGCAGTTGAGCTTTCCGATCATCTCCACCGCCATCTGCTCGGTCTCCCGGCTGGCGGTACCGTTTCCAATGGCAATGTGCTGCACATGGTGCTTTTTCACCAGGGCGGAAAGCTTGGCAATGGCCTCCTGCTTTCCCCGCTCCCCATGGGTGGGATAGACCACGGTGGTGTCCAGCACTTTGCCCGTGGGGTCGATGACCGCAACCTTGCACCCCATACGATAGCCGGGGTCCAGGCCCATGGTCACATGGCCCTTCACGGGAGGCTGCATGAGCAAGGGCTTGAGGTTGAGGGTGAACTGGCCGATGGCCCCTTCCGAGGCCTTTTCGGTGAGGTCGCTGCGCACCTCCCGCTCCAGCGAGGGGGCAATGAGGCGGCGGTAGGCATCCTCGGCAGCAGCCTTCACAAACGCCATGGCAGGGGTGCCGGGGCGCACCACCTGGCGGCGCACCGCCACCAGTGCCTCCTCCTCGTCCATGTCCACGGACACCTTCAAAATGTCCTCCCGCTCCCCACGATTGATGGCCAGCACCTGGTGTCCCATGACCTTGCTTACCGGGGCGGAGAACTCATAGTACAGCCGATAGACGGTGTCCTCCGGCTCCTTGGCCGCCGCTTTGGACACCAGCACGGCCTTTTTGGCGTAGAGTGCCCGCAGCACCTTGCGGATATCCGCGTCGTCGGAAATCCACTCCGCCACGATGTCGGACGCCCCCTGCAAGGCGGCTTCCACATTCTCCACCCCCAAGTCCAGGTTGATAAAGTCCTGGGCCAACACCTCGGGGGCAGGATCGTCCCGCTTCTGGTCAAAGAGGGTCTGGGCCAGGGGCTCCAGGCCCTTCTCTTTGGCCATGGTGGCGCGGGTGCGCCGCTTCTGCTGATACGGACGATACAAGTCTTCCACTTCGGCCAGGGTCTGGGCCTGGTCGATGGCCTGGGCCAGCTCGTCGGTGAGCTTGCCCTGGTTTTCAATGGCGGTCTTTACCTCCTGACGCCGCTTATCCAGACCCCGCAGGTATTGCAGGCGGTCGGATAGCTGACGGATGAGCTGGTCATCCATGCCGCCGTGGAGCTCCTTGCGGTAACGGGCAATAAAGGGCACCGTATTGCCCTCGTCCAACAGGTTGATGACGTTTTCCACATGCTTGGCGGAGACAGAAAGCTCCTGGGCCAAGCGCTTAATCAGTTCTTCCATGGGTATTCTCCTTTACTCCAGGCCGCTTTCCCGGCTGACCCAGTCCATGCACCACTCCACCATCCGGTCACAGTGGCACTTGCGCTCCTCGCCCCGCTCCGCTGCCGCTTTGAGCAGTTGGGCACAGTGAACGTCCCCGTGGGCCGCCCGGAACTCCCGCAGCAGCTGCGTGCGCTTCTCCTGGGGCATGCCCAGCCCTCCCATGGCCACAAAGGCCCCGGTGATGGCGCCGCACACCGAGCCGCAGCCCATACCAGCCCCGAAATTCAGGGTCAGGGCATTGGCCTGCTCATGGTTCAATCCCATATCCTGGGCAAAGGGGATGAGCACCGACTGGGCGCAGTTGTAATGCACCTGAGTATCCGCCCGCAGGGCCTTGCCGTGTTCTTTTCTTGTCATGGTTGTTCGCTCCGTTTCCGCTAGAATTAGTGAAAGATATCCGGGTTATCCCGGAACATAAGTTCAACACGCCGCCGCAGGGGACGGTGTTCCGTCCGCATCAGGTCCGGGTCCCCTTCCACCAGCTCCTGGGCCACCTGGCGGGCCTGGTGTAATAGCTCCAAATCCGAGGCAAAGTCCGCCACTTTCAGCTGGGGCAGGCCGTGCTGCCGCTGGCCGAAGAAGTCACCGGGGCCACGCAGGCGCAAATCCTCCTGGGCAATTTGGAACCCGTCGGTGGTCTGGGTGAGCACCCGCAGACGCTGGCGGGCAGTTTCGCTGCGGCTGGAAGAGACCAGCACACAGTAGCTCTCGTATTTTCCCCGGCCCACCCGGCCTCGCAGCTGGTGTAGCTGGGAGAGGCCGAAGCGGTCGGCGTTTTCAATGATCATCAAGGTTGCATTGGGCACATCCACCCCCACCTCAATGACGGTGGTGGACACCAAAATCTGTACCTCTCCCGAGGCAAAGGCGGACATGATGGCCTCCTTGTCCTTGCTCTTCATCTTACCGTGGACAAAGCCCACCTTCAAATCCGGGAACACCTGCTCTTGCAGCTGTCTGGCGTAGGTGGTCACCGCTTTCAGGTCCATGGCGGGAAAGAGAGAGGTCTGCCCCTCTTCCTCTCCCCCGTTCTCCTCCACGGCGGGACACACCAGATAGACCTGCCTGCCCTGCCCCACCTGGGTTCGGACGAAGCCGTACATCCGCTGCCGCTTGTCCTCTCCCACCACATAGGTGGACACCGGGGTGCGCCCAGGGGGCAGCTGGTCGATGATGGACACCTCCATATCTCCGTAGATCATCAGAGCCAGGGTGCGGGGGATAGGCGTGGCGGACATGACCAGCACATGGGGCGGGATCTCCCCGCCCTTGGCCGCCAAAGCCCCTCGTTGGGCCACACCGAACCGGTGCTGCTCGTCGGCAATGACCAGCCCCAACTTGTGGTAGATCACCCCCTGAGAGAAGAGGGCGTGGGTACCCACCAGCACCTGGATCTCACCACGGGCCAGGTCCTGGAGCAGCTTCTTTCGCCCCGCCCCCTTCACCGACCCGGTGAGCAGTTCCACCCGAATGCCACAGGGCCCCAACAAGGTGGACAGGGTACGGTGGTGCTGTTCGGCCAGCAGCTCCGTGGGGGCCATGAACGCGCACTGCACCCCGCTGAGGGCCGCCGCCCACGCTCCGTAGGCAGCCACCGCCGTCTTGCCCGAGCCCACGTCTCCCTGCACCAGGCGGTTCATGCTCTGGCCCGAGGTGACATCGCGGAAGATGTCCTCCATGGCCCGGCTCTGGGCATCTGTGGGGGTGAAGGGGAGCAGGGACCGAAATTCTTCCGGGGAATGGGAGACAAATGTCAGCCCGTCAAAGTGCTGCCTGCGCCCCTTCAGCATGGCAAGGCCACAAGTGAGGGTCATGAGCTCCTCAAAAATCAGCCGTTTTCGGGCGCTGGCCAGCCCCTCAAAATTCTGGGGAAAGTGGATGTTGGCCAGAGCAAACTCCTGCTGGCACAGCCCGTACCGCTGGCGCACCCACAGGGGCAGTACCTCTTCCACCGTGGGGGCCACCTGGTCCACCGCCATCCGGGCCAGATTCATCATCAAGGCATTGTGAATGCCCGCCGTCAACGGGTACACAGGCACAATGCGCCCCGTGTACTTTTCCTCTCCCTCCTTTTCAAAGAGAGGGTTGACCATGGAGATACCCCGCCCCTGCCGCTCTGCCTTGCCGTAAAAGACGTATTGGTCGCCGGGTGAGAAGGTGTGGCGGAGGTAACTCTGGTGAAAGAAGGTCAGGTTCAGCGTCCCTGTCTCATCCACGCATTTCACCTTCACCAGCTCCACCCCGCTTCTCGCCCGGGACAGCTGGGGAGATTGGGCAATCATAGCCTTCACGCAGCACATCTCACCTTCCGGGGCCTCCCGCACGGTGTAGACCTTCCGCCGGTCCTCGTACCGGAGGGGAAAATGCCACAAGACATCTCCCAGCCGCTCCAGACCCAGCTTGGCCAGCTTGCCGCTGCGCACCGGGCCCACGCCTGAGAGCGAGGCCAACGCCACATTCCTCCCCTGCTCCATCCTTCTCACCTCCATGTTCTGGAATTTCCACATTCAGAGGCTCTATTGTACCACAATCCCGCCCCCCTGACCACCCCCATCCCTCACACATCTGTCTCTGTACCGTGGACTTTTATCTGTTTGTCACAACTTCTTGGGGCTGAGTTCCGTTTTCATGTCAGAATTACTAAGTTTCTTTTTTCACAAGTGTTCTCCGTTGCAAAAGAGAAAAAGTAGCTCTATAATGTACATTATCAACCAATCCCACTGACGAAAAAGGAGGAATGATTGTGGTACAGCAATTTTCCAAGGTCCTCGCCGCCAACCGGGGCGAGATCGCCATTCGCATCTTCCGTGCCTGTCATGATTTAGGGCTTCACACGGTGGCCATGTACTCCAACGAGGACACCAATTCCATGTTCCGCATCAAGGCCGACGAGGCATACCTCATCGGAGAGAACCAGTCGCCTCTGGGCGCCTATCTGGATATACCCGCCATCATCGACCTGGCCAAGCGCCGGGGCGTCACTGCCATTCATCCCGGCTACGGCTTCTTGTCGGAAAACGCCGACTTTGCCCGGGCCTGTGAGGCAAATGGCATCAAGTTCATCGGCCCACCCTCCCAGGTACTGGCCCAGATGGGCGACAAGCTGGCGGCAAAGGCCACTGCCATCGCCTGCAACGTGCCCATCATTCCCGGCTCCACCCAGCCGTTGAAGGACGCTGACGAGGCGGTGGAGAAGGCTCTGAGCTACGGCTTCCCCATCATCCTCAAGGCCGCCGCCGGAGGCGGTGGACGTGGCATGCGCCGCTGTGACAGCGTGGAGGATGTGCGCCGGGAATTTGAACTGGTGAAAAACGAGGCCCGCAAGGCCTTTGGCAACGAGGATATTTTCATCGAGAAGTTCCTGGTGGAACCCAAGCACATTGAGGTGCAGATTCTGGCCGACGAGCACGGAAATGTGGTCCATCTGGGCGAGCGGGACTGCTCTCTCCAGCGCCGATACCAGAAGGTGGTGGAGTACGCTCCCGCCTGGTCGGTGCCCAAGAACACCGTGGAGGCCCTGCGGGCGGACGCCGTAAAGATCGCCAAGCACGTGGGCTATGTCAACGCCGGAACCGTGGAGTTCTTGGTGGACGGCAAGACGGGTCAGCACTACTTCATTGAGATGAACCCCCGGATTCAGGTGGAGCACACCGTCACCGAGATGGTCACCGGGGTGGATCTGGTTCGGGCCCAGATTCTCATTGCTGAGGGGCACCCCCTCTCCCACCCCGCCATTGGTCTCGGGCGCCAGGAGGACCTGCGCATCTACGGCTACTCCATCCAGTGCCGTGTCACCACTGAGGACCCCTCCAACAACTTCGCCCCCGACACGGGTAAAATCTCCGCCTACCGCTCCAGCGGCGGTTTTGGCGTGCGTCTGGACGGCGGCAACGCCGCTGCCGGAGCCGTGATCTCCCCCTATTACGACTCCCTGCTGGTGAAGGTCACCACCTGGGATAACACCTTTGAGGGCGCCTGCCGCCGGGCCACCCGGGCAGTGAACGAGGAACATGTGCGCGGTGTCAAGACCAACATTCCCTTTGTCACCAACATTCTCAATCACCCCGCCTTCCTGGCCGGAGCATGTCATACCAAGTTCATTGACGACACCCCTGAGCTCTTCGACATTGAGAGCAGTCGGGACCGCGCCACCAAGGTGCTCAAATACATCGCCCAGATCCAGGTAGACAACCCGGACACCGAGCGCAAGCAGTACCACAAGCCCCGTTTCCCCACCCCCACCGGGAAGCCGCTCCACGGCCTCAAGCAGCTGCTGGATGAAAAGGGTCCCGAGGCGGTGAAGGAGTGGGTGCTGAACCAGAAGAAGCTGCTCATCACCGACACCACCATGCGGGACGCTCACCAGTCTCTCCTGTCCACCCGGATGCGTACCCGTGACATGCTCCACGGGGCGGATGGCACGGCGGAAATCCTCCAGGACTGCTTCTCTCTGGAGATGTGGGGCGGGGCCACCTTCGACACCGCCTACCGCTTCCTCCACGAGTCCCCCTGGGACCGCCTGGAGCAGCTGCGGGAGAAGATTCCCAACATTCCCTTCCAGATGCTGCTGCGGGGCTCCAATATGGTGGGCTACGCCAACTTCCCCGACAACCTGGTACGGGAGTTTGTGCGGGAGGCCGCCCGGCAGGGCATCGACATCTTCCGGGTCTTTGACTCTCTGAACTGGATCCCCGGCATGGAAGTGGCCATGGAGGAAGTTCTGCGCCAGAACAAGGTGCTGGAAGCCACCATGTGCTACACCGGAGACATCCTGGACCCCAAGCGGGACAAGTATACCTTAAAATATTATGTGGATATGGCCAAAGAGCTGGAGCGCCGAGGGGCCCACACCCTGTGCATCAAGGATATGTCCGGCCTGCTCAAGCCCTACGCCGCCAAGAAGCTGATCTCCACCTTGAAGCAGGAGGTGGGCCTGCCCATCCACCTGCACACCCACGACACCACCGGAAACCAGGTGGCCACCTATCTCATGGCCGCCGAAGCTGGAGTGGATATTGTGGACTGCGCCACCGCCTCCCTGTCCAGCCTCACCAGCCAGCCCTCCCTCTCCGCCGTGGTGGCGGCTCTGGAGGGCCAGGAGCGGGACACCGGACTGGACCTGCGGGAGATTCAGCGTCTGGACAACTACTGGGCGGACGTGCGTCTGCGCTACGCCAACTTTGATGAGGGCCTGAAGAGCCCCACCACCGACATCTACCGCTACGAGATCCCCGGCGGACAGTACACCAACCTGTATCCTCAGGTGGTGTCCTTGGGTCTGGGCTCCCGCTTCGACGAAGTCAAGGAGATGTACAAGACCGTCAACGACATGCTGGGTGACCTGGTGAAGGTGACTCCCTCCTCCAAGATGGTGGGAGATCTGGCCATCTTCATGGTGCAAAATGACCTGACCCCGGACAACATCATCGAGCGGGGCAAGAGCCTGGCCTTCCCCGACTCGGTGGTCAGCTACTTCAATGGCATGATGGGTCAACCCGCCTGGGGCTTCCAGCCCGAGGGCCTGCAAGAGGTGGTGCTCAAGGGCGAAAAGCCCATCACCTGCCGTCCTGGCAAGCTGCTGCCCCCCGTGGACTTCGATGCTGTCAGGCAGGAGATGACCCGGTTTATGGAGCCTGAGCACATCACCACCCGTGGAATCCTCTCCTACTGTCTCTTCCCCAAGGTATACGAGGACTACCGCCGTCACCGTCAGGAGTACGGCTACATCACCCGCATGAGCAGCCATGTGTTCTTCAACGGCATGGCCATCGGCGAGACCAACAAGATCAACATCGAGGACGGCAAGACCCTGGTCATCAAGTACCTGGGGTTGGGGGACCAGAACGACGATGGCACCCGTACCGTCAACTTCGAGCTCAACGGCACCCGCCGAGAGGTGGCTGTGCCCGACAAGCGAGCGGAGGTCAAAGGCAAAGTGGTGGTCATGGCCGATCCCGAGGACAAGAGCCAAGTGGGCTCCTCCATCCCCGGTATGGTGTCCAAAGTGGCCGTACGCCCCGGCGATACTGTGGAGGAAAACCAGGTGCTGGCAGTCATCGAGGCCATGAAGATGGAGACCTCTGTGGTAGCCCGTATGGCCGGTGTGGTGGACCAGGTGTATATCACCGACGGTTCCAACGTCAAGGCCGGCGAGCTGCTGATGACCATCAAAGTCAAATAACACACCATTCTCTCCTGGAGGAGATCCCTTTTGCGGGGATCTCCTCCATATTTTTCCCATGGTTCGGTATATCGTTCCCACCTCCTGTCCAAAATACCCGTGGAGGTGTTATTATGAACCAGAAACCGAATATGTGGCAAAGAGTCGTGGAATTTGTCACGGGGAAGGGATTTTACCTTGCCGTGCTGGTATGTGTCATGGCCATTGGCCTGTCCGCCTACTTCCTCATCCAAGGCGTGCGCAGTAATCTGCCACAACTGGCCGACGAGCCCGCCTCGGGTACGGCATCCATCACCGTCACCCCCGCCCCCAAGCCCACCGCCACGCCTCGCCCCACACCCACGCCTGCTCCTACCCCCACGCCTGTGCCGCAGCCCACCCTTGCCCCCACCCAGGCGCAGACCACTGCTGCATACAGCTGGCCGGTGAGCGGCACCGTAATCTCTTCTTTCTCCGTGGAGGCTCTGTCCTACAATGAGGCCATGGGAGATTGGCGTACCCACGAAGGTATCGACATTGCCACGTCCCTGGGCACCCGGGTCCAGGCCACAGCCAAAGGCGTGGTGAGCCAGGTGTACGATGATGACGTGATGGGGGTCACCGTGGTGGTGGACCACGGCAACGAGCTGTACAGCGTCTACTCCAATCTGGCAGAAAATCCCCCGGTGGAAGTGGGCGACACCGTAGCCTCGGACACCGTGGTGGGCGAGGTAGGCGAGACCGCCGCAGCGGAGAGCGGAAAAGAACCCCACCTGCACTTTGCCATGTATGAAGGCGCCAACGCCGTCAACCCCGAAACCTATCTGGGCCAGTAACAAAGAGGGATGCACGAGGTAAACCACCGTGCATCCCTCTCTTTCTTAGTTTTCCATGTGCCTACCCAAAAAAGATGCTGCCATCTGGGCCATTTTTCCTTCCAGCTCCCCCACGGGGACATCTCCCTGCAGCAGCACCACGCTGCCCAGCACGTCCCCATGGCTGACGATGGGATGGGCCACCTCCACCAGGTAGCGGCTATCTCCCTCCAGAACCGGGAGTTCTTCTGTCCCCCCAGCCATGCTTTTGCGCTGCTCCATGGCACCCCTCAGCTGACTGGACACCGTGCGCTCCAGCAGCTCCTTCCGGGGCGCGCCTCCCACCGCGATGCAGCAGTCCCGATCGGTCACCACCACCGGAACGCTGAGGGTCCGGTACATGGTCTCGCACAGATTTCCCGCCAGTTCCGTCATATCCTCCAGCTGGGAGTACTTGCGGAAAATCACGCCCCCTTCCCGATCGGTATAGATCTCCAGCGGGTCACCGTCACTGATAACATTGGCATGGAACACCTTGTTCAGATGCTTGTTAGACTCCTGAACGATGGTGACCGATGAGATATGCCCCATGCCCTCATTAAAATTTACGGCGCCCTCCAATGTCCCTGAGCGGAGTATGGCGTCCACATCCGATTGCAGCTGAATCTCAAGGTGGTCCTCGTAGACCTTGATCTGCCGGATGATCAGCTCCAGGTCGTTGCGATCCAAGGTATCCTTGCTCAGAACGTCGTGAAAGACCTCCATGGCAGTGCGGGCAGCCCGGTTGACCTGGATGATGGTGTTGCGCTTATCGGATAGCATTTCAATTTGGTGGCTGATGCCCTCAATTCGCTTTTGCAGGTCCGCCTCCAGCTCGTCGTAGGTCTGCTCCAGCAGTTCTTCCTGTTCCGGGTGCTTCATCAAGTCCCGGATGCGCTGGCGTTTGGTGACCTTCAGCTCTTCCTGGAGATCCACCAGCACCTCGGCCAGGTGGTCGGCGCTCTGCTCCGTCTCCGCCACATCCTCCTGCTCCCGGGCCAAGTCCTCATTAAGCCGCTGGAGCATATCCGCTGAATGGTCCATCACCTGCCGGACATAGCTCTTCAGCAACTCGTCCAGCTTGTCCACTCGGATGTGGTGGGAGGTACATCCCGACCGCCCCCGCCGGTGGTAGGTGCCACAGGTGTAGGCGTTTTTCAAATCCTTCCGGCTCATGGCAAACATGGGGCTGCCGCAGTCTCCGCACACCAGGAACCCGGAGTACACATTGTCGTACTTTTTCACCCCCCGGTAGTTGGAGGTGGTACGCATTTCCCGCAAGGCTCGTGTGGTGGCGAAGGTGCGGTAGTCGATGATGGCCTGGTGGTGGTTCTCAATGACAATATGCTCGCCCTCGTCCTGGCGCATCTCCTTGCCGTTGATCTTCTTGCGGGTATACTTCCCCTGGCGCAGAGTGCCGATATAAAAGTCGTTATCCAGAATGCCCTGCACCGTCACCAGGGACCAGCTCTGTTTCACTTCCCGGCGGTATTCCTTCCCTGCCGCTTCCTTTCGGGCGCGCTCATCCATACGGGCGGTGGGGATACCCTGGTCGGTGAGATAGTTGGCGATCTTTTTATACCCCCATCCTTCCTCATTATAGAGGCGGAAGATGGTGCGTACCACGTCCGCCTGGGTAGGGACAATCTCGAACTCCTGGCGGTCGTTGACAATGTACCCGTAGGGGGCGGCACAGATCCATTTGCCGTCTGCCTGCCGACGCTTGATGACGTTCTTCACCTTTTTGCTGGTGTCGGTGACGGGCATTTCGTTGATGAGAAATTGGAACTGGATTTTCAGCCAGTCATCGTCGTTGGGAAAGTCGATGCCATCCCCGATGGAGATGATTCGTGCCCCAGCATCCCGCAAGTCCTCCAGCTCCACCAGTCCCCGGCTGTTGCGGCGGGAGAAACGGGAGAAGTCCTTGACCACCAGGATGTCGTATTTGCGGCTCACCAGTCCCTTGCGCATGGCCTGGTAGCCCTCCCGCTGCTCGAAGGTGTAGCCGGAGCGATCCCGGTCCTCGTAGAAGGTGAGGGTGCTGCCCGGAAATTTCTGCTTTACAAAGTCCTGGATGATGGCCTTCTGGTTTTCGATGGACACGTTGTCCCGGTCCAGCTCCTCATCCACCGAGATGCGGCAATAGCCGGCGATGTCATAGGTTTCGATCACACCGCAATCCTCCTTTCGTTAGATAAACATGGTCCATACAGTATCTCCTGTTTTTTTATCCCGGATGTGTAATGGGGCATTGCGCAGACCGTGAGGGAGCCTGTCACAGGTAGATAAGTCAATCTCATAGACAAATCGGTTCCAGTCCCGAAAACTGGACAACCAAGACACATCGTTGCGTTCTACCTCCACGCACTTTCTTATGTAGTCGCTGGCCTCCAATATGTGCGGATAAGACGCTACGAGCATCATCATCTTCATAGGATATCTCCATTCCTCCAACCACGATTCATCATAGATTTCACACCCGACACATAGTCCCATGTCCAGGAAGATGTGGTTGAATAGAATTTCTGCAGAGACGACATCCAGTCCATGATCCAACAGAAGTTTGAGCATCCGTATACCGCCCTCGTTGTTCATATGGGCCATCAACCATACCGGATTCAGATAGTCATCAATCTCCGGTGCTGTATTTGTGGTTGATACATCCATTCCATAGGCTAAGAACAGGCGCAGCAACTCTTGCCTTTTCTCATTGAGTTCTTCCTCCCATGCCACATCGATGAACATTTCATGCAGCACAAAATTGTCATATTCTTTCTCGTCAAAAATACCCAGTGGGTCTGCCCCTTGTTGCAGCAGTACCTCTGCCCGTTCCACATCAGTTTCTTTTACCGCTTCCAATAGTGCTCGATTCAGTTCCAGCTGCTTGTATTCCATGGTATCCTCCTTTCAACAATATAGTTAGCCAAAACTTCTCTTGTTGTAGATAACATTGTATATCGGTTCTTGCGAAATTGCAAGGGGAAAATAACTGAAGCAGGGGAGGCAGTTTGCACTGCCTCCCCCAAGTCTCACTGAGTCATCACCGGCTCCATTTGCATTTCCTTTTGTCTCTGCACCTCTTTCTCCGCTGATCGCCGACGGTTGTAGAGCAGGAGATCTCGGGTCTGCTCGTACAGGTTTTCCTCTCCCGACAGGAACACTGCTACCAGATACTTTTGCGCCTTGTACTGCTGGTAGATGGGTTTCAAGGATTCCCGGAACTCCGGGTCATTCTTTTCCTCTCGGGTCAGCCACAGCTCTACTACTTTACTTTTTTCACGTACGTTCATTTGCAATGGGCTATCATCTCCTATCCAATATTTTCCTCTATTTGCCTGAAAAATATTCACATGGATGGTTCCCAT
Organism: uncultured Oscillospiraceae bacterium; assembly: GCA_944385485.1. Lineage (GTDB taxonomy): Bacteria > Bacillota > Clostridia > Oscillospirales > Oscillospiraceae > Enterenecus. Next base: position 85,759 of record CALWXL010000002.1, read on the forward strand.
GTGGGTTTATCCTCATGATCATCCGCTTTGTGTCCCAAGGCGATTTTCTTTTCCAGTTGTCTGCGCCGGGTTTTTCGGTCGGTGTGGGAAGGCGTGTTGGTGGCATCCCTTACGGGAGCAGCAGACTGAGTTTGCTCCAGCCTCCGCCCCAGGCCAACCAGAGCAACAGCAACTCCGCCAGAATCATCAATAGTGTAGCCCAGGTCGGCCCATCCAGATGGGGCAGGTGTGGTCTGGGCAGGCGAATGGAGGGCAGAGAAAAACGCCGCTCTTTCTTTTTCCCAGCCTGTTGCAGCATCCTCTGTATTTGGGCCACATCCCCCGTCAGTGCCTCCATCTTCTCCTGGATGAGGTGCCATCCTCTCCGGCTGGAAATCTCCTTCAGAAGGGCTGTGTGAGCCGCTGTGCACCGCTCCAGGTCTTCCAGCACATTCCTCTGTTCTGTCTCCAGTCGATACAGGGCGCTGAGGATGTTCAGCAATTCCTCCCACTCCTCCTGCGTCGGATGGGGCAGTTCTTTCGAGGGCGGTGGGGCATTGCGTTGTTTCAATTCCTCCAGCGACAAGCGCTGCTCGGATTGCGAATTCATGTTCCATAACCTCCTTGGTATACTTTTCTTCGTGGAGCCGGTCATCCCGGCACTTCAAACCCTGGGGAGTGGTGTAGGTAATGCTCTTCCGGCCATCCGTCCAACGCACCTGGTAGCCTTCGCTTTTCATCAGGGAGATGAACTCTTCCCGACTGGCAGCATACCGCATACATTGATCAATGGTGTTCACAAGGCGGAACTTCCAACTTTCCCCCTTTGCCGCCGAATGATATTCCCGGCTGCTCATGCCCTTGCTCTTGGACTTCTGCTGTTTGGGCAACACAGAAAGACCATGTTCCTCACAGAGTGCATCGGACAATGTACGAAGACGTTTCAATGTGTTGGGCCCTTGGCGAAGCATCTTCCCCGACTGGTAACACACCGCATTGACGATAAAATGGGAATGGATGTGCTGGGCATCGGTGTGGGTAGCAATGAGTACCTCGCTGTCCGGCCAAGCCTGCCGAGCAAAATCCTGGGCCAACTGGTGCGCCTCTTTCCCAGTAACCGATTCCTGGGGATGGAAGGACTGGACGTAGTGGTAGAACCAGACTGGGCTATCCTTGTGGTGCATATGCCGGGTAGCTATGAATTCCTGCACCGCCAGTTGGGGCGTACAGTTTTGACCACTGACCAACCAGCCGTCCTCCTCTCTGGTTTTCTGCGCCTGAGACACATATCCCGCCACGCCATGCAGCGCCCCAGCGGACTGCTTTTGATACTTGATAAATGTGACCGTGGCCATCAGCGCTTCTCCTGTCCCGACAGCTCTTGCAGCTTCCAGTAGATTTGGCTGAGGGCCTCCCATGTGTCCACCAGATGTACTTCTTTGATGCGCCCCATGTTGGCCAGCACGGCCAGCTGGTTGATGCTGCGGCCAATGCCTTTGAGTTCATGGGTGATCTCTTTCAGCCCATCCACAACCACAACCTTGTGTCGCAGGACAGCCCCACGCACATAGGCCCCCACAGGCATTTGAGCCAACTCCGCCTTTGCTGCAATGCTGTCGTACTGTTCCTGTGTTAGTCTCAGGGTGATCCGTCGTTCTTTTTTCTCTCTCATTCAAACCTCCAGTTCTAAAGTGGGTCCGGGCTTCTGCCCGGAATGCGCCGGTTTTCCGGCGCTGCCAAGTCCGACAAAGTCGGACGAAGGCTCTGCTTGCCCTCTCGTCGGAAGCGACTGCGCATCCATCGCTTCCGACAGAGGTCGAAAGCTCCCTCGCTCCGTGCTTCCTCCTCTCCCCAGCAAAACCGCTGCGCTGGGTTTTGCCGGGGACCCCATTTTGCGGTCTGATTCCCCGTCTCCGGCCCCCGTCTCACCATTGTTAGCTGGCAGCGTAGCGGCGGCAGGGTCGATAGGGTCGATGTCCGGGACACCCTCTGCATCGGCACTTTCGGCACGGTGCAGCTCCACAATCCGTTTCCCGTTGCTGCGGCGAACCACCGCCGTAATTCCCCTTTCCCTTAGAGCGTCAAGGCTTTGCAGGGTCATCCGGGACACCTTTTTCGGTGTGATCCCTGCTGCCCCCTCAGGGTCAATCTGTTTGGAAAGCTCCGTGGGAGTGCCGATAAATGTTTTCTGTCTCCCCATCAGTTCAGAGAGAAGACACACGATCCGTCCCTCTCCCAGTGAGAGCTGTTCCCGGCTGTCCGAAACCAGTTCCCACACGTTTTCTCCATTCCGTTGCAGCTCAAGTTCCCGGTATTCAATGTCTCGCCCGATGCAGGTGAGCTTTGCTCTGGCAGTGCCCCGCCGCTCCTCCACCAGCGTGAAGCTGGAGTCCACGGCTCCGCTGATGGCTGTGGTGCCAGAGATTCGGCAGAACACATCCGCCGCCTTTTCTTTGCGCAGATGGTGAATCAGCAGAATGGCAATGCCGTGCCGATCTGCCATTCGTTTCAATACCGACAGGTCCCGGTAGTCGTTGGCGTAGGTGGCATCGTGGACTGGGCGAATCATTTGCAAGGTGTCCACAATCACCAGCACCGTGTCGGGATACTGAGCCAAGAAGTGTTCCACTTGCTCCTCCAGCCCCTGCCCGATGGGGGCACAGTCCGTACAGAAGTGGACACTGTCTGGTGCGTCCTCGGTGATCTCAAAGAGACGATTCTGGATGCGGAGGACCGAGTCTTCCAGGCAGAGATACAGGGTCGTCCCCTGCCGCACAGGCATTCCCCAGATGGATTCTCCTTTGGCCACCGTCACCGCAAGCCACAGGGCCAACCAGGACTTGCCCACTTTAGGAGAGCCTGCCAGGATATGCAGCCCTTGGGACAGCAGCGTGTCCACCACAAAGTTGGGCGGACGCAGCGGCTGGCTCATCAGTGCAGCTCCGTCCACAGTGCGAAGTTTTGGGATTGGTTCATTCATAATCAACACCTCCGAATATAAAATAAGCGCCCACTTGACGTGAGCGCTTTGAGGAAAGGGATTGTCCTTTCACTTGATTATTCTGGTTGTTTTGATAAAATGAGAGTATCGCAAGACACCACAAAAAAGGATATAGGACAGTGGGGTGAGACTATGCCAATGGGAATCCAGCAGACCAACAATCTCTTACACCTGACCCTGGATATCTGGCAGGATCAAGTCTTTTTCAACGAGATCGCTTATCCAGCCGGACACTTTGCCGCCGACCTGTTAAACGTCAGCCCAGAGATGTTGCAGGAATTACTCACTCTGGGCGGCACCATCAGCCACCAGGTGGAAGCGCTGGCCTTTGCGGAGCCTTCTCGGTTTGTCCATCTGTTGCAGGAAACTCGTCCCACCCTGGAACCACTCCTGGACATCCTGTGGCGTTGTCCACCCTACTGCTTCCTGGACAAGGCGCAGGAGCTTCATGCCGTGGACGTGTTGTTTTCTCCAGCTTCTCACAACGATTTGCTGCACCCGGCCTCCCCCGTCCGAAAATTCTTCTTCCGCTACCTCACTGCCGCATTCAGCATCCCCCTGGGCATCTACCACTTTTCTGTGGCAGCTCTATACTTCGAGGTTGAGTATTTGCGCAGGCTCAAGAAACGCAACGAGACCTTCTTTGCCACCGCTGCCCACGACTGTTTCAACAGTGAGGACTTCTGGGCCACGATGCAAAAGCTCTCCTATGCAGAGATTGAGCCCTTCACCATCTCCCCTACTATATCCTCCACTTATACCTTTGCCCGCAATCCCAAACACGAAACAGACATGGTGTTTGTCCAGCGGATAGAATTCCCTACCCTCATTCACTTTTACATCTTCGATCTGTTGAACGGGTTACACCACGGCCATGCCCCCAGCCAGTGCCAGAACTGTGGGCATTATTTTCTCACCACCAACGCCCATGTTCCCAAGTACTGCGACGGCATGGCTCCCCAGGACAGTCGCATGACCTGCAGACAGTACGGAGCTATGATGCACCAGAAGGAGCAAAACAAACACCATCCCATCTACAGTCTGTTCAGCACCCGCACCGGTACCATCCGGAAGCATCACCAGCGTGGCAAAATTTCGGACGAGTTGCGGCAGGAGACACTCCATTTGGCGGCAGTCTATCGGGACAAGGCCCTCATGGACAACGACTACGCCGCCCACGGGTATGCACAAGACATGGAGCTAGAGGCACTCTATGCCCAGGCCCAACGCCGTTTGGAACGAGGAAAACAGCCATGAAAATGTACGATTGTTCTTCTCCCTCTTGCAGCAATGAAGAGCTTGCTCGACAGATTCAGGCGGGAGATCCTCAGGCAGCTTCTCTCTTACTCTCCCAGAACGAGGGCTACCTCACAAAACTGGCCGCCACATATACCAAACAGCTTTTCCAGCTCTCTTTGATGGAAGATTTGAAACAAGAGGGTGCGCTGGCTCTTCTGGAGGCGGCGCAGCGGTTTGACCCGTCCAAAGGAACCAAGCTCTTGACCTATGCTACCTCTGCCATAGAGACCGCCATGCAGGACTTCGCTGCCCGAAGCTCCTGCCTCCTGTCTTTCCCGGCAGAGCGCTACCACCAACTGCGTCAGGTGGCTTTTCTCTGTGCTGCCTGTGAGCAGGAAACCGAAGACGAACTTCTCGCTGCAATCCAGAAAAAGCTATCGGTCTCTGCCCAGGTAGCCAAACGGCTGCTGGAGGAGTACCGCACCTTCTTTCATGCGGAATCTTTAGGAGACCGTGTCTTTGAAGTGAGTTATGGCGGTGATCCCGCCAAGGCCTATGACCGATTTATGCGTCGGGCACTCCTCTTTCAGCGTATGGAGGAGGTTCTGAACCCCCGGGAGCTGAATCTGGTGCGCAGCTATCTGGGCCTGGACCAGCCGGATGGACGGGGCATGACCTTTCAGGAACTGGCCATTCGCTTAAACTACAACGGGCCCAGCGGTGCAGAGAAGGCCTATAAAAGTGCCATCCGAAAGCTAAAGCAACAACTCAACGGCGGCCCATACGGACAGTGGATTGCTATGCAAAAGGCCATTCGGGAGGCAGTGCGGGAAGTTTGTGTAAACCCCAGATAGACCGATAGGAGGCAATCATATGAGTATTTTATCCCTTGCCAGTGGGCAGTCTGCCTACCGTGGCTACGAATATTTCCAGAACAAAAAGGTCTTGCGTGTGGAGCCGTGCGGCGACACCTCCTACCACGGCACTGTGTCCGGCAGCAACGGCGCACAATATGACGTGACCATCGACTTGTCCCACCCTCGGAAAAGTCAATGCACCTGTCCCCACGCCGCCGGACGACGGATCATCTGCAAACACATGGTCGCCCTCTACCTCACCGTTTTTCCCGAAGAAGCTGCACAGTATATCGCAGAGGTGGAGGCATATTGGAACGAACAAGAACAGGCACAGGAGCAACTGGAGGATCGTTTGCTCCACCGTGTGCATCGCATGAAGAAATCGGAACTCCAGACGGCACTGCTGGATCTTCTGTTCACAGGGCCGGAGTGGCAGGTTGAGCGTTTTCTGGATTCGTATGGTGATTTTTATGAGGAATGACCGAGCACACCCTATGCGATCCAAGGCCAGAACAAAAAGTGAAAGGAGTTTTTGCTGTTTTGATGCAAATACTGCAACGAGTTTATGTCCCCGCTTTGTATAAACATGAATGCCTTTCCTGTAAATACTTTCAACTGCTTACAGTTTGTAATTACTTGCTCTGCTCCGCCCTCATGCATCCGCCGTTGTATTGACAATGCACATAATAAGCACTATAATTGTAGCGCAAGGAGGGACTCTCTATGGACACCAACATGACCTTTCGCATGGACAGCCAGACCAAGGCACAAATGACGGAAATCTGCGCCCAGTTAGGCATGACCCCATCCACTGCCTTCAATATCTTCGCCAACGCCTTTGTACGCTCCGGCGGTATGCCCTTTGCGGTGAAGTTGGCTCCCCCCGCTAAGGTCAGCCGTGCACAAATGCTGGATGACGCCAGTGAACTGCTGGATGCTTTTTCCGCCGACTATAAGAGGATGGCAGAATGATTTGGATTACCGCAGATGATGTGATCGCCCTTCATTCTTAAGTGATCAAAAAGATCGGCGGTATTGACGGCTTAAGGGATCGTTCCGTTTTGGAATCCGCCGTCTCCGCTCCCCTGCAATCCTTTGGCGGTACAGACCTATTCCCCGGTGACATCGATAAAATTGCCCGTATCGGCTTTGGACTAGCCTCCAACCACGCCTTTCTGGACGGAAACAAACGCATCGGGGCTATGGTGGTACAGCTGCTTCTCAAATGGAATGGATATGCCCTCCAACTACGAGAAGGAGAACTGGCGGATATGTTCATTTCCATTGCCAGCGGAGCCGCCAATGAAACCGATTTGAGCAAATGGATTCAACAGCATCTCCGATAATCAAAAGCAGCAGAACATCATTCCATCTGCGGAATGTGGCTCTGCTGCTTTTTCCATGAACACAGAACCCGCCGCAGAATTGAAACTTCTGCAGCGGGTTTCTCGTTTTTTCTGTTATATTGCGAATCTTTTTAGATCAGCTGGATACCTACTTATCGCCATACCCGCTTGCGCAGAGTCACCACGCCGCGCAGGGCTCCCATGGCCACAACCAGAACCACCACATAAGCCATCATCTGATTGGTGTCGCCGGTCTGGGGATTCTTGTCCCCATCGGGCTTAGCAGTGGTGTCTGTGGTGTTGCCGGTATTGTTTCCGGAATCATCGGTGCTCTGACCAGGCTTGTTGACATCGTCGTCCGGCTGGGTGGTGGTACCGTCACCGGGCTTGGTGGTGTCATCCTCTTCGGGCTGCTGATCATCCACCAGCTCCACCTCGGAGCGATCCCGGATGCGCAGGCAGGCCCCGTCGGGGTCATAGTACACCACACCCACAGCGGAGATGTCGGCCCCCACCTTCACAAAGGTTTCCAGGGGGGTACTGCCGTCTTGGGAGTAGCCAATGTAGTTGTTGAACAGCAGGCGGAACTGATGGGTACCATCAGTGAGTATCACCTCACTGACCTGCTCGCTGACCAGCTCCACCGAGGTCACAGTGCCGCTGACCTTGGCCAGCCAGCCGCCATAGCTGTCGTAGTCATTGGCCTGCTCCAGGGTCAGTTCTTTCGGCTCCACAGGCTGGATGGTGCTGTCCACCAACTCGATGTCAATGACTCGTAGCTCCACATCGCCCTGGTACTGATCCCAGCTGCCGGTGACCCGGACAGTCTGGCCCACCAGGAAGGTGCCGTCGGCACTGGAGACAGGATAGAGGTCAATTCCTCCGGTTTCGTCCTGGATGTAGATGGTGTCAAAGAAGGCGTTGGGTTCCACATTGCCAGCGGTAACCACACCCTCCACGGTAAAGATGTCACCCACCTCACCCTGACGGGCCTCGGCAATGGTGCTGATCTCCCGCTCCTCCAGAATGGAGGAGACGATGTTCTGGACAATGACCTTGTTGGCATAGCTGGCATCGCCGTAGTCCACGCTGGAGCTGTCGGAGATTTCAAAGTTGGACAGGAACACTGTACCGGCCACATACACCCGGCCCAGGCCCACGGCCTCAGTGGCCAGAGTGACCACATCTCCCTTTTGCACGACAGCGGTGCTGGCATCGTAAGAGCCGCTGGTGGTGCTGCCCTTTTCCTTGCCGCTGTCCCACTGGCCTTCACTGCCCTCGGGGCGGACGTTGGAGTTGATGGAATAGCAATTGGAAGAACCCATCACCAGAGCCTGACCATTTTCGCCCAGATCCACAGAACAGCCGGAGTAGGCGCTGTACACCTGGCCCTCCTGCAGCCCAGCAAAGAGCTGAGGAAAATCCCGTGTGTTAAATTTATCCATATACACGCGGTAGGTCTGGGTGGCGCCTCCGTTGTAATTGGTGTCGTCGTCCAGCACCTCGTCGTCATTGAGGCGCAGAGTAGATCCCATGGCCTCCAAAATGGGGTTGACCTGCTCGGTGGAACAGAAGGGAGCGCCGCTGAAGCTATCCTGATAGTCCGCCAAGCCGCAGAGAATGACGGTACCGCCATTCTTGGCATAGTCCGCCACCAGCTGGATGTATTCCTCCGAGAAGTTGGTCTCCTCTGTGGGTGTCACGCCATTTTGCTCTTTCTTCAGGGGGGCAGATACCACCAACAGAGAGACATTCTCCAAGTCCTCCGCGGTGATAGTCTCCCCGGGCTGTTTGATGGTCACCTGGGCGTTCATCTCGGCGGCCAGGGCGGTGAAGTTCCCCATGTTCCCGGAATAGTAGCCGGTGACATAGTCGTTGTAGTGGGTGCCGTCCACCAGGATACGGGTGACCAGAGAGGGATCGGTGACGTTAAGTTGGAGCACCCCGGTAAAGGTGTACTCGGTTCCGCCGATGGTGGAGACCAGGGACACATCCACAGTGGTCTTACCTGCCATGTCAAAGGTGCAGGGGAAAGAAATCTGTGCCGTAGTTCCAGAGGTCAACACGCCATTGCTTCCGATTTCCTGGACGTTCACGGTGTGAATCACCTCACCGTCCACGGAATAGGTCATGGACTGGACGGTCATATCGCTGCCGGCGTTGTTGTAGATCTCGCTGGAGAGGTTGACCGCCTCGCCACGCACCACCAACTCCTGATCGCACACTGTGCTGGAGATACCGGCATTGACCCCCTCACCAGTCCACACGGGAGCGGTAACGGCGATGTTCTGGTCGGCCTGGGTGATGCGTAGATAGTAGTAGGAGTAGTCGTTGCTGTCAAAGGTAAAGGTCACGGTGCCGTTGCAGCCGGACAGGGTCTTGCTGGCTGCAACCAGACCACCGTTGACGATTACCTCCACCTTGGCATCGCCGGAGTCGGTGGGGTCGCTGATCTGGGCCTGTATAGTGACCCCCTGCTCCTGCTTGGGCAGGATGGAGCCCATAGCGTTGCCGTTGAGAGAATACAGGATGGACAGATCGTTGTCCTCGGTGGCGTACACCCGGTAGTTGGCAATGGCATCGTAAATGCCCTGCTCAGTCAAGTCAGAGGCCAGCACCACACTGCGGGCGGTGTTGGAGTCGCCCCAGTTACCCTTGTGGTTGTCCTGGTTGTTTGTGGGGGCCACATGCCACCCCTTGTCCAAAGCACGGGTGTAGTACTCATAGCTGGGGAAGTAGCCGCTGGAGCCAATGGCTCCTTCGCCGTTGCCCACCTCAATGAGGGTGATGCGCTGATCCAGTGCGGCGGAGTAGAACGCAAAGTCCTGGAAATCACCAAAGGTGGTGCCGGGATGGTTGAACTGGGACAGAGAGGAACTGACCTGCACCAGCATATTATAGTAGTTCTGATAGCCTTCGGTGCTGCCGGACTTATTGCCGAACTCGCTGTTGCTACGGCTTTCAAAACCTGGGGTGTTGAAGGTGTTGATGTGACCGAACCCATCCGACCAAGTCATCTCAAAGCCATAGAGACCCACAAAGTTCTCAGTGGTGGCATTGGCAGCTGCCTCGTGGCCCTGGGCCCACTCGCTGCTGATGGTGGTGCAGTCATTTTCCAGGCCCACCCCGTCGGCACTCTCATTGTCGAAGGAGTTGGAGTGGTCAGTGACCGCCAGGAAGTCCAGATTGTCCACCTGAGAGGCATGGTCAAAGGCCTCCTCCACGCTGCCCGCACCGTCGGAGATGTTGGTATGGGAGTGAAGCTGTCCAAAGTAGAGGTTGTAGTCATTCAGAGACACAGGAGCCTGATAAGTAAACTCCGCCACCGGGCTGATCTGAGCCTGGGTGCCAGCCTCTTCATCGGCGGGCAGATAGGCGATGGCCTTGAGGGTCAGAGGCTGATCCACAGTGGGCACCGCCACATCCTCCCCCACCTTGAGAGCCTTGGTGTAGGCTTCGCTGTTGGTGGTGGGCTGGGAGCCGTCGGTGGTGTAGTAGATGGTGGCACCCTCCACGCTCATCAGTTCAATGGTAGCACCCTCGGTCAGAGAGGCTCCGCTGGCCGGGGTAGCCCGCACCTCCAGCTGGGTGGGTTCCGGCTCAGGTTCGGGCACACCCTCCACCACCTGGAAGACCACACCGGTTTTGTCGTTTTTGCTGGTGGTCCAATCGTCATACTTGTCATCCCAAAGCAGGTAGTTGCCCCGACCCTGGTTTTTCACATAGTATACTCCTGTGGTATCACTGGCTTCCAGCGTCCAGGTCTCGTTCTCCCCTGCACCGGGATACACGCTGGAATAGCTTCCCGCCATGCTCAGAGTCTTACCCCCATTGGTGAAGGTAAAGCCGGTTTCAGCATCTCCCCCCACCGTCCACACCTCGGTGGCCTCATAGCCGGTGAGGGTTCCCTCTTCCAGCTTCACCGTCACACCCACTGGGTAGTAGGTGCTCTTCACGTTGGCGGACAGGGCCAGCATGGTATCCGGCGCGTAGATCACCACCTGGTCACCAGCGGAAATGGGAGTCTCTCCCTCCTGCCCGCCATCAGGCACCAGAGGCTCGTCGTTCACATCAAAGCTGCCACTGCGGAAAAACTGAAACGTATAAATTTCAGGCTTACTGGTGTTCATGCCATAGCAGGTAAAGTAGCCACCATAGTATTCCAGATACTGAGGCTTTCCGTAGGCTACGGCATTGGCTCCCTTGATATAGAATCCACCCCCTGCCTCTTCCAGATCAAACTGCGTATACTCTCCCAGCTCCTCCACCAGTCGGACGTTGGTACCGTCCAGATAGAGGAAGCCCTTGTCACTTTTGAGAACATAGTGGCCGTCCTGCTCATAGACCTTGAACTGGGCCGCACCCTCGGGAAGGGTCAGGGTATCATCGCTGACTTGGGCATCCACAGCCACCAGCTCGTCCTTGGTGCTGCCGGAACTACTGGTGTAGGTATAGCCCTGGCTGCTCATGACTTTGTTGGCTTCAGGATAGTAGATGGTCACCACGTCGCCCTCTGCGATTGTCTCCACCCGCTGGGCAGTGGCCGGCGCCTGAATGGTGTAGCGGATGGTCTGGATGGCGCTCTGGGTGCCATCCAGCACGGCCACCGCCTTTAAGGTCACCTGAGCCCCTGCCTCACCGGTGATCACCGGCTTAGTCTCGTCGGTATAAAGGGTGCTGATGTCGCTGGGGTTACTGCCGTCGGTGGTGTAGTAGATGGCAGCTTCTTGGGTGGCGCAGGTCAGAGTGATGGCGGTGCCGGAGGCCACCTCTCCGCCCTGGGGCTGTGCCTGGGGTGCGGCCACTGTAATCCCTGTGTCTCCGCTGTCCACCTGGAACACCAGCAGATCAAACACATAGCCGCTGGAATTGGTGGTGGAGTATGCACCAAAACGTGCCCCGGAGGTTTGCCATGCAATGGCCCGGGTGCTGCTTCCAGAGGCCACAAAACGGAAGGTGCCGTCCCCGTTATCGGTCACATTCCAGGTGTAGGCTTCCTGAGGCTTGGTAAAGTTGGTACCTGAGCTGCCATAGCCCAGATAGTTGGTGCCATTGGACAGACTGATTCCGGTTCCCGAAGCCGCTGCCGTCCACACCGGCACGTCGGTGCCGCTGAGGTTGGTCCCGTTCACCGTCACAGGTACCCCGTCAATTTTGCTGCCAATGGTGGTGTCCAGAGCTTGGGCGCCACGGTCGGTGTTGGCCACCAGCACGAAGCTGCCGCCTGCCTGGAGTTGTGCCGCCGATGTGACCTGGGTGTAGGTGTTCTCCTGGGCATAGGTCATGACAGGAAGCATGCCCAAGCACAGAACCAGTACCATCAGCAGAGCCAACCCACGCTTGCTCCAGCTTTTGAATCTGTGATACATAAGTATCCGTTCCTTTCTCTCAAATGGTTTCATCTATCAAGAACTCTGGAGGGGCGAGACATCAGATAGGCACTGATGCCTGCCACCAGAGGAACTGTCAACAGGATACCCAGGGAGCCTGCCACACTCTGCAACACCTCAATACAGAGAAAATCCGTGTTCACCAGCTGGAGAAACGGGATGTCATAGACCTGGATGAGCAATAACATGTTGAAGGAGGAGCCAGCAAAGGCCAAAATCAGGGTGTTTGCCATGGTTCCCATGGCATCTCGTCCAATATTCATTCCGGAACGGAAAAGTGCATGAGCCGAAAGGGTGGGGTTTTGCTCCCTCAGCTCCCACACCGACGAGGCAATGGACATAGCCACATCCATCACAGCCCCCAGAGCCGCCACCAGCACTCCGCATACCAGCAGCCCCTGGATGGTCAGTCCATACTCGCTGCCGTAGAGCATCAAGTTCTCGGCCTCAGTCATGTTAAACCCATTCAGCGGCGTGATCATCCCCGCCACCCAAGCAAACAACCCCGCCACAGACACCCCGCACACACAGCCCAGACTGGCACACAGGCATTTCCGGGTCAGCCCATCCAACAACACCAGAGAGGCCACTGCAGTCACCGCCACGATGCCAATGGTGAGAGGTATGGCGGGTAGACCACGAACGAGACCGGGCAAAAGCAAACACCACAGACACAGCAGGGTAAATACCAGCCCCAGCAAGGCTCTCAGGCCCTTTTTGCCCCCCAGAAACACCAATACGGCGCAGAAAATCAACAGTGCGCCCCCCATCACAAAGCCTCGGTCATAGTTGAACATGGTGGCATAGTAGGAGCCGTCTTCCTGGGTGATGAGACGTACAATAACCCGATCCCCCTCCTGCACATCCACGTTGAACAGTGCACTGAGGTAGTTGGTCAATGGCAGCACTTCCCCCTTATGGCTCCCCGAGAGCAGCTGAATCTCCAGCTCCTGGGTACCCACACGGCGACCCTCACCCTGCTTCCAGTCGGGGGCAGCATCGTCCTCCAGCACCGCCGTCACCTTGGCCGGTACAAACACCAGCTGGCTGGACGCTGTGGGCTGGCCGCTCACCGGGCGGTTGAGCCACACCCCCGCTGCCACCAGCAGCGCCAGCACCATCACCCCTAAAAAAATACGAGGCAGCAGATGAGCCCGATTGTGTGCCTGCTCATCTCTGCCGCACTGTGGAGTTTCTCTGGCCTGTATGGTCTGTTGTTTCCCTGACATATTGATATATTCTCTCCTTGTTGACGTGTCCCGTCCGAATTCCGTCCATCAGTATATCATCTGATTTTCCCCACGTTCCACCACGGTTTCAGGTGTTTTCGGTAAAGCAAAGGTAAACACACCATTCTTCTCCCCGAATGCCATACTCCTGATTTTACACAAAATACAAGCAGCCCAGTTGCACAGGCAACCAGGCTGCTCCGATGTTCAAAGCGTGAAATATTGTCACAGTTTACTTTCTTTTGGCAGGGTATCCTTCCTTGTCACCTGCACTATTTTTATGTTTTTTCTTCTGTCCATTCTGCCGCATCCTCCACCACACCAGTGATCAAAGCCTGGAGGGTGTGGGCGTTCTCATGGGTCACTACTGGCCCGCCAGTCTCCTGCTCCAACTCTTTGCGGGCATTTCCGGCAATGCGGCCGCCCCGTTGGGCCACTTTGCGGTTTTCCTCCAGCCCCTGGGGTTGCTCTGCCCGGGAGATACTGGTGGTGGATGCCTCGGCCAACATATTGAGCACCAGCTCCAAATCACTCATGTTGTCCCGTAAGTTCTCTTTCTTCAGCCCCTTGAACTGCTTGTACTGTCTCGTAGTCATCCCAGACCAGGCACGGGAAATCTCGTTGGTGAGAATGGCATATTCCCGCCCCTTTTCCACGCCTCGCTTCTGCCACTCGTCGGTAAGCTCGTTGCGAATGCGGATGGACAACAGGCGCTGATGCACCCATTCCTCTGAGTACCCCTTTTTCAGGTAAGTCTCCAAAGCCCGGTCAATGGCCTGCTCCGGGTCGATGGTCTCCTCGATACGCTCCCGGCCCACCTGGGCCAGCCACACCTTGAACGGCTCTGCCTTGGGGGACGGGATGGACTGGATGATGCGCAGGAGCTGCTCGGTGTTGGCCACATCGGTCATTCGTTTTTTTCCGTCCGCTGCGGTCATCTTCAAACCGTGACAATTTGTCACGGTTTGATTTCCTTCCTCTTTCAGTCGTTGCTTCAGCTTGCGCCAATAAGCCGTAGGGTCCTTACTGTCTGTGAGCACCCCCACCACGTCCACCACAGAGAAGTACCACTCCTCCTGCTGGGCATCCCAAGCGGTGCGAATGCGCTGATCCTCAAAAAGTTGGATTTGATCGTTCTGCATCTTCTCGTCCATGCGTATGTACCTCCACGGTTGTGTTTTTCATTTTATCATAACGTCTGTGGCAAATCCAGGGTGTTTCCCTGGTATATATACCCTCTAGACCCCCTCCCGGATTCCCACGGTAGCGCCCACAGGTTTCGTCATAATGTACCATCGATGCCGGTCCGTTTTGCCAGATCCAGCATTCCGAAGCAGAACATTTCCCACCGTGTCCATGTTGTCTGTGACGGGTCACCCTCCCGAATACGCATGGTTCTCCGGATTTCCTTTGGTATGACTACACGACCTAAGTCGTCAATTCTTCGCACAATGCCGGTTGCTTTCATCCTTGCCACTCCTCTATCTTGGAAAAGTTACAGGTCTTACGTGAAATACCTGTTTTCTCCATTATTATGAGCAGTTCCCAACGGCTTATGCAGCCAGATATCCATGGTTGTCCTTCTCATAGTTTTCCATAAGCCCGTTGACATTTCTTCTCCCTGTGTTATGCTGTGCAGACAGGTGAGTTGTTCAGAAAAAACTTTTTTGTTGCGACAACTTTTTCCCTCCCTCCAGCGTCTATGATCCAGAATCCCATGTTTCAACGTTTTATGTTCATTTCACCCTGGAGGTACCCCTATGTCTGAACAGCCCCGCACCCGCCGTAGAAGACGGCGCAGCCATTTCCCCACCCAACTGGTCCTATTGTGTCTGGTGGCCGGCGTGGCCATGATTCTCATTCTCATGTACGCCATGCGATCGCTCTCCCCATCGGCCGACGCCCAGCCCCAAGCCACCCCCACGGCCACTGTAGCACCCTCGACTCCCACACCAGAAACACCTACTCCTTCACCGGAGGCCACCCAATCCACCGTCTACGATTTTTCCAGCCCTGTGCCCCAGTCCGATCCGGTGGATGAGAGTTATTTTGACGACGCCGTATTCATTGGCGACTCCCGCACCGAGGGCCTGATTTTATACACAGGTCTGACCAACGCCACCAATCTGACCCACAAGGGACTCATGGTGGACACCGTTTTTACCAAACAGGTCATCAACCAGAACGGCCAAATGGTCACGGTAATGGATGCCTTGAAAAACACCCAGTTTTCCAAGGTATATATCATGCTGGGCATCAACGAGATGGGCTGGCCCTATCCTGAGACTTTTATCGAAAAATACGCCGCCATTCTGGACGCCATCCGGGAGATCAACCCCGAAGCTATCATCTATGTGCAGGAGATCATGCCTGTGTCCCAGACCGTGTCTGACACCCACAGCTATATCAGCAACGATAAAATCAACCAGTTTAACCAGCTGATTCAGGAAATGGCTCAGGAAAAGAAGGCATACTATCTTCAGGTCTCCCAGGCCGTAGCGGACAGCACAGGTTGTCTGCCCCAGGAGGCCGGCTCTGACGGCATCCACCTGACCCCCACCTACTGTCAGAAGTGGTTGGATTACCTGCTCTGTCACACCGTGACCCCCTGACTTGCCATCTGTCCCTTGGAAAGGAGTCCTGCCCATGGACCATAAGCCAGATTCTCCCCTGATTGCTTTCATTCAGGAAAACCAAGAAAAATTCTATCGCATCGCCTATGCCCACGTGAAGAACCGGGACGACGCTTTGGACCTGGTGCACACCTCCATTGTCAAGGCCCTGCAAAAGCAGCACACCCTGCGCAACCAGGATGGAATGCGCACCTGGTTTTACCGCATTCTCATCAATGAGTGCATGACTTACTTTCGCAAACGATCCCGGCTGATCTACCTGGCGGACTTGGGTGAGGACCTTCCCGCCCGCTCCGGCCAGCCCCAAAGCCAGGACACCTATCTGGACTTGTACTCCGCCATTGACCATCTTCCGTCCCATTTGAAGACGGTGGTCATCCTGCGCTATTTCGAAGATCTCAAACTGGCCACCATTGCAGAGGTCACCGGAACCAATCTCAACACCACAAAATCACGCCTGTACAAAGCTTTGGAGCTTTTGAAACTGGACTTGGGAGGTATGGAAGATGATCGATCATTCTCAGTATGACAATATCGAGATTCCACAGGAGTTGTCCAGTGTGGTGGAGGATGCCATCACCTGTGGCCTGGGCACCCAGCCTCGGCGTCGGCACCCGTGGCGGTCGCTGGCCTGCATTCCCGCCGCCATGGCCGCCTGTCTGGTTCTGCTTCTCAACCTCTCCCCCACCTTTGCCGACGGAGCATGCAGCCTTCCCGTGGTAGGGGACGTGTGCCGCATCTTTGTCTTCCGGGAATACCACTCCCAGGACGAGATCAAATACATTGATGCCGTCATCCCTCAGATTGAGAACACGGGAAAAAGCGAATTGGAACAGCGGGTAAACCTCTACATCCAGCAGCTCATTCAAAACTGTCTGGACGAGAGTGAGGCCCGGGCCAAGGAATACTATGATGCCTTTGTGGCCACAGGGGGTGACCCTGCCGACTTCCACCCCATCGGCATTACCGTAGACTACGAGGTGAAGTACCTCACCGCACAGTATGTCTCCCTCCACATCTGCCACTATGAGACCGCAATTGCCGCCTACCAAACCGACTACTATTACACGTTGGATCTGGAGAGCGAAAAAATGCTCACCCTCAAAGACTGGTTTGGCAACGACTACAAGCAAATTGTGGCCGACAGCATTCGCCGCACCATAGCGACCTGGAGCCCCGAGGAGCAACGGGAGCTGTGGACGGACATCAACCTGGAAGACCTGATCACCGAACAGCGCAGCTTCTACCTCAATGAGGACGGGCAGGCAGTGGTGGTCTTTGACAAATACGAACTGGCCTGCGGCGCAGCCGGACGGCCAGAATTCGTCATCACCCAAGAATGAAGAAAGGCCCTCCGGTTTCCCGGAGGGCCTTGGTGATTTGTCTTACTTGTTCTGGATGTACTGGTGGATGGCGGCAGCGGCCTGCTTGCCGGCCCCCATGGCCAGAATGACGGTGGCTGCGCCGGTGACCGCGTCACCGCCAGCGTACACGCCCTCTCGGCTGGTGAGGCCGTCGTCCCCATTGGTGACGATACAGCCGTGGCGGTTGGTCTCCAGGCCGGGGGTGGTGGAACGGATCAGGGGGTTGGGGCTGGTGCCGATGGACATGATCATGGTGTCCACCTCCAGCTGGAACTCGCTGCCCTCCTTGACCACCGGACGGCGGCGGCCGGAAGCGTCAGGCTCGCCCAGCTCCATCTCCACACAGGTCATGGCGCACACACGGCCATCCTCGTCGCCCAGCACCTCCACGGGGTTGGTGAGGGTCTTGAAGATGATGCCTTCCTCTTCGGCGTGCTCCACCTCTTCCTTACGGGCGGGCAGCTCCTCCATGCCACGGCGGTAGACAATGTACACCTCTTCGGCGCCCATACGCTTGGCGCAGCGGGCGGCATCCATGGCCACGTTGCCGCCGCCCACCACGGCCACCTTGTGGCTGTGCATGAGGGGGGTCTTGCTGCCGGGCTGGTAGGCCTTCATCAGATTGATTCGGGTCAAATACTCGTTGGCGGAATACACGCCCTTGAGGCTCTCGCCGGGAATGCCCATGAACCGGGGCAGACCGGCGCCGCTGGCGATGTACACCGCCTCAAAGCCGTACTCGCCCATCAGCTCATCAATGGTCAGCACCTTGCCGATGACCATGTTGGTCTCAATGGTGACGCCCAGGGCCTTCAGGCCGTCAATCTCCTGCTGGACAATGGCCTTGGGCAGACGGAACTCGGGAATGCCGTACACCAGCACGCCGCCAGCCAGGTGGAGGGCCTCGTAGATGGTCACCTCATAGCCCAGCTTGGCCAGATCGCCAGCTGCGGTGAGGCCGGAGGGGCCAGCACCGATGATGGCCACCTTGTGGCCGTTGGGCTGGGGTTTCACCGGAGCCTCTTTCACGTGCTCCCGGTGCCAGTCGGCCACAAACCGCTCCAAGCGGCCAATGCCCACGCTCTCCCCCTTGATGCCGCGGACGCACTTGCCCTCACACTGGTTCTCCTGGGGGCAGACACGGCCGCACACGGCGGGCAGGGCGCTGGAGGCGGAAAGCACCTGATAGGCTCCCTCAAAGTCCTCCTCAGCCACCTTGCCAATGAAGGCGGGGATGTCGATGCCCACGGGGCAGCCGGTCTGGCAGGGCTTATTCTTACAGTTCAGGCAGCGCTTGGCCTCGTTCACCGCCATCTCCGCGGTGTAACCCAGAGCTACCTCCTCAAAGTTATGATTTCTCACCTGGGGCTCCTGGCTGGGCATAGGGCACTTGCAGGGGTCCATATTGATCTGGTGTGCCATCTCACTGCACCTCCTTGTTGAGCAGATTGCAAGAGGCTTCACGGGCGTGAGCCTCAAAGTCCTTGTAGGTGGTGCCACGGTGCATGGCCTCGTCAAAGTCCACCAGGTGGCCGTCAAAGTCAGGGCCGTCCACACAGGCAAACTTGGTCTCACCGCCCACGGTGAGGCGGCAACCGCCGCACATGCCAGTGCCATCGATCATGATGGGGTTCATAGACACGGTGGTCTTGATGCCATACTTCTCGGTGAGCTTGCACACAAACTTCATCATGATGAGGGGACCAATGGCGATGACCTCGTCGTACTGATTGCCCGCCTGAATGAGGGCCTCCAGGGCGTTGGTCACCAGGCCCTTCTCCCCCCAGGTGCCGTCATCGCTCATCTTGGCCATGTGATCGGACACGGCCTCAAACTCCTGCTCCAAAATCGCCAGGTCCTTGGAGCGGAAACCCACGATGGAGTGCACCTCAGCCCCCAGCTCGTGGAGGCGCTTGGCGGTGGGATAGGCAATGGCGCAGCCCACACCGCCGCCCACTACGGCCACTTTCTTCAGGCCCTCCAGCTGGCTGGGCCGACCCAGGGGTCCTACAAAGTCGTGGACAGACTGGCCAGCCTCCAGGGTATTGAGCTCCATGGTGGTACCGCCTACAATCTGGAAAATAATAGTGATGGTACCAGCCTCCCGATCATAGTCGGCAATGGTCAGAGGAATCCGCTCGGAGTCCTCAAAGGGACGTACAATGATAAACTGACCCGGCTGTGCCTTCTTGGCCACCAGGGGTGCCTCAATGACCAGCTTGGTGACAGTGGGATTCAGCGGGGTTTTTTCCGCAATTCGAAACATAACAATCTCCTTCCCAGGGATTTACCGAAAAATAAGGGGAGGGACTTTCCCCTCCCCTTATTTTACACGCTAAAGAATTAAAAGTCAACGTCCAGGTCGTAATAGCAGGCGCGCAGCAGCTTCTCCATCTCCTCCTGATTGGGCTGGCGGGGGTTGGAGCCGGTGCAAGCGTCACCCAGGGCGTTCTTGGCCACCTCAGGCAGCTTGGCCAGGAACTCCTCCTCACTTACAAAGCCTACCTCAGCAATCACGCCGCCCTCGCCGTAGTGCTGAATGCACTGGGGAATGTTCAGCACATCGTTCATGTGGCGCAGCTCGGCCACCAGAGCCTTCACCAGGGACTGGGTATCGCTGCCCTCCAGGCCCATGAAGCGGGCGATGTCAGCATAACGCTGGGCTGCCTCCTCGTTCTTGGCGTTGTACTGGATGACCTTGGGCAGGTACATGGCGTTGGCCGCGCCGTGGATGATGTGGCCGCCCTCATACACTGCTCCGGTCTTGTGGGCCATGGAGTGGACGATACCCAGCAGAGCGTTGGAGAAGGCCATGCCAGCCAGGCACTGGGCGTTGTGCATCCGGTCACGGGCATCCATGTCGCCCTCATAGGACTTCTTCAGATCGTTGTGAATCATCTTAATGGCGTGGAGTGCCAGGGGATCGGTGTAGTCACAGTGGACGGTAGACACATAGGCCTCAATGGCGTGGGTCATGGCGTCCATACCGGTGTGAGCGGTGAGCTTGGGAGGCATCTTCTCCGCCAGGTCGGGGTCCACAATGGCCACATCAGGGGTGATGTTAAAGTCGGCCAGGGGGTACTTGATACCCTTGTCATAGTCGGTGATGACGGAGAAGGCGGTGACCTCGGTGGCGGTGCCGGAGGTGGAGGGGATGGCGCAGAAGTGAGCCTTCTGACGCAGCGTGGGGAAGTTGAAGGGGACGATGAGGTCCTCAAAGGTGACATCAGGATACTCGTAGAACGCCCACATGGCCTTGGCTGCATCGATGGGGCTGCCGCCGCCGATGGCCACGATCCAGTCGGGCTGGAACTGGCGCATCTCCTCGGCACCGCGCATCACGGTGGTGACGCTGGGATCGGGCTCCACGCCCTCAAAGATATGTACTTCCATGCCCGCTTCCTTTAGGGTATTCTCCACCCGAGCCAGGAAGCCAAACCGCTTCATGCTGCCGCCGCCGGTGACCACAAAAGCCTTGGTGCCCTTCAGATTCTTCAGCTCTTCCAGAGAGCCTTTGCCGTGATACAGGTCACGAGGAAGTGTAAAACGCATA
>CALWXL010000003.1 GCA_944385485.1 uncultured Oscillospiraceae bacterium
CGCCATTATCTATGATGTCCTTCCAAAGTTCCTGGAGGAGCTGAAACAGCTTTGACCCAAACCGTGACCCATACGGGAGTTTGGAGCGGTTCGCGTGGAAAAGTGCTGGAGCAGATGCTCCAACACTTCTACTACAAGATCGACATCTACCCCACCGTTATTTCCATTCGTGGCTGAGAATTCGCATCATAATAAAATCGCTGTACTCATTGTTGTAGTAATATGCCTCTTCCAGAACACCTTCCTGCTTGAATCCAATTTTCTTATAGAATTCCAGCGCATCGGTATTCAATCCCACTACTCCGATTGAGACACGATGCATTTCATACTCATGGAAGGCCATATCAAGCATGATGCGAATGGCTTCTGTCCCATATCCTTTATTCTGCATTTTTGGATCTGGAATAATAATCGTCAGATCGGTTTGATACCATGCAGGAAACATACGGAGCAGACCGGTCTCACCTATGATATTGCCGTCAAGATCAGTAATCGTGAACCAGACCGAGTCTTTCGATTTATGGTTGACGTTGATGCAAGTTTTCATCTCTTCTTCTGTGGTAGGCTTCTCAAAACCGCATTGAAACATAACCTTCGGCTGATTGAACCAATATGTATAAAACGGCACATCTTCTTCTCTTTGCTCCCGCAAAATAATTCTTTTCCCTTTAATTTCTTTCTTCATACGTTTTCATAAACCTTTCTTTTATTCCCACAAATCCCCCAAGTTCTGTTTCCTTAAATGTGATTGTACCACGCTTATCTTTTTTGCCTACACCAAAGGCGGTCAATGTTCTATGGAAAGATCCACCTCCACTTCATAATCGTCGTCAACCAAAATAAATGGATATTGATACTTTTCACACATGTCCAGATAGCGGGCGTTTTCCTCAACCAGAACCTCCATCGTGCACCACGTATCATCCACGCGTTTCTCTACGTCACAGGCATGGGCCTGAATGTCCAAAAAGTGGTTTTCTATATACCGCCCGCTCATAATCAGGCAATAGTATCGAATTTCACGCAAATATTCAACTGAAAAGCTCTCTTCCCATCCAAAGGGAATGTAACTGCCCTCAATCACCAGGTTCTGCCGGTTTTCGATGGCCGTCTTGATGATTTCTCGGATTACAGGCCACATATATTCCTGTAACGCATCGTCATCTTCTGGAGTTGCATGTATGTAATGGCTGCGTATGAACCCCATTTTCAAAAGATCCATGGACAGATATGGATAATGGTACCGCTCCAGGATTTTTGGGGCCAGCACGGTCTTTCCCGCATGAGACGCACCCGTAATCAAAACAATCATTTTTATCCCCTCAAATTCGTTGTATCATCTGTCTTTTCTCATATCATCCCACCACAAGAACACCGATCCCTCCAGCACCGGAGTTTTTCCCTCATGCTTCTAGATACAGATCACTTTTATTCTATCACAGGATGATCGTTCCGGCAACGGGACAAAAAGCCGCTGAAATTGTACCATTTCAGCGGCTTTATTTCTTGTTGTGTCATCGTCCGGTGACCTGATAGCTGCGATAGCACAGCCAGCACAGCCCACCCAACCCCAGCACCAGCAATCCATACAGGAGGAAACTGAACTGGATGGCGTTGAGCCGGAAGGGAGCCAGGTAATAGTCGGTCAGGGTGGCGGTGCTGACCCGACAGAAGGGCAGGTAGCTGGTGATCTGCTGCACCAGGCGTCCCTGTCCCTGAAACAGTCCCAAAACGGTGGCCCCGGACAGAAGGAAGGGCACCACCAGGGCCAACACCGCTGAGCGCAACCACTCAGAGAGCAGCATCACCAGGGACACCATAGCCATACCCCCCAGCACCAGAAGGGCCACCATCACCAGCACATACCCACCCATGGACAGGTGCAGGGGGAGAGCACCGCCCTCACTCCACAGCTGGAGCGCGGTGGAAAAGCCGTCGGGGCCGTAGAAGATGCAGTAGGCCAGGATGTACACCCCAGAGAGGGCCAAGGCCAGACCTGCGGCGAAGCTGACCCCGGCACACCATCTGGCCCAGAAGACGGTGGTCTTGCCCCGGGCACTGGCCAGCACCAGCTGGTCGGTGCGGGTGCGGTGCTCCTCCGCGTACAGGCAGCACACGCACACCGCCGAGAGCAGCACCGCCACCTGGCTCAGAAGGCCACAGTTCTGGGCCATGGCCTGCCAGCCCCCGGCATAGTCCAGTCGGAACGGCTCCAGGCCGCTGGCCTGCTCTTGCCAATAGGCGATCTCCTCCAGGGGCAAGAGATTTTCTTCCCGGTTCACCCCAAACTTCCACACCATGCTGCGGTAAAAGCCCTGGGCTGTGACCCCAGACCGGCTCAGCATGGTGTTGAGATAGCGGAAGGGGGAGTAGTCATTCAGGTTCCACTGGCGGGTCCCGGTATCGCTGTCCCGGTACCCCGCCGTCAGCTGCTCCATGGGGGGTCATCCAACACCTGCCCGGACAGCCCTCTCATGTAGTCCCGGCGCATGGCCTCCACCTCTCCGTAGGGCCTGGGCAGCCGCTCCACATCATTTTTCTGCGCGTCATAGACGTAGTAGTACCCGGTGGAGGCGAAGGTCAGCAAGTTCCAGCCCAAGATCATGGCCACCCCCAGCAGCAGAGACACCAAAACCAGCCGCTGCCCCAGGATTTTTTTTAGTTCAAACACGTACAGGGTGCCAAATTCCTTCATACCACCACCTCATTCCTTCTCCACGGTATGGACGTGATACAGCCAGAAGCACAGGGTCAGGGCGACCACCGTCAGGACTCCATAGAGCCAAACCGATGCGGTGATGCTCTCCATCCGCATGAGGGTGGTTTTGCCCGCCCCGTTGGCCCCCAGAAGCCCGGTAACCCCTGGCTTGAGGGTGAGACTGATACGGTCTACCGCAATCTTGGGGCCATACTGCTTGGTGATTCGATCCACGTTCAGTTCCATACCAATTCCTCCCCGTCACACACATAGCGTCTACATTCCCAAAGCATCAGAGCCAACAAAATGAGGGTAATCCCGGCCCAGCCCACTACGCTGATATGCTCCAGCTGGATCAGCGGTGCCCTCTGCCACCAAAAGCACCCCCCGCTCACTGCCACCGCCACCAGGGCGCACAAGAACACCACCTCACTGCCCCGAAAGCGGCGGGAGATCACCAGGCACACCAAGGAGGTCAGGCAGTAGGGGCAAAGAAGAACGCACCCCGTCATAGCCACAGGCAGCTCACTCCACCCCGCCACCAGAGGAAAGAGCACCGCCAGCAGCACCAGATTTCCCAGCCCCAGCAGGGTCAAGCGGGCCATAAGCAGGCTTTTCAGAGAAAACCGGGCGGACATCTCCAGCTCCTCCATGTGATAACGGGCCGAACGGGTCAGCTCGGTGACGGTGGCCAAGGCCGCAAAGGGCAGCAACGCCGACACCATCCAGATGTCCCCCGGCTGCTGGTTTCGGGTCATCCACAGCACAAGAATAAATATGCCCACGGCTAACATCCAGTTCCAGGGGCGAAGATAGGCCGCCTGGGTGAGCAAAAAACGGAAGGTGGACAACTCCGGCTGCTGAAACTGACGCAAAAACTCCCCTTTCTTCCGGGGTGCGGGGGGCTCATAGACCTGCTGCAACCCCCGCTTCCACACGCGGTCACGCATAAAAATCCCTCCCATCCAACTGACTGCGCAGCTGTTTCAAAATCTGTCTCTCCCGCCGATACACCGCAAAGCGGGATATGCCTAAAATGTCTGCCACCTTTCCCACCGGCAGCTGGTTGGTGTACCGCAGAAAAATCAGCTCCCGATCCTCCTCCGGCAGCCCCTCCAGAACCTGCTCCAGGGCGATGCGCAGGGTGTGGGCCTCGGCCTCATCCTGGACCGGCGGGGGAACCTGATCCAAAGACAGCTCCTGTCTGGCCCGGTAGAAGTCCACACAGAGATTCCGGGCAATGGTATAGAGGTAGGGTGTGTGCCGGTCCATCTCCCCGACGCTGCGGGTGCGGAGAAAGCGCAGGAAGGTCTCTTGGGTGATGTCCTCCGCCGCCTGGGGGTGGCGGGTCTTCATATAGCAGTATCGATACAGCTTGTCATATATCTCTTCCAAATCCATGGATGCGACCCCTTCCTCTGGTATAACGATGGAGATGGGTAACATGTGCGGGGTGTCAAATATATTTCACACCATTATAAAAAAATAATGCGGAGGAACAGGACCCATCCCAGATTTTTCTCCCCGGGTTTGATGGACTGCTTGCGCATTTTTTCCATAGTCGAATATAGAATATAGAACATTATCTTGGAAATTTATTCAGGGTTCAAGCGCAGCTAATTCCTACAACCTTCCCTCTTTTCTTCCTTATTTCCTATTTCAAAACCTGGAACAGGCCAGCGGTTTGGCCGCTGGCCTGTTCCAGGTTTTTGTCCCTTCTTTACATCATTTTGACAAATACTTGACGATCCTCTGGGGGACAGGGCGGAGGGTCACGGGGTAAACTTGGGTGGTAAAATGCCCGAACTATTCTTTTTCCCCAGGTACCCCGAAGTGGGCATGGGACATTCGTATTCTAGGGATAGAGGAGACTGGAGGGAGATTTATGACGGTATCCACCTCGGATCTGGCTGGTCAGGTTCTGGCTGCACAGGCCGATTCCCAGGCCGCCGATGCTTTTATCGCACAATATATGCCCTTTATCCGCAGCGAAACCATTAAATTCACCCACGTTCCCCCGGAACAGGGCCATGAGGACGAGCTGAGCATTGCCATGTTCGCCTTCTACCAGGCCATGCTCAGCTACCAGCGCATCAAAGGCCCCTTTCTGGCCTATTCCGCCCGCATCATCCGCCACCGTCTCATTGACGAATACCGCAAGCAGCAGCGGCACAGCGGTGTGATCTCCCTCTACCAGCCCCAGAGCCAGGAAGAGGAGGCCCCCTTGCTGGAGCAGATCCCCGACCACCAGGCAGACATGGGCAGCCACCAGCAGCGCATGGCCAGCCAGGAGGAGATCGCCGAGTTTTCTGCCCAGCTGGACACCTTTGGCATCACCTTCTCCCAGGTAGCGGACAACTGCCCCAAGCAGGAGCGCACCCTGCGTGCCTGCGGCCAGGCGCTGGCCTACGCCCGCTCCGCCCCCCAACTGCTGGACCAGATGGTGGCCACCAGACGTCTGCCCCTGGCGGAACTGGCCAAAGGGGCGGGGGTGGAGCGCAAAACCCTGGAGCGGCACCGCAAGTACCTGGTAGCCATTTTGTTGGCCTTCACCAACGGCTATGAGATCATCCGGGGCCACCTCTGCCACATCCACACGGAGAAAGGAGGAAATGGGCAGTGACCTACCTTGTCATGGAAGTACACCCCGCCTATGCGGTGGTGCTGGACACCCAAGGGCGATTCCTCAAAGTGGCCAACCTGCACTACGAGGTGGGCCAAAGGGTGGACCGGGTGGTGACCATGCCCGCCCCGGCTCAGACCCACATCCAGCCCTGGAAGCCCCTGGTGGGGATAGCCTCTCTGGCGGCCTGCCTGTGCCTGGTGTTCTTCGGCTACTACCGCCCCAACTTCTCCCCCTATGGCACCTTGCGCATCCAAATTAATCCCGATGTGCAGATGACCCTCAGCCGCACCCAGCGGGTGCTGGAGCTGGAAGGCCTCAACCAGGACGGATGGGACTTGATCGAAGGGTACTCCTACCACAACAAAGACCAGGACACCGTGGCCCAGGAGTTGGTGGATCGGGCCATAGAGATGGGGTACCTCTCCGACGGAGACACCATCTCCATCACCGTGGACAGCTCAGACACCCAGTGGCAGGACAGTGAGACCGACTATGTCATCCAGCTGCTCCAAAGCCAATACGGGGACTCTGTCACCATCCAGCGTGGGGACACCGTGGTCATCCCCGTAGCACCCAACACCCCGGCGCCCAACACTCCAGCCCCAACCGCTCCCCCACCCACCCCTGCGCCCCCTTCTGCCACCCCCTACCTCCCCCAAGATGAGGATGACGATGACGACGACCGAGACGACACCCCCGATGGAGATGGGGACGACGACCAGAGCGATGACCAAAACGATGACGACCAGGATGGAGCGGAGGACGACGATTCCAACGACGACGGGGATGATGACCAGGACGAGGATTCCTGAGCCATCCGCCCCTGGGAAAAAATTTTTTCAAAAACTTTTTCCCTTACCCCGGTTTTCCCTCCGCCGCCCCGTATTCTCCCCATGAAAACAAGATCCACACAGGACACGAAAGGAGATCAACGATATGAAAAAGATGAACAACAAATGGATGGCTCTCTCCCTTACCGCTGTATTCTCCCTCTCCCTGCTCACCGCCTGCTCCACCCCCTCCGCCCAGAGCACCCAGGACACCACCCAAGGGGTGGGAACCTTGCTGCTCAGCGTCAACCCGGAAATCCAGATCCGCTACGACCAGGACGGCAACGTGGTGGCTCTGACCGGACAGAACGAGGACGGCAAGCAAGTGGTATCTGCCTTCCAGCAGGCCAAGGGCCAGCCCTGTGAGGAAGTGGTCCCCGCGCTGGTGGAGCGCATCCACCAGGACGGCTACTTCGATGACACCATCGACGGCAACGAGAAAAACATCATCCTCAAGCTGGAGCGAGGCTCTGAGTACCCCTCCGATGACTTCCTCAACCAGTTGGCCGTGGCGGTGCAGGCAGTGGTGGACGACGACCACATCGGCTCCCAGACCATGACCCTGGACGACGACGACTACGACCCCGCCTACGCCCAACAGGGCTATATCAGCGCCAAGGCCGCCCAGGAACTGCTGGCCGCCCAGCTCCACCGTACAGATCTGCAATTCGTGGAAAAAGAGTATGATCTGGAGGATGGCGAGTACGAAATCGCCTTTATCCTTGACGGCGTTGAATATGAATATGAGGTCAACGCCTCCACCGGTAAGGTCACCGAAATGGACACCGACCAGGTCAGCGGCAACGATCAGGATGACGACTGGGATGATGACCGCAACGACGACCCGAACGATGACTGGGACGATGACCGCAACGACGACCCGAACGATGACTGGGACGATGACCGTAATGACGACCAGGACGATGACTGGGACGATGACCGTAATGACGACCCGAACGATGACTGGGACGATGACCGTAATGACGACCAGGACGATGACTGGGACGATGACCGTAATGACGACCAGGACGATGACTGGGACGATGACCGTAATGACGACCAGGACGATGACTGGGACGATGACCGCAACGACGATCAGGACGACGACCACGATGACAACCAGGATGATGATAGAGACGACGACCAGGACGACTGATCCAAACCGCACTCCATGCCCCGGCACAGACCCGAACGCCTACCTTGGCTTTCGGGTCTGTTTGCTTTTCCGCAGCTCCTGCACCCCTACATAGAGCAGTAACACCCCAAACAGGCGGCGCAGCAGCCCCATCTCCAGCCCCCCGGCCACCGCTGCGCCCACAAGGGCGGCGGGAATTCCGGCCACCACGCACCACAACACCCCCTGCCACTCCACCAGTCCCTTTCTGGTGTGGCTGATCAGAGCCGGGGGCGCACAGGTGAGAAAGTACATCAGGTTGATGCCCCCGGCCTGGTACTGCTCCATGCCCACGGCCCAGGTCAGATAGAGCACCAGCAGGGTGCCGCCGCCCACGCCGCACCCGCTGAGGATCCCGGTGGCCATCCCCACCACAAAGCCCAAGACGTTCACCACAGCAACACCGCCCGCACCCCTCCGTATAACATCAGCAGTCCAAAGCCCCGGCGCAGCCAGGTCACTGGGATCTGGTCAAACACTCGCCCGGACACCAGGCCACCCACCAGGCCACCCGCCAGGTAGGGCAGAGCGGCCGTCACATCCAGCCCCCCACTCCGGGCATAGCTCACCAGGGCCGCCACGGACAGAGGGAGCACCACCGCTACCGAGGTGGCAAAGGCCCGCCGCTGCTCCAGGCCCAGCCACCGGGTGAACAGGGGCACCAGAAACAGCCCGCCCCCCGCTCCAAAAAAGCCGTTGGCCACCCCGGCCAGCAGCCCGGTGACCATGTACTTGCCCCACTTCTTCACCCGCCTCACCTCTTCTGTAGTGTGCCCGACTCTCTAGCCTCTATACGCCAATAGGACCCCCCCGGCATAGCCGGGGGAAAATATACAAAAAAAGCGATGCAGAGAAGTCTCTCTGCATCGCCTTACCTGCCCTTACACTTGCAGCAGCTCTTGTTTGTGTTCTACCAGGTCCCGGCCCACAGCCCCCAGCAAATTGCGCCGGGTAACAATGCCGCACAGGGCGTTGCGGTCGTCCACCACAGGGACAAAGTTCTGCTCCATGGCCAGGTCCATGACCTCCTGAAAGGTGGCCCGGATGCTCACGGCGGGGCAGAAATCGAAGCGCATGATGTCCCGGATTTTGGTCTGTTCCAGCTTCTTTTTGTCGGTGGAGTTCACCGCCAGGATGTGGCGGAGAAAATCTCCCTCGGTGACACAGCCCACATACCCTCCCTGGGCATCCAGCACCGGTATGGCCGTGTAGCTGTTGTGACACATGGTTTCCAGGCCCTGACGCACCGTATTGTCCTGGTGGAGCACGATGGTGCAGGCCTTGGGGATCATAATCTTGGCAATGTTCATGGATATTTCCTCATCTGACGGGGTGATGGTGTGATATGCTCGGCCCCACCTGGGTGGAACCACCTCTATGATAGCATAGCTTTCTCCCTTTGGAAAGGGTCTGCACCCGGTGAGAAAAATTTTTCCGCTCCCCCCTTGACAAGGCAGTTAGCCAGTGCTATCCTATGAGTTAGCCAAATGCAACTACTATCAACCCGAGGAGGAACGCCCCATGAATTTGACCCATGCCCAACTGGGCCAAGAGTACTTCATCACCGGCATCGACACCGACGATGAAGAGCTGGACAGCTTTCTCTTCACCCTGGGCTGCTACACCGGGGAGCCCATTACGGTGGTCTCCCAACTCCGGGACAGCTACGTGATCTCGGTGAAGGACGGCCGATACAACATCAATCGGGATCTGGCGGAAGCCATCTCCATCTGAGGGGATCCCCAGATCCCAGCTTTTTTGCCCATAGGTTAGCATAGTCTAACTTTTGAGAGATCAAGGAGGTAATACCATGCGCATTGCACTGACCGGCAATCCCAACAGCGGAAAAACCACCATGTACAACGCCCTCACCGGACGCTCGGAGCGAGTGGGCAACTGGGCGGGGGTGACGGTGGACAAAAAGGAGAGCCCCGTCAAGCCCCAGTTCAACCCCCGCGGGGTGGATCTGGTGGCGGTGGACCTGCCAGGGGCCTATTCCATGTCCCCCTTCACGTCCGAGGAGAGCATCACCAGCAGCTATGTGCGCCAGGAGCGCCCCGACGTCATCGTCAACATTGTGGACGCCACCAACCTGAGCCGCTCTCTGTTTTTCACCACCCAGCTGCTGGAGCTGGGCATCCCCGTGGTGGTGGCTCTGAACAAGCAGGACTTAAACGAGAAAAAGGGCACCAAGATTGACGTGCCTGCCCTGTCCAAGGCGCTGGGCTGTCCGGTGGTGGAGACGGTGTCCACCTCCCAGAAGGGTCTTTCTCAGGTGGTAGAGGCCGCCGTGGCCCAAAACGGCCAGGTGCAGACTGCCCCCTACACCCAGAGGGACGTAGACCTCACCGACAAGTCTGCCGTGGAGCAGGCCGACCGCCAGCGGTTTGCCTTTGTGGGCCAGCTGGTGAAAAAGGTGGAGCAGCGCAAGGTGCTCACCCGCCAGACCAACACCCAGGACAAACTGGACCGGGTGCTGGCCAACCGCTGGCTGGGTATCCCCATCTTCGCCGTGGTGATGTTCCTGGTCTTTGACATCTCCCAGTCCCGCCTAGGCCCCTTCATTGCCGATTTCCTGGTGGGTTGGATCGAGACTTTCCAGGGCTGGGTGGGAGAGCAGGTGGCCTCCGCCAACCCCTTCCTCCAGGCTCTGCTGGTGGAAGGCATCATCGGCGGCGTGGGCGCCGTGGTGGGCTTTTTGCCCCTGGTGATGGTGATGTACTTCCTCATTGCCCTGCTGGAGGACTGCGGCTATATGGCCCGGGTCAGCGTGGTCATGGACCCCTTCTTTAAGAAGGTGGGCCTGTCGGGCAAGTCCATCATCCCCATGATCATCGGCACCGGCTGCGCCATCCCCGGCGTCATGGCCTGCCGCACCATCCGCAACGAACGGGAGCGGCGCACCACCGCCATGCTCACCCCCTTCATGCCCTGCGGCGCCAAGCTGCCCGTCATCGCCCTGTTTGCCAGCGTGTTCTTCTCCGACGCCTCCTGGGTGGGCACTTTGATGTACTTTGTGGGCATTGTCCTCATCCTTCTGGGGGCAGTGTTGGTGCAGAAGATCACCGGACACAAGTACCGCAAGTCCTTCTTCATCATGGAGCTGCCCGAGTACAAGGCGCCCAGTGTCAAGCGGGCCGTGCTGTCCATGCTGGGCCGGGCCAAGGCCTTTATCATCAAGGCGGGCACCATCATTCTGGTGTGTAATGCCGCCGTGCAGGTGATGCAGAGCTTCAACTGGTCCCTCCAGCTGGTAGAGAAGGGGATGGAGCACACCTCCATTCTGGCCTCCGTCGCCCACCCCTTTGCCATTCTCATGATCCCCCTGGGCTTTGGCGTGTGGCAGCTGGCGGCCGCCGCCGTCACCGGGTTCATCGCCAAGGAAAACGTGGTGGGCACCCTGGCGGTGGTGTACGGCCTGACCCGCTTCATTGACGTGGAGGAAAAGGTGCTGATGGGAGGCGCCAACGAAGTGGCCACTGCCATGGGCCTCACCGCCGTGGCCGCTCTGGCTTACCTCATGTTCAACCTGTATACGCCCCCCTGCTTTGCCGCCATCGGGGCTATGAACTCGGAGATGCACAGCAAAAAGTGGCTGTTTGGCGGCATTGCCCTGCAAATCGGCACCGCCTACACCCTCTCCTTCCTGGTCTATCAGATTGGAACGCTGGTGACCACCGGCAATGTGGGCGTGGGATTTGTCCCCGGCCTCATCGCCGTGGTGTGCATCGCGGGCGTGGTCGCCGCCCTCATCCTGCGCACCCAGAAGCACCTGGCCCAGGAGTACGCCCTCAGTGACCGGAAAGGTAAGGTGACGGCGTAATGGACTACATCATTCTGGGTGTGGTGGCGGTCATTCTGTGTGCTGCCATCGGGTACATTGTGAAAAAGAAAAAGTCCGGGGCCGCCTGCATCGGCTGTCCCGACGGGCACAGCTGTTCCCACTGTCAGGGGGGCGGCTCCTGCCACTGTCACAAGTAACATAAGAAAGCGAGACGATGCAGAGCATCGTCTCGCTTATCTTTTTTGCCCTTACAGCTGCAAAATCTGCCGTTTCTTATCATACAGGGTCTTACTGCCAAAGTACAGCGTTCCAAAGCAGGCGCAGGTCACCGCCGTACAGATGGCCACCATAATGGCAATCTGATAGAGGATGGAGGTCATGGGCAGGGTGCCCGCCAAAATCTGGCCCGTCATCATCCCAGGCAGGGAGACGATGCCCATGCCCACCATGGAGTTGAGGGTGGGGAGCATG
Organism: uncultured Oscillospiraceae bacterium; assembly: GCA_944385485.1. Classification (GTDB taxonomy): domain Bacteria; phylum Bacillota; class Clostridia; order Oscillospirales; family Oscillospiraceae; genus Enterenecus. The sequence goes on from CALWXL010000003.1 coordinate 11,584, forward strand.
GCCGTCTCCAGGGCCTGACGGACAAAGGGCAGCAGAATGTCCTCCGCCGAGGCCCCCACGCACACCAGGGCCTCAATTTTGCTGCGCTGGTCGTGGAGGGACTCCCGGAAGGTCTTGACCCCCAGGGACACCCCCGTCATGGTGTTGCCCATGACCATGCCCCCGACGGGGATGACATACTGGGGGTTAAAGAGGCTCTCCCCCACCACCGCCGCCACAAAGTAGGCCAGCACACACAGGCCAGCCAGGGCGATGGACACCCCGGTGACCAGGCGGAACCGGGGGTTCAGATCCTTGTTTTTCCCCAGCACCCGGTGGATGGAGAACCCGGTCATGGCCCCCAGATAGGCCACCACAAACAGGGGGTGGGGGTGTTCAAAGATATAGGTGAGGATGAGGCCTGCCACAATCAGCTGCACCGTCATCTTCATGCTGGACACCACCAGCAGGCGGGTCTGGTCGATGCGGCACAGCCGCATGACACCCAGCACCACCAGAAGCAGAAGATAAATGAGCAGAAATTGCCCGATTTGCAGTTGAATGATGCCTCTCATATCTCTCCCCCCACCACAATCACCTGATCGGCAAACAGCTCCACCAGTTTGGGGCTGTGGCAGACGCACAGGGCGGTGAGCTCCTGCTGTTTGCAATACTCCTTGATGTTGTCCAACACCTGCCGGGCCGTGGCCTCGTCCAAGGCCGCCGTGGGCTCATCCAGCAGCACCACATCGGTGGCCAGAGAGAGGAAAATGGCCAGAAATACCCGCTGTCGCTCTCCCCCGGACAGGGTATCGCAGGGGGTATCCACCGGGAAGTCCAGGCAGCACAGGCGCAAAAACTCCGCCGCCCGCTCCTCTTCCACCCGTGTCTGTCGCCGGGCGTCATAGTAGAAGTGGAAGTTGTCCAGGATGGTGCCCTGGATGAGGTACACCGCCTGGGGCACCAGAAGCACCTGGCGGCGATAGGGCAGGATCTGGTACTCCTCCAGAGGGAGCCCGCGGAAGAACATGCACCCAGGGTCGGCGGGAATCGACCCGTTGAGCAGCCGCAAATAGGTGCTTTTTCCCGCTCCGCTGCGCCCGGTGACAAAGGCAAAGGTCCCCGCCTCCACCGCTATGTCCGGGTAGTGGAGAAAGTCCTGAAAGTGCAGGCGGGAGGTGGTGTGTATCCGTTCCATGTCTCTCCCCCTCACCCGCGGATGTCCACCACCCGGGCCACCCCATCGGTGACCACAAAGTGTACCTCGAATCCGGCAAACCCAAAGCCGTACACCCGCTGGCTGTCGGTCTGGTAGGAGGGCCGGGGGTCCTGAGCCAGCACTCCGACCAGGGCCTCCCGCTTCTCCTCCGGCACCAGGCACAGCAGGTGGGCGGGAATGTCCACCTGCAGCTTGCGTTCCGGGGCGGTCTGGGCAAAGCCCCCCACCGCCTCCGGGTGGCAGTCGGCATAGGGCACATAGGGCTTGATGTCATAGATGGGGGTGCCGTCCATGAGGTCCGCCCCCGCCACAACAATCACCGGGCCCTGGGGGGTATGCTCCTCCACCCTCACCAGCTCTACGCAGGACAATCCGATGGGGTTGGGGCGGAAGGGGGACCGAGTGGCAAACACCCCCATGCGGGCATTCCCGCCCAGACGGGGCGGGCGCACCGTGGGGGACCAGGGCTTGCCCACACTCTGGGAGAACTCCCAAATGAGCCACAGGTGGGAGAAGCCGTCTAAGCCCCGCAGCGCCTCCGCCTGGCGGTATTCCGGTTCAAAGACAATGGTGGCCTGGAGTTCCTTCACCAGCCCCGCCTGACGGGGCACACCGAATTTACTGGTGAAATCCGTATGAATGTGGGCAATGGGTTTCATGAAAGCACCTCGTTTTTTCTCTTATTGTTCTTGGTTGTCCCGGGTGAGCAACTTCCGATAGGTGGCGTCCATGCCAATGGCACCCAGGGGTGCGGTGATGAGAATGCCCAGCACCGCCACAGACAGCACGATGGGCCCGCAGGACAGCCCCATGGCCAGAGGCACCGAGCCGATGGCGGCCTGCACTGTGGCCTTGGGCAGGTAGGCGATGACACAGAACAGCCGCTCTTTGCCCGTGAGCTTGGTGCCCGCCACGCACAGGCACACACCCACGGCCCGGAAGGCCAGGGCACACAGGATCATCAGCACCGCAGCCCCGCCAGCCTCCAGGGTATAGCGGATGTCCACGGCGGCGCCCACCAGCACAAAGAGGATGACCTCGGCGGCAATCCACAGCTTTCCAAACTTCTCAGACAGACGTTTGGAGACAAAGGTAGGGCTCTTGATTTTCAGCACACAGGCCATGCTCACCACCGCCAGCAGGCCGGAGACCGACACGATACCCTCCAGCCAGGTCTCCACCGCCATGAGGGTGAAGGACACGCCCAGGACGATGATGACCTTGGTGCTGTTGCGCACACAGTGCTGGTGGGCATAGGCCGTCTCGAAAAACCAGCTCAGGCCCCAGCCCACCAAAGCGCCCAGAGCCACCCCCAGCACAATGGAAATGGGGATGTTGACAAAGTCCATCAGGTTGGCCTTTCCACCCTGAGCCATGCCGGTAAAGGTGGTAAAGAGGACAATGACAAAGATGTCGTCACAGGAGGCTCCGGCCAGAATCATCTGGGGGATACCTTTTTTCGTGCCATAGCCCGTCTCCATCAGGCGCACCATCCGGGGCACCACCACCGCCGGGGACACCGCCCCCAGCACCGCCCCCATGACGGCGGCCTCCATGACGTTGATGCCCAGCAGGTGGGGGGCCACCAGCACATAGCCTAAAATTTCAAAGCTGGCAGGGACAAAGGACATCATCACCGCCGGACGCCCCACCTGCTTCAGATCGGACAGGTTCAGGGACAGTCCCGCTTTCAGCAGGATGATGATGAGGGCCATTTGCCGCAGGTCGGCAGAGATGGACAGAATGGACGGGTCCAGCCAGTCCAGCACATAGGGCCCCACCACAATGCCCGTGATGAGCATTCCGATGATGCGGGGCAGCTTGAGCTGCTGGACGATGGCCGCCATAGATAGGCCCACCAGGAATATGAGTGCCAGGGATGTTAACATAGTTGTTTCCTCCTTGCGGCCATAAAACTTCATGGGCAGAGCGCACGGCAAAACCGGGATACCCAACGAGCACATGAAGTTTTCGTGCATCTTTTCCGGTTGCCCCAAAGGGGCGAGGAAATGGCACATTGTACTTTTTTGCTATATCTATATAGCAAAAAAGCCAATGCCCCCTGTGACCGAACAAAATCACAGAAGTCATCAGCTGCATACAGCGGTTTCGGTTTCCCGTGGGAGGACTTCATTCCCTGGGGAGATTATAGACCACCCTCTCCCGTTTGTAAAGTCTTTTTTCTCCCCTTGACAGCCCCCCTGTCCCACGGGTATGATAGAGTCATCCTAGATACAAAAAAAAGGGAGGGTTTCTATGCGATACGAAATTACCGGCGGCGCATTCCCCGTGGTCATCTGCCACTTGGAGGACCGGGAGCAAATGATCACTGAGCGTGGCTCCATGGTGTGGATGAGCCCCAACATGCAAATGGAAACCTCCGGGGGCGGTCTGGGCAAGATGTTTTCCCGGGCCTTCTCAGGAGAGAGCATGTTCCAGAACATCTACACCGCCCGGGGCCAGGGCATGATCGCCTTCGGCTCCAGCTTCCCCGGCAAGATTATGCCGTTGAACATCGGACCCGGCCAAGAGATGATCTTGCAGAAAAACGCCTTCTTGGCCGCAGAGTCCACGGTGGACCTGTCCATCCACTTCAGCCGCAAGCTGGGGGCGGGCTTCTTCGGCGGCGAGGGCTTTATCATGCAGCGCCTGTCCGGGCGTGGCGTGGCCTTTGCGGAAATTGACGGCGAACTGGTGGAGTACGACCTGGCTCCGGGGCAGCAGATCGTGGTGGACACCGGAAACGTGGCCGGCTTCTCCCCCACCGTCACCATGGACATCCAGCAGGTGCCCGGGCTGAAAAACAAGTTTTTGGGCGGCGAGGGTCTCTTCAACACCCTGCTCACCGGCCCCGGCAAGGTGTGGCTCCAGACCATGCCCATCTCCAACGTGGCCATGGCCATCCGCCCCTTCATCCCCACTGGCAACGGCTAAACGGTATCCATCTGTGTGTCCCCGGCGGAATTGTCCATTCGCCGGGGACACCTTTTCTTTTTTGCCTCTTTACATTATCTCACTACTGTGCTAAAATACCGTCACTGGCCCCTCTATCCACAGAAGGGCACAACGAGGAGGATATGAGGATATGAAAAAGATGATTTCTCTGGCGCTGGCCCTGGCTATGGGGCTGAGCCTGGCCGCTTGCGGCAGCAAAGACGCAAAAAATACCGAGACCACCAGCGACCTGGCCTATGTCCAGGACAAGGGCACTCTGGTGGTGGGCATCACCGAGTTTGAACCCATGGACTACCAGGATGACAACGGCAACTGGGTGGGCTTTGACGCCGACATGGCCACCCTCTTTGCTGAGAGCCTGGGGGTGGACGTGGAGTTCCAGCTCATCGACTGGGACAGCAAGACCATGGAGCTGGACGGCAAGACCATTGACGTGGCCTGGAACGGCATGACCCTCACTGAGGACGTGAAGGCGGCCATGGAGTGCTCCAACCCCTACTTCAACAACGCCCAGGTGGTCATCGTCAAGGCCGACCAGGCAGAGAAGTACCAGACCGTGGAGAGCATCAAGGGGCTGAACTTCTCGGTGGAAAACGGCTCGGCGGGCATGGAGCAGGCCGATGCTTACTCCCTCACCTACACCCCCGCCCAGGACCAGGCCACCGCTCTGCTGGAGGTGTCCTCCGGTACCGCCGATGCGGCCATCATTGACTACCTCATGGCCGTGGCCTCCACCGGCGAGGGAACCAGCAACCCGGACCTGACCTACACCGTATCCCTGGCCGACGAGCAGTACGGCGTGGGCTTCCGCAAGGGCTCCGACCTGGCCGCCAAGCTCAACGAGTTCTTCGCTGAAAAGTACGCCGACGGCACCATGCAGCAGTTGGCCGAGAAGTACGGCATTGCTGACAAGCTGGTGGAACAATAACCGCAGACCCCTCAAAGGCAGAGCGGAGGCTCTGCCTTTGAAATGTGTAGACAACATTGGTACATAAGGTGGTATTTCCATGTTTTTAACGGTAATCGGCGCACTCAATGAGGGCTTTTTACAGACCTTAAAGCTGTTTTTCATCACCCTCTTGGGGTCGCTGCCCTTAGGGCTTGTGATTTGCTGGGGCTCCATGAACCGCTTTCCCCCTCTGCGGTGGCTGTGCCGGTTTGTGGTGTGGGTCATTCGAGGCACCCCGTTGATGCTCCAGCTCATTATCATCTTCTACATCCCCGGTATGGTCATGGACCAAAACCCCTGGCCCGCCGGAGAGACGGGGCGATTTCTGGCCTGCGCCGTAGCCTTCATCTTCAACTACGCCTGTTACTTCTCCGAGATCTACCGGGGCGGCATTCAGGGCGTCCCCAAGGGACAGCAGGAGGCCGGGCAGGTGCTGGGCATGACAAAGGGACAGATTTTCTTCCACGTCACCCTGCTGCAAATGATCAAGCGCATCGTACCCCCCATGTCTAACGAGGTCATTACTCTGCTGAAGGACACCGCCATTGCCCGTGTCATCTCCCTGCAAGAACTGATTTGGGCGGGCTACGCCTTCCTGAAAACCTCCCACGGCTACTCTAATCTGCTGTGGCCCCTGTTCTTCACCGGCGTGTACTATCTCATCTTCAACGGCCTGCTCACCCTGTTCTTCGGCTGGCTGGAAAAGAAGCTGGACTATTTCTCCTGAAAAGGCGGGTGTGACATATGGCAATCTTAGAGGTAAACAACCTGGAAAAACACTTTGGGTCCACCCGGGTGCTGGAGGATATCAGCTTTGACCTGGAGAAGGGCAAGGCCCTGGCCATCATTGGCTCCTCCGGCAGCGGCAAGACCACCCTGCTGCGGTGCTTAAACTTCCTGGAGACCCCGGACCAGGGCACCATCTCCGTGGGGGGCAGCGTCATCTTTGACGCCGCCAACCGCCGCAGCCAGACGGATGCCGAGATCCGCAAAAAGCGGCTCCACTTCGGCATGGTCTTCCAATCCTTCAACCTGTTTCCCCAGTACACCGCCCTGAAAAACGTGACCCTGGCCAAGGAACTGCTGGCCCGGGAGCGGCCCGACTTCAAGGCCAACAAAAAGGCCATTTTGGAGGAAATCCGCCAGGAAGGTCTGGAACTGCTGAAGAAAATGGGACTGGAACAGCGGGCCAACCACTACCCCAATCAGCTCTCCGGCGGTCAGCAGCAGCGGGTGGCCATCGCCCGGGCCCTGGCCCTGAAGCCGGATATCCTGTGCTTTGACGAGCCCACCTCCTCCCTGGACCCGGAACTCACCGGAGAGGTGCTGCGGGTGATCCGGGGCCTGGTGGAGCAAAAGACCACCATGATCATCGTCACCCACGAGATGGCCTTCGCCCGGGACGTGGCCGACGAGGTGATGTTCATGGACAAGGGTGTCATCGTGGAACGAGGCCCCGCCCGTCAGGTCATCGAAAATCCCCAAGAAGAACGCACCCGGCAGTTTTTGGCCGGATACTAACATACTTCTCCAAAATGCAAGCATTTTGGAGAGGAGATACAGCCCGCTGCATGCATAATTGGGTCAAAGGGCGACCCAATTCCACACTGGCGGGCTGAGAAGTGTTTTTTTCGATGCGCATGTCCCCGAAAAAAACAGATTTCAATTTATTTTCCCGCCCCTAGGCGGGAAAACTCTGCCGATGGCTTTTCTCTATCGTGATGGCCACAGTTTTTACGTAAGATTTGGCTTTTGTTTCAATCGAAAAGCTCCCCATCGCTGTGCGATGGGGAGCTTTTCTGTGTTATTTCAATTCGTCCAGGGTGGGCATGGCGGGGATGGCTCCGCTGCGGGAACAGGTCACCGAGGCCGCCCGGTTGGCCAGGGCCAAAATGGCCTCCAGCTCTGCCACCTCCAGCCCCTCCAGCACGCCCTGGGGACGGCGGCTGAGCTGGCTGAGCACCGCTCCGAAGAAGGTGTCTCCGGCGCCGTTGGTGTCCGCCACCTGGGTGGGAACCCCGGGGACAATGCCGGTGCGGTCACCCATGCGGTAGAACACTCCCTGGGACCCCAGGGTGATGAGCACCAGGGAGATGCCCTTCTCTGCCAACACTTGGCTGCAAGTCTGGGGATCGCTGCTGCCCGAGAGCAGCTCCATCTCCTCGTCGGAAATTTTCAGGATGTCTGCGCTGGTCAGGGGACGGCGCATCCACTCCACCGCCTCCTCCTGGCTGTTCCACAGCGCAGCCCGGTAGTTGGGGTCGTAGCTGACCACCACCCCGTGAGCCTTGGCCCGCTCCACGGCGTGGAGGGTGGCAGTGCGGGCGGAGTCGGCAGTGAGGCTCACCGAGCCGAAGTGGACAATCTGGGCCTGGGCCAACAGTGACTCATCCACCTGATCTGCCGTCAGCTGGGCATCCGCTCCCCGCATGAACTGGAAGGACCGTTCCCCCTGTCCGTTCACCGACACCACCGCCAGGGTGGTGGCTCCCGGCGCGGTGCGCAGGCCCTGGGTGTTCACTCGGTTCTCCTCCAGCACCTGGGCCAGATAGCTGCCAAATCCGTCCGAGCCCACCATGCCCACAAAGGCGGTGTCCGCCCCCAGGCGGGAGGCTGCCACCGCCACATTGGCCGGAGCTCCTCCGGGGTTGGCGGCATACATGGGGATGTTCTGCTGGTTGTATCCGGTCTGGGTCAAATCAATGAGAATTTCACCAATGGTCACAATGCTCATGGCAATCCCTCTTTCCTATGAGTGTGAAATCGTTTTCACTTTCTTGGAATCATATCACATTTTCCGGTGTGATACAAGGGCTTCTGCCATTCCAAACCGCTTTTCTCAAGGGATACCAGGTGCCGCGCATGCCCTGGATGCTCAAGGTCAGTGGCCCCTGCAAGAAAAACCGTGTGGTAAAGACGGTTTTCCCGTCGTCACAAAAGATCTCCAGGCTGGAGTGATCCACAAAGATCCGCACCATTGCTTGGGGTTCCAGGCGGCGGGCATAGCGCACCGTGCCAAAGTTCAGGGCCAGAGGCTGGCTCATCCCGCTGCGGTCCAGGGTGTACTCCTGGGCATTCCCAGAGAAGCGGACGGCTTCCCCACGGTCATTTTCCATGGTAAAGGAAAAGTCCTCTTCCACCTGGGCCATCAAACCAGGCGGTGCAGGTGCAGGGCTCCTTGTCCTGGCTGCAAATTCCTGTATAGTACAGCCGGACTCCGCCCCCGTCCCGCAATGCCATGCCCGTGTAGCATCCAAAGCGATCGAAGGACTGATCCGGTGCCATCCCCACCCCATGGTCCTGGTAGTGGACAAAGTCCCGAGTGGTCACATGCCGCCAATATTTCAGCCCGTGTACCGGCCCGGCAGGAAACCATTGATAGAAAATGTGGTGTACACCATGGATCTGGCACAGACCGTTGGGGTCGTTGAGCAGACCACAAGGGGGAGCCACGTGCCACCCGGGATAGTAGGGGTCGGTGCGGGTGGTCTGCTGAATCATGGCATAATAATCCGCTTCCAGGTCCTCCAGACGGAGATGCCGATTCTGGTGATTGCTGAAATCATAGGTGTGCATGGAACAATCTCCTTTGTTTAGTTGGCTGCCGTTTCGGCGGCTGCGTTCTCCTCTTTCATCTCACGCCGCATCACCAGCCAGGTGCCTGCAAAGCCCACACCAATGGACAGGGCCAGCACCACAATGTAGGGGATCATACCGCCCTGGAGGTACAGCAGCATGCCGGGGAACATGGAGGCCCCGGTGCCCTTGGCACACAGGCCCACGATGGCGGCAAAGCCACCGCCCACAGCGCCGCCCAGACAGCCCATGAAGAAGGGCTTGATGCGGGGGAATGTGAGGCCGTACATCACCGGCTCAGAGATGCCAAACAGGGCGGGAATCACAGAACTCTGGTAACCGTTGACGTTTAGTGTCAAGGGACCCAGGACAAATTTCAGAGGCTCGGCCAGGCCATTGACCACATCCCATTTGTTGGGTAGGTAGGGGGAGACCAGCATCAACCCCAGCACGATGCCCATAATGGGAGATCCGCCAAACTTCTTACAGGCCGACCAGGCCACCAGCACCGGGATGAAGGTATAGGCAGTATCGGTGAGCACGGTGTAAACGGTGTCAAATTCCTTGGAAAAACTGATGCCAAAACCGCTGATGAGCAGGCTGCGCAACCCCATGAGAATACCAGTGGCCAGCAGCACCGGAATGATGGGAATGAAGATATCTGAGATCATTTTGGTCACGCTCTGGAAGCTGATCTTCTGGTGGCCCTCCTGGGCCACATGGGCTCCATCGGTCAGCCCGGTCATCTTCTGTACCTCGGCACAGACTTTGTTCACAAAGCCGGTGCCCAGAATCACCTGGTGCTGTCCGCTTTTGCAGAAGTACCCAGCTGCACCGGGAATCTCTTTCATGGCCTGCTCGTCCACCAAAGACGCGTCCTTCAGGCCAACACGCAAACGGGTGGCACAGTGGGTGACGCTAACCACATTTTCTTTCCCGCCAAAGGCGTCCAGAATTGCCCATCCCGTGGAAACAGGATCTTTTTTCATAACAGAAACCTCCACATGATAACATTACGCAAGGGACCTTTGGGCTGCCGTGCACTGCATACCCGCACATCGAACCGATTCGATAAAGTCAAGATGTTTCCTTTTCCCCGATTTCAATTCTCCCTTTTTGCGCAAAAAGCCCTCCGTGGTTTGTGTACGATTCACAAACCACGGAGGGCCAAACCCATACAAATGGAGACTCAGCAGCTCTCCCCCGGCTGGACGGTCACCTCAAAGGTGGGACAGGTATTTCCTCCGGCCCCGTCCTCCAACAGCTGCAACATCAAATCCACAGCCCCCTCCGCCATGGCCTCCAGGGGCTGAAAGTCATATCCCCGATGCGGGTGACATAGGTCCCGTCGATGGCCACCAGGCTCACATCCTGGGGAACCCGAAGCCCCCGGCGCTTGGCCTCCGCCATGCAGGCCAGCACCGCCAAGTCAGTCCCCACAATCCCATCCACATGGGGACAGCGGCGAAACAGCCGCTGGGCAGCCAGGGCATACTGCTCCTCGGTAAAGGCGTTGTAACCCACCGACACGTCGGTGACCTCAGCTCCGCTGGCTTCCATGAGCCGGGCGAAGGTCTCGTCCTTCTCCAGCTCGAAGTTGGGCACGGTGTAGGAGCTGACCAGTTGGGCGATGTGCTTGCGCCCACGAGCTATGAGCAGCTGGGCCATGGCACGCTCAATTTTCTCCCGGGTCTGGGGGAGACATTCCCTTTGTTGTTGCAGACAAGGGAAACGGTGCTCTTGGAGACTCCCGCTAATTTCGCCACATCGCTGATGCTTGCCACAACCCCATTCCCCCTTTTCTGTATTTGTTTTAGTATATCAGAAGCCACAACCCCGTTCAACAAGGAATCTCCTGAGGCATGACATCCCGCTCCCGGAGTGTATGCGCGCCCACATACAACACGGAAAAGCTTCTTTTCTGAGAACAGCAAAAGGCCAGGCCAAATCAAACCTGCCATCATCTCTTTTATCCTGCCCGATCCATACGTGGATCAGGCCTCTAATTCTCAGAACATGAGACACCCCCTCATCCTTTTTCATCCATTCCAGCTTGATTTCCCAGTCGCTGCGGCTTGCCTTTTGACCCATAATCTGCTATCCTGTACACGAGAAAAAGTCATCATTTTCCCCCACAGCGGGGATCATGTAGGAACAGGAAGGATCGTGATGCCTTTGATCAAAAAGAGATCGCTGGTAGACCAAGTCTACGAACGGCTGCGCAGTGATATCATCTCTCTTGCTCTGCCTCTGGGCAGCCGTGTCAATGTCAACGAACTACAGGAATCACTGGGGGTCAGCTGCACTCCCATTCGGGAGGCCATCAACCGCCTGCAACAGGAAGGCCTCATTTCCTATGAAAATAATGTGGGGGCCCGGGTGCTCACTCTGGACGACAAAGATGTGGAGGAGATCACACAGCTGTCCACCACCCTTCACTGTGCGGCAGCTCGGCTGGCCATGATGAACACCGACCACCAGGTGCTGATTCAGGAGTTGGAAGGGTGCATTCAAGCCTTTGCCGACGCCCAAACTTCTCAGCAGCAGTCTGAGAGCATCCACCAGTTCATGTCTGTGTTCTACGCCCACTGCGGCAACCGCCGCCTGGACAAGAGTATGCTGGCCATTCAAGGCCAGCAGCTGCTGCTGCGAAACCTGTATGTCCTCTATGGTATGGATCGGGAGGCCACCTTGCAGGATTTGCGCTCCATCCTCTCCGGAGTGGAGCACGATGACCCTCAGGTGGTACACCAGGCCCTGAACGTTGCCGCCCAACGGGTGGCACAGGCCGCCTGTCGGGCCCTGGAGCAGTGGAAGTGAGGCTTTGGGTTCCTTTCCCTGTGCCCCTTGTGTCATACGCAGGGTCAATGGGTCCTTTTAATCGCCTTTTTCCGCTCTACTCTTGACTTTTTACCCTCTGGCCCATAAAATACATAGTTACGATACCTTTATTATCTGAAAAAGGAATGAGAGATTTATGGCACAAGACAAAAGCAAACAGGTCAGCCAGATCACCGATATGGAGGCCGATTTTGCTCAGTGGTTCACCGATGTGTGCACCAAAGCGGAACTGATTGACTATTCTTCCATCAAGGGTATGTTCATCCTCCGCCCCTATGGCTACGCCATCTGGGAGAACTTCCAGAAGATTCTGGACGAGAAGTTCAAGGAGACCGGACACGAGAATGTATATCTGCCCATGCTCATCCCCGAGTCCCTGCTCCAGAAGGAGAAGGACCACGTGGAGGGCTTCGCCCCCGAGTGCGCCTGGGTCACCTTCGGCGGCAGCGAGGAGCTGGAGGAGCGCTACTGCATCCGCCCCACCTCTGAGACCCTGTTCTGTGAGCACTACTCCCACATCATCCACTCCCACCGGGACCTGCCCAAGCTGTACAACCAGTGGTGCTCCGTGCTGCGCTGGGAGAAGACCAGCCGTCCCTTCCTGCGCCACCGGGAATTCTTGTGGCAGGAGGGCCACACCATGCACGCCACCGCCCAGGAGGCCATGGAAGAGACCGAGCGCATGTTCAACATCTACGCCGACTTCTGCGAGAACTACCTGGCCATGCCCGTGGTGAAGGGCCGCAAGACCGACAAGGAGAAGTTCTCCGGCGCTGAGGCCACCTACACCGTGGAGTGCATGATGCACGACAAGAAGGCCCTCCAGGCCGGTACCTCCCACTACTTCGGCGACGGCTTCGCCCGTGCCTTCGGCGTGAGCTTTGCCGGTAAGGACAACCAGCTGCACACCCCCTTTGAGACCTCCTGGGGCGTGTCCACCCGTCTCATTGGCGGCGTGATCATGACCCACGGCGACAACAACGGTCTGGTGCTGCCCCCCCGCATCGCCCCCACCCAGGTCATCGTCATCCCCGTGGCCCAGCACAAGGACGGCGTCATCGAGGCCAACCAGGCCGTGTGCGACCGCCTGAAGGCCGCCGGCATCCGGGTGAAGATGGACGCCTCCGAGCAGTCCCCCGGCTGGAAGTTTGCCGAGTACGAGATGAAGGGCGTACCCCTGCGTCTGGAGCTGGGCCCCAAGGATATGGAGAAGAACCAGTGCGTGCTGGCCCGCCGTGACAGCGGCGAGAAGGTGTTTGTCTCCCTGGACAACATCGAAGAGACCGTCAAGGAGCTGCTGGAGGACATCCAGAACAGCCTCTTTGCCCGCGCCAAGCGCAACCTGGACGAGAACACCTACCCCTGCTCCACCCTGGAGGAGGTCAAGGAGAAGATGGCCACCCAGGGCGGCTTTGCCAAGACCATGTGGTGCGGCGACGAAGCGTGCGAACTGAAGATGAAGGAAGTGGCAGGCGTGTCCTCCCGCTGCATCCCTCTGGAGCAAGAGCACCTGGGCGACGTGTGCCCCGTGTGCGGCAAGCCCGCCAAGCACATGGTGTACTGGGGCGTGGCTTACTAATCCCCCCTGTTGATACCAATTCAGGCCCCGACACATGGTGTCGGGGCCTGTTTAGCGTGTCGAAAAAGTTCGACACGCTTCTCAAAAATGCCAGCATTTTTTCGATGAGATGCAGCCCGCTGCATGCACCCTTGGGTCAAAGGACGACCCAAGGCCACACTGGCGGGCTCCAGAAGAGTTTTTTTCGATGCACATGTCCCCGAAAAAAACGTGATTTCAATTTATTTTCCCATCTGCGGATGGGAAAACTCTGCCGAGGGCTTTTGTGGGTACAAAACGATTTACTCTTCTTGCATAGGCATCCGTTTTTTTACAGAAGGAGTGGAACAACGTGAACATCGCCCCCCTTGTCCTGATTTATTTTGTGGCCATGATGGTGGCAGGCAGCATCAGCACATCCTTCACCCGCTACCTGTACCGGGCCGCCGGGGTCACCCACGCCCAGGTGCGCCAGGCCTATTTCCCCGGGGCCCGGTGGGAGCTGTACCTGTGGCTGGCCCAGCAGGCGGCCTACTCCCGGCAGTTTTACACCATGCTCCGGCTGTCCCAGGGGATGGTGGTCCCCATCGCCGTGGCTCCAGTGGGGGCCATTGTGCTGTGTCTGCTCCACCTGGAGGGCTATGTCTGGATTGTGGCGGTGGTGGCCGTGGCGCTGTCCCTGGCCCTGAGCCTGGCCGCCTGGATCTATGGCCGCCACGTTGAGGCGGACACCCGTGATTTCTTTTACGGCATCGGCCCCCACCCCTACATTGAGCAGGCCCAGCGGGAAGGGCGACAGCCCAAAAAGTCCCGCTCCCCCGTCCATGGCCCTCGGCTGGGCGGGGACACCCCCAATCTCCTGCTCCTGATTCTACCCCTGGTGTTGCCCATGATCCTCGTGCTTTTGCTGTGGCCGCTCATCAGCTAATGGAATCTCTGCAGCAAGGCCCCGGCCTTCCATAGGGAAGGCCGGGGCCTTGTTCGTGTTATCTCAGTTCATCGGGAGAGAAGGACGTGGCGGGAAGCACATCGCTCAAACCCACCAGCACCCGGTCCAGCCCGTTATCCCCCCACTGGGGCGCAGATGTCTCCAAGCGATGGGGAGGCAGGCCTTCCCGCAGGGGGATCACCGCCACCATGTTTACCCCACGGCCCAGCTTGCTGTCTGCCATGAGCAGACCGCCGTGGAGCTGGGCAATCTGCTGGGCCAGGGCCACACCCAGGCCGCTGTCCTCCTGGGGCGGCTGCTGAAAGAGGGTGGAGAGTTGCTCCGCATCCAGTCCGGGGCCCTGGTCGGACACGGTGATGCGCACCGACTGGGTGCCCGGCTGCACCGTCAGCTTCACGGGGGTGGCCGTCTTGGCGGCGTTGGACACCAGTTCCAGCACCAGCTGCTCCAACAAAGCCCCATCTGCCACACCCAGCAGACCGGGCGCCACCTCCCAGGTCAGGGAAACCCCTGCCCCAGCCAGCACGCCCTCCAGACGGCGGGCCAAATCCTCCCCCCATCGGGTGATGTCCAAGGGGGCCACATGCAGCCGCACCTCATCCTCATCGGTGAGCCGTTGGGCCAGCTCCAGCCGACCCACCAGGCGCAGCATCCGGCATACGCTTTGGTTGATGGTGCTCAGATACGCCTTTCCCTTCTCATCGGTGGCATACCGCTCCAACAGCTGGCTGGCAGCGGTCATCTGGGCCAACTGCATGCGCAGCTGTGCCATATGCGCCCCGGTGGTGCTCTCCAACATCCATCGTTCCAATCCTCACGCCTCCCTTGCCCATTATCCTATGCAGAGAAGCCATGTTTCTCTCTGGAAAAATCAGGGCCTTTTTATTACGACTCATTATACCAGATTTCGACCAGGGCAACAAGCACCCCAAAGAAATTTTCCATTAAATACCAAATCCGTGACGGCGGACCGTCACGGATTGGAACATTTGTCATTCTGCGTCCAGCTGGGCCGCCACCTGGGCCAAGGGGTTGGGGGTGTAGCCCTCCACGGTGCCCTCGTCCATGGCGTTGGCCAGGGCGGAATCCAAGGGCAGCTTGGCCAGCACGGGCAGGTTCAGCTCAGCGCCCAGAGCGTCGATGGTGCTGGGGCCAAAGATGGGGTGCTCACCGCCGCAGTCGGGGCAGCGGAAGAAGCTGTAGTTCTCCACCAGGCCCAGCACGGGGATGTGCATCATCTCGGCCATGCGCACGGCCTTGGTGACGATCATACCCACCAGGGTCTGGGGTGCGGTGACCACCACCACACCGTCCACGGGCAGGGACTGGAACACAGTCAGGGGCACGTCGCCGGTTCCGGGAGGCATGTCCACAAACAGGTAGTCCAGCTCGCCCCAGATGACGTCGGTCCAGAACTGCTCCACGGCACCGGCGATGACAGGGCCACGCCAGATGACGGGGTCAGTCTCGTGGTCGGTGAGCAGGTTCAGGCTCATCATCTTGATGCCGCCGGCGGTCTCCACCGGGAGGATGCCCTCATCGGTGCCCGCTGCACGGCGGTGTATACCAAAGGCGCGGGGGATGGAGGGGCCGGTGATGTCGGCGTCCAGAATGCCCACCTTCTTGCCCCGGGCGGCCATGGCAGCGGCCAGAGAGCAGGTGACGGTGGACTTGCCCACGCCGCCCTTGCCGCTGACCACGGCAATCACCTTTTTGATGTGAGAGTGGGCATTGCAGGGCTTGTGAAAATCTTGAGGCTGCTGCCGCTGGCCGCAGTTGGAGCCGCAGCTGGAGCAGTCATGGGTACATTCGCTCATGGAAACATCTCCTTACACATTCTGCCCAAAGGGCAGACTTTTCCTCATGTTCAAAGTAGCTTGGTTATTTTACCACAGTTTTTGCACGGTTACAACGGGTGAGAGAAGGAAAACCCCATCATTTTCAGTAGAATACGGATCGGTCAACCCCTCAGTCAGCCCTAACGGGCTGCCAGCTCCCCTTACACAGGGGAGCCTAAAGGCATGCCGCACGCCAAAGCCTCCCTTGTGTAAAGGGAGGTGGCACAGCGTCAGCTGTGACGGAGGGATTGTCTCCCCATTTGGCTATCACCCAATAAACTCGTGGAGCAGCGACTCCTTGGGCACCAATCCCGGCTCGATGGTCTCGAAGAAGTCAAAAGCCCGCACCAGTTCCAACAGCTCGTGGCGGCGCTGGTTCTCCTCGGGCACCGCCGCCATAAGGGGGCGGGCGTAGCAGGCCATCACCGACACCTCATAGGGCAAGGAGGAGTCGAAGAGCATGTGGGCGGTGTGTTTATAGGGGGAGATGTATAGCTTTTCCCCCCGGCGCACGTTGGCCCACATGTCCAAAGTGCCCTCAATATCGGTGCCCCGGAAGTTGAAGTCCCGCACCGCCCGGCGGGTCAGGCGCATCCAGGTACCCTTGAAGCGCAGCACCTCCCCCTCCATCACATTGCTGCGGGCGGAGATGTACAGCCGGGTGGCGTTGGGGTGTCCGGCGGTGAGCTTGGTGTTCAGGGCATGGATGCCCTCGAAAATGGCCACCTCATCCTTGCCCAGCTTCAACAGCTTGGCCTTGCTGTCGTTGCGCATCTGGCGGGCAAACTCAAAGTGGGGCACCAAAATCTCCTCTCCCCGGGTGAGCTGGGCAAAGTGCTGGCTGAGCAGCTTCAAATCCATCATCTCCGGGGACTCGAAGTCAATCTCACCCTCGGGGGTGCGTGGGGCGGTTTTGGGGTCCCGGCGCACAAAGTAGTCATCCATGGAAATGGTGTGGGTGCCCACCCCCCGCCGTTGCAGCTCGGCGGTGATTTTATAGGCGGTGGTGGTCTTTCCCGACCCGGAGGGGCCGGAGAGAAGCACCACTGGGCTCTTGGTCATGTTTTTACAGATCAAATCTGCGGCCTGCTCCACTTTTTTCTGGTAATCCCGGTCGCATTCTTCCATAAATCCCAACTTATCGGCACGAATGGCCTGGTTGATCTTCTCCAGTTGATAGGCCATAACAGAGTCCCTCCTATGCCCGTTTGAATTGCTTCTCCAGCTCCCCACGGGTGAGCTCAATGGCCACGGGCCGTCCGTGGGGGCAGTATTTCACCTCTCCGCTCATCACCTTCTGGGCCACCCGCTCCAACTCCTGGGGGTCGTTGCGCTGGCCGCCTTTCACCGCCGCCTTGCAGGCCATGGTGTGCATCACCTCGTCCCGGGCCGCACTGGGGTCGGCCCATCCGGTGAGGCGCAGCTTTTTGGCCAGTTCCAGCAGGGTGGGCTCCACATCCCCCGTCTCCAGGTAGTCGGGCACCGCTCGCACGGCAATGCTCCCCGCGCCGAACTCCTCCAGCTGGAAGCCGAAGCCCTCCAGCACCTTTTGCCCGTCCAGCAGCACTTGCCGCTCCTGGGGTCCAGGGGTGATGGTGATGGGAACGAGCAACTCCTGCACCATGGGCTGGTAGTTCTGGGCCTTGAGGCGGTCAAAGTTCACCCGCTCATGGGCGGCGTGCTTGTCGATGAGCACCACCTTGTCCCCCTGCTCCACCATGATGTAGGTGTGGAACAGCTCGCCCCGCACCACCCAGGGCTCCGGCTGGGGCTGGGGAGTGGGTTCCGGCTCCGGCTCCACCACAGGGGCGGGGGTCTCCTCCACCACCGGCTCTTCCACCACCGGGGCAGGGGCTTTCTTCTCCTCCACCACGGGAATAGGGGCGGGCTTTCCCTCCACGGGGGGCGCCTTCTCCGAAACGGAGGGTTTCTCCACTTCCACCACGGGAGCAATCTTCTCCACCGGCTCCGGCTTGGGCTTCTCCTGAGCCACAGGCTTGTGGGTCACCACCGGAGAAGCGTCCACCACCTTCTCCAACGGGGTCACCCGTCGGAAGGGGCTGGGCGTGGACTGGGGCTTGGAAACAGGTGCCGCCGGGGGCGGCGTGGTGGCCCGCTGAGGGGTGACCGGAGCCGTCACATCGTGAAAGCTGGTCTGATTGGGGGTCACTGTGTCCTGCCGGGGCAGCACCGACTTCATCACCGCCTGGGGGCGGGTCTTGTCGGCGTTGAGCGCTGCCAGCACCCCGTGATACACGGTGGCAAACACCTGTTGCTCATTCTGAAACTTGACTTCGGTCTTTGTGGGGTGGACGTTCACATCCACGCTGTTGGGCCGCAGGGTGAGGTGGAGGACGCAGCCGGGAAACTTGCCCACCATCTTCTGGTTGCGGTAGGCCTCCTCCAGGGCTGCCATCATCACCCGGCTTTTGATGTACCGCCCGTTGACGAAAAAGTGCTGATAGCTGCGGCTGCCCCGGCAACAGGTGGGCAGGGAGACAAAGCCGGAAATCTCCATGTTTTCCCCGGAACCTTTGATGGGCACAAAGCCCAGGGCCAGATCCCGGCCCAGTACGGCGTAAATGGCGCTTTTCAGCTGTCCATCTCCGGGGGTGAGCAGTTCCTGCTTCCCGTCCCGGATGAACTTCACGGACAGCTCCGGGTGGGACAGGGCCAGACGCTGCACCACGGCGAACACCGCCGCACCTTCCGCGGAATCCTTCTTCATAAATTTCAGCCGGGCAGGGGTGTTATAGAACAAATCCCGCACCAGCATGGTGGTACCCTTGGGGCATCCCGCCTCCTCCTGCTCCACCAGCTGTCCCCCTTCCAAGGACAGGGCGGTGCCCAGACCCTGGCCCTGGTTGGTGAGCAGTTCCACCCGGGACACCGCCGCAATGGCGGCCAGAGCTTCCCCTCGGAAGCCCAGGGTGCCAATGGCCTCCAGGTCGTACTCCGAGGAGATCTTGGAGGTGGCGTGGCGGAGAAAAGCGGTCTGACACTGGTCGGGGGCGATGCCGCAGCCGTCGTCGGTGACCCGGATGAGGGACATGCCCCCGTGGGCAATCTCCACGGTGACCGCATTGGCCCCGGCATCGATGGCGTTTTCCATCAGCTCTTTCACCACCGAGGCGGGCCGCTCCACCACCTCGCCGGCAGCGATGAGGTCGGCCACATGGGGGTCTAGTTGTCGAATGGTGGGCATACCATCCCCTCCTTACAGCTCCAGCAAAATGGTGACAGGGCCGTCGTTCTGGGAAAACACCTGCATATCTGCCCCAAATTCCCCGTGCTCCACCTGGAAGCCTCGCTCCCGGCACTGTTCCATGAACCGCTCATAGAGGGGGATGGCCAAATCCGGCTTGGCAGCCCCGGAGAAGCCGGGACGGCGGGAGGAGGTGTCGGCGTAGAGGGTAAACTGGCTGACCACCAGCAGAGAGCCCCCCACCGCCTCCAAATTTCGGTTCATTTTCCCGGCCTCGTCCTCAAAAATCCGCAGGCCGCACACTTTATCCGCCATTTTGTCTGCCGTGGCCTGGGTGTCGTCGGGGCCGACGCCCAACAGCACCAACAGGCCCTGGTCAATGGCTCCGTTTACCGCCCCGTCGATTTCCACCCGGGCGTTTTTGACTCTGGTCACCACTGCTTTCATGTGGGTTTCCTCCTTGTGGTATGGGTATTTGGTTTGAGTATACCACAATGCCCCGAGAAATGCTATGCCAGACCAAGGTGGGAGATGCAGGGAAACGGGGCGGGGCACCCCATTGGGATGTCCCGCCCCGTTTCCCTGATTCATACACGGTTTCACCGGGCTTTTCCCCCGGCACAGTAATACAGATACACCTCTTCCAGGCTCAAGCCGGTGTCTACCGGCTCAAATTCCGGGGGAAGATCATCCCCCACCAGGCGCAGCACCTGGCCCTCCTGCCGCTGAAACACCGAGCCAAAGCCGTACTGCCGCTGGTAGGCCTCCATCTCCTCTGGGCTGCACACCCGCTGGGCCGCCTTATCCTGCACTGAGGCGATGAGTGCCTCCGGGGTTCCCGCACCCAGCAGATGCCCACGGTTGAGCAGCAGCACTTGATGGGAGATACACTCCACATCCGAGACGATGTGTGTAGCCAGAAGCACAATGCGCTCCCGGGCCACCTTGGCTATGAGACTGCGAATGCGAATGCGCTCCTGGGGGTCCACCCCGGCGGTGGGCTCGTCCAAAATCAGCAGATGGGGGTCCCCCAGCATGGCCTGGGCCAACAGCGCCCGCTGACGCATGCCCCCGGAGAACTGGCCCAGCCTTCGATGGGCCACATCCTGCAAATCCACCTCTTTCAGCAGCCGTTGGGCCTCTTGCCGGAGGGTTTTCCGGGGCAATCCTTTCAGTTCCCCCATATAGCAAAGAAATTCCTGGGCTGTCATCTGGGGATAATACCCCTGAAACTGGGGCATGTAGCCCAGCTGGGCACGGTATTTCCGCCCCAACCGAAGAATGTCGGTATCATTCCACAAAATCTCTCCACTCTCCCGGCGCAGCGTATCGGTGAGCAGCCCAAACAGGGTGCTTTTCCCCGCCCCGTTGGCCCCCAAAATCCCGTAAATCCCAGGACCGAACTCATAGGTAAACTGGGACAGAGCCCGGGTGGAACCATATGTTTTTGTCACATCTCGAATGGTCAATTTCATGCCCGATACCTCCGCCATAGATGTTGAGACAACGCCAAAGCTACTGCCCCCATCACCAGCCACAGAATGCCGCACGCCGTCTTTGGTCCCGTTCCTTCCAGGCCGCTGCCCGCCAGCCATCCAACCCAGGACACCACTCCCAGAAGGTCCGCCCCCAGCTGGGCCAGCAACGCAGGCAACAACAACACCGCACTGCTCACCCCCGCTGCCGGGAGCAAGGCAGGCAGACGGGCGGACACCGCCAGCACCACCCCACAGGCTGAGATCAGTCCCAGCAGGCGCAGGGCATAAAACACCGCCATATAGACCCATAGGGGTAAACTGCCCAGCCCCTCATTCCAGAAAAAGAGGCTCTGCCCGCTGATGTCCCGCACCATCTCCCACCTGCCGCCCAGCTGGGCAAACAGGCTCAACTCTCGTCCCGTCCAAGCCAGCCACAGCAGCACGGTCAGGGCCAGGGCCAGCAGGGCCTTGCTGCGCCACAGGCGGCCTCTCCCTCTGGGCGTACTCCAAAGGGACAGCCCCATACCACAGCGGCTCTCCAGGGCAAAACACCCCGGCACCAACAGGCACAGCCCCAACAGCACCACCACAGCTCCTTGGGTGCGAAGCCCTTCCCCGGTGTCGCCGAAGATGCGCTCATAGGGCTGTTCGTCCACCAGGGCCAGACCCTCTGCCCCCGCCTGCTCCATCTCCAGCAGCTGGGTATACCGCTGTTCCAGGGTGTCCAGCGCCCAGCGGCGAGCGGCGTAGTATTCCAGGGTCATGCCGTCTACCTCTGCTTCCAAGGCCTGAGCATAGGCCTGGTCCGCCCGCTCCGATTCCTGGGAGATGACAGCCCGTGTATCCTGGTTCAAAGGCCCCTGGTAACTCTGGACATATTCCGTCAACAGCGCCTCCGCCATCCCCTGCTGGGAGGGGGGCGCCTCCAACTTCCACAGAAGGAAGGCAGCCGCCGCCAAAAACAGTACGCCGCCGCTATAAAGCAGCAGCTTTCGGGCCTCATATACCCACAGGAGTCGGGGCCTTGCCCTCTGGTGCAGCCGCTGCATCAGACGCTCTACGACCCGGCTCAGTGGGCTGTACCGGGCCCCGCCTTTGGCAACGTGGGCACTGAGGAGGGCCAAGGCCATGCATATCGCCACCAGCCCCGCCAAAACCGCCGCCATGACCACCCGCTCCCGCACCGGATAGCCCAACCAGTTGTAGTTCAAATACCGCCCGGCCGTCGAAGCTGGGTAGAGCAGATGAAACAGGTTCAGGCTGGCCAGAGGGTAGAGGGCATCGTTGACCTGATAGCTGTCAAACCAGTGGTATTCCACCAGCAGAACCCCACCGCACAGCACCAGCCCCAGAGGCAGAGACCGGAGCCGGGACAGCACCAGCCACAGCAGCAGCCCCGCCGCCCACAGTCCCGCCGCAGTCATGGCAAAGTACCAAACCAGGAAGCCACCCACGCTGGTGGGGGCCGCCCAGGATTGGAGCAGGGATATGGACTGCACCGGAGCATCCAGGGCAATGGGTTGACGGTAGAGCGCCACCCCAGCCGCCAACACACCACCCTGGAACAACACGGTGGCTACCACAGCAGACAGGGCCAGGGCCCCGGCCCGCCAGAGCGCCACAACCGTCCTACCCCGGGCACAGCTGCGCTCTACGTCCTCCAGCCCCAGCCGTCGAGGCTCCAGCAGCAGCACCACCGTCACTCCCATCAGACACAGGGCAAACACCAGGGCCGTGCGGTTTTCCATCAAGGAGACCAGCACGTCGTCCCGGGTGGGTTCCAACTTCACCTCCGCCGCAGATTGGTAGTCTGCCCGGGTCTTGTCCGCATTGCGGTAGGTGAAGGTGCCGGGGGTGGAGAAGAAGGGGTTGCTCTGGATGAGCTGGGCCTGGGCCACCACCCCTTCCACTTTCTCCCCATACCCCGACAGGTAGGTCAACCGTTCCAACCATCGGGTGGCTGCCGTATAGGCCGCCCCATCGTCCTGGGGGTCTGTCCCCTCCCGTACCGCCTGGAGCTGCTGGTCAAAGTCGGGGTATGTCTCCCGGTAATGGGCCAGCATCTCCTGGTCCGAGTGGGCGCCGCTCTCCTCCAGTTGGGCATAAAACCGGGCCACAGCCCATCCCAGCTGAGCCGTCTGCTCCCAACTCAGGGCCTCCAAACCCTCCTCCCAGGATTGCTGGGCCAGGGTGTGACACCACTGATTGTTATACTTGGCATAGTCGGACACCGAACAGCCCAACTGCGCCTGCTGCTGCTGGACATAGAGGGCCAGACCGCACACCAGCAGCGCTGCGGCCACTCCCAGCCAGATTCGGTTTACAAAGACACGCCTGAGTTCCCTCATCCCTATCACTCCAGCTTGGTCAGTTGTGCCTGGCCCTTTGCCAAGGCGTCCTTTTCCAGGTAATACACGGGCTCCACCCCTGCATCCTCGTAGTTGGCGAAAAACACATACTGTGGGGAGGAGAGCGAATACTGAATGTGCTGCTCTGTGGCACCCGGGTCAAAGGACTGCACCAGATTCCCCTGGTAGTCGTAGACAGACAGGGCGGGCAGCCCGCTGACCTCCTCCTTAGGTACCAGGTAGAAATATCGGTCGTCACAGCTGGCATAGTACTGGTCCTCCTGGGGCAGGTCTCCCCGGTACTCCGTCCGCTCCCCCGTCTCCAGGTTTTGGGCACAGATGGGCTCCCCCGGCCTTCGCCAGTACAACACCCCATCGTTCAGGCTCAGGGGTGCGGCCGGCCTCCACTCCTCTGTCACGGCGATGGTCTCCCCCGTGGGGATGTGGTAGCCGTACAGGGTACAACCCTCGTCCAAAGTGATGTCATAAAATACCCAGTCATCCACCAGATACGTCGACACCACCGATGGGATGCCGGGGATTCCCCCCAGGGAAAAGGAGGGGTCGGAGGACACTTCCTGCTGAGCGGCCTCCACCTCCTCCCGGTTGGTAAACAGCACCACCGGCTGGTCCTGGGGGCGGTCCAAGGAGAACAGATAGACCGTCTGCACCTGCCCGTGGGTCTGCCACTGATACAAGTTCACCACCAGATAGCCACACCCCATGTTGGTCTCATACATGGAACTGGCCCCCACGTCCATATCCAGCACCTGCACCAGCTCCCGGTTCCCGCCGTCATAGTCCATCCGGTACAGCCCCACCTGGGACGTCGCCGTGTCGTCCCAAATGTAGTATGTGTAATACAGTTTCTCCCCATAGGGGCAAATGCCACTGGCCACCAAATAGGCCGGACAGTCCCCAGCCCCGTGGCGGCAATCTGCCCGGGAACAGATGGGCACCGCCGGGGCTAATAGAGAGGGGCTGAGAACGGTCACTTGACGATCACTGTGAAAAAAATAGGCATCCTGAGTATACGCCGCAAATCCCTGTGCCGCAATGTACTGGTTATAGTCGATATCGTTTGACGACGTTTGCTCAGGGGTAGTTCCCACGCACCCGGTCAGCCCCACCAATCCCAGAGCAAAGGACAGTAGCCAGATTGTTTTCCCTCGTTTCATCTTCTCATCCTATCATATCATACTTCTTGTCTCTAGGCCCTCGCGTACATGGTTTCCAGCTTAGCAAATTTCACATAGTAATTAGCCCACACATTTTCCATCCTATATTCTCCTCCCCCAGTAAAAAGACAAGATACCTCGGTTGCCTTGGGTTTGCTCTGATTAAAAGGTATTTTTCTAGTTGTTCCAACTATTGTTGCTCTCGCTTCCCCCTCTATGCGCAACAATGATTCTTCCCCATACTGGAGATTTGCGTACCCATTCTTGGAATTCAAACCAATGCGTGTCTGATAGTAAACCCCATTATGTGTCCCCTCAAACATGGTTGATCCAGCAAAGGCATTGACACACACCAAGGACATCAGTAGACTGCAAGCCAACGCCAAAAGCAGAATCTTTCTCAGCTTTTTTACTTTCTTCATGTGAATAACTCCTTTCTCTGCTTTACAGCTGCTCTTTTCTGTCATCTGTCATGCATGCACACCACATGGGACTCACCTCCAGTGTGTATTCGCTTGTACGTGCTTTTGTTAGGGGCAGCTATCTCTCAACCCGTTTTCTCCAAATGCTGCCATTTGTCCTACGATGTAACAATGTTTGTTGTTTTTACTGCTGTATCGGATCCAGCAGAATTCCTGGCATAGAAAAATACCATGGCTCGATATTGAGCTCCTCGTTTGTCAGGCGAATACGACAAAGTCGCCGAGTAACTACTCTTGTTGTTTATTTGCATTTTCGGATACTCCCTGATGTTAAACGTGTACTCAGCTACCCAACTGGTACCATTAAACCGCTGCACCACAATACTGGTGGTCCCTAGGGCATCCATATTGGTTCTGCATTTAATTGAAAAATAAATACTTAATTGTCCCTGATTGTTTTTTGAAATCGTGGCATAGAAGGACATAATCTCTTCAGAGGCCCGTGCTTGCGCAGCGTATCCCTGAGTACTGCCCCACACGACGAAGAGTAACACGGCCAACAGTGCCACCGCACACCTTCTTTTCATATTTTCTCACCTCTCAAACCTATGCCAGCATAGATTGCGCAATCTTCTCCAGATCAGTTTGACTCGGTCCAAACAAATAAAACTCATATCTTTGTATTTTCCATGCAACGGTAAAATTGTTAATGTTTTTAATGATATATACCGTATGTCCGTGCATGTCTGTTGTGTCCACCGGTTTCTCTACTTTCTCTATACCAGCAGAATCTGGTCCTACGGGTATCACATTAATGGCCAGCAAATTTTCTTGATATTTATATGTGGCATACAGTTCGTAGAATGTCCCATCCGGGTTGCAACTCTGCTCCACGGTTTGGAACTGGCACCCCTCCGGCAACCAAGTAGGCGCCTTCACCTCTGTAATCCCGCAGGCATCCAAAGCCTCCTGCAAGGTGTCATACTCCAGAACTTCAGGCGTGATGATCTCCGATTCTTGCTTCTGGTCTGGGGAAACCGTGTCAATATCCTCTGGCTCCACATCCACAGGATCCTCTGGCTCCAAACTGCCGAAGGTAAAGAACTCGTCGTTCCATTTGGCCAATCCGCCTAAAATGTCCCATCCGGCTGCTCGAGCTGTGAGCAGCCCCACAAACACCAGGGCCAGGGCCGCAGCGATGGCCCCCAGGCCACGGGGCCGCCGCTTCCACCGCCGCACCTTGTCTGGTGTGGGGGCTTGGGTCTCCTCTTCCCGGTCGAGATAGTCCCGCTGGAAACGGCTCCAGGCCGCCGCTGTCTCCGCTTGGATCTCCTCCGGCGTCTTCTCCCGGTGGACGATCAACTCCAGAATGTACAAAATATCTTCGGTGGGGTATATCTCCACCCCTTGGGAATCCAGGCGAATGATCTCTTTGAGTTTCTCCGTGCCCATTTGGGCCAGCTCCTCCCGGGACTTGCGCGCCTCGTTCCGGTGTGTCCTCATACCTGGCTCCTCCTTTCACTTGGTATATGTCGGGTCGTCCTCTCTAGGGGACACTTTTTCCTGGTCTTTTTCAAAATATTTTTTCAGCTGCTTTCTGGCCCGCTGCACCCGCTTTTTACAGGCCTCCAGGGAAATGCCCCTGGCCCGGGCCAGCTCCTCCACGGTCTGGTGCTCCAAGGCGTATTCTTTCATCAGTTCATACGCCCCTTGCCCCACCAAGTCCCCATATATGACGTCCAAATCCTCCTGGTCGGTGACACGCACATCTTTGGCGGAGGCCAGGGCTGCTTCCACCGCCCACCTGGCCTTGTCCCGGCTTCTACGGGTGTTCTGAACCACATGTTTCACGGTCTCCATCATCCAGCCCCGGGGGTTGGGGCTGCCCATAAGGGCCTCCACCTTGCCCCAGGCAATGGAAAAGGCCTCCTGCACTACCTCCTCCGCCAGCAGCCCATCCCCCTCCAGGGCAGATTGGGCATAGCGCAGCAGCAGCGGATATAGTTCCCGGTACAGCTGCTCCAGGTATTCGTCCGGTGGCATCTCGGTCCCCCCTTTCTCTCTAGTTTTACCATACTCGAAAATACGCCCCACCACAAGAGAAAGTTTCCCCGCCCATGAGAGGCAGAAAAAACTGGGAACACAGGTGTTTTTTCATTTCTTTTTTCCCCCTGTTGTGATATAATGTCAAGCTGTAAAAATATCAGCAGACATTTGCTGTGGACTTGGAAAACCATAGACACAAGGAGGAATTTCCATGCAAAATCGTGTGACTGTCCGGGTGGCCGGGCGCAACTATGTCCTTCTGGCCCAGGAAGGGGAAGAGTACGTCCACCAGGTGGCGGATTTTGTCAATGACCAGCTGCGCCAGACCCTGGAGGGCAGCGAGATGAATCAGGTGGACTGTGCCCTGCTCACCTGTCTGAACATCGCCGACCAGTACCTGAAGGACAAGGAGTCTGGGGAGAACCTGCGCCAGCAGATCAAGGACCTGCTGGAGGAGAATGCCCAGCTGAAGATGGAGCTGCACCAGGCCAAGCACCCCCGCCAGGAGAAGCCCAAGAAATAAACCGGATACGGAGGACAACTATGGAGATTTTATCCCCTTCGGGCAGCCCCGAGGCGGTTCGAGCGGCCGTGTACGCCGGGGCGGATGCGGTGTATCTGGGCTATGGCCCCTTCAACGCCCGCCGCAACGCCCGCAACTTTGACGCCGCCGAGCTGCAAGAGGCCATTCACCTGTGCCACCTCTACGGGGTAAAGGTGTACCTCACCCTCAACACCTTGGCCTCCGACCGGGAGGTGTCCCAGGCTGCCCAGGTGGCTGTGGAAGCCTCCAGCCTGGGGGTGGACGCCATTTTGGTGCAGGACATGGGCCTGCTCCAGGTGGTGCGCCAGGTGGCCCCGGATGTACACCTCCACGCCTCCACCCAGATGACCATTCACAACCTGGACGGGGTGAAGCGGTGCGCCGACTTGGGCCTGACCCGGGCGGTGCTGTCCCGGGAGCTGTCCCGGAAGGAAATCGCCTACATCTGCCAGCACTCCCCCATCGAGATCGAGACCTTTGTCCACGGGGCTCTGTGCATGTGCTACTCGGGGCAGTGCTTCTTCTCCTCGGTGCTGGGGGGACGCAGCGGCAACCGGGGCCTGTGCGCCCAGCCCTGCCGCCTGAGCTACGGCTGGAATGGTAAGGCAGACCGCTACCCCCTCTCCCTCAAGGATATGTCCCTGGCCGGACACCTGCAGGAATTGCAGGACATGGGGGTGGCCTGCGCCAAGATTGAAGGCCGGATGAAACGGCCGGAATACGTGTGGGTGGTCACCAAAATCTATGCCGACGCTCTGCGGGAGGGCCGGGAGCCCACCCAAGAGGAAGTGGCCCAGCTCACCGCCGCCTTCTCCCGCCAGGGCTTTACCGATGGTTATTTTATGGGCAACCAGGGGGCCCACATGTTTGGGGTGCGGGAGCAGCAGCCGGAACCCAAGGAGTTGTTTGCCGCCGCCCGGGCCGGGTACGACAAGCCCACCCAGCTGGTCCCCGTGTCCCTGCACACCACCATTCAGGCGGGACAGCCCGCCGCCCTCACCCTCACCGATGGAGACGGCCACACCGTCACCGTCACCGGGCCGGTGCCCGAGCCCGCCCGCACCCGTCCCCTCACCGGGGAGGATGTGGCAGACCAGCTGTCCAAGACCGGAGGCACCCCCTACCGGGTGACCGAGCGTCAGACGGACGTGGGAGAGGGCCTGTCCCTGCCCCGCTCCGCCCTCAACGCCCTGCGCCGGGAGGCGGTGGAGCAGCTCTCCGCCCAGCGCACCGCCCTGCCCCAACGGCGGCACTTCCCCTATGAGCCGTTGCCCAAGGTGGCAAACTCCACCCAGGTCCCCGCCCTCCACGTCACCCTGCGAAGCGCCGGCCAGTGCTCTCCCGCTCTGCTGGAGACCCAACCGGATCGCATCGCCCTGCCCGTGGACGAGGCCGCCAGCCACCCCGATGTGGTGGCGGACATCCTCGCCCGAGGCATCCAGGCGGCGGTGGCGCTCCCCCGCATCTGCTGGGATGGCGGGGAGATGGACACCCTGAAAGAGCAGCTGACCCAGTGCCGGGACCTGGGGATGACCCACGCCCTGGTGGGCAACCTGGGGCTTCTGGATGTGGCCCGGGACCTGGGCTTCACCCTCCACGGCGACTACGGCCTGGAGGTGTTCAACAGCCACGGGGTGGAAGGCTATCGCTCCTTGGGCCTTGCCTCTCTCACCGCATCTTTCGAGCTGAAGCTGGCCCAGATCCGGGACCTGTCCAAGACGGTGCCCATGGAGCTCATCGCCTATGGCCGTCTGCCCCTGATGATTACGGAAAACTGCGCCATGAAGGCGGGGGCGGGCCAGTGCTGCTGCGGCAACGGCAACACCCTCACCGACCGGCGTGGGGTGGGCTTCCCGGTGCTGAAGGCCTGGGGCTGCCGCAACGAGATTTTCAACTCCGACACCCTCTTTTTGGCGGACAAGGCCGGGGACTATCTCCGGGCGGGGGTGTCCGCATTGAACCTGCTGTTTACCACCGAAGACGCCCAGACCGTGGTGGAGATGGTACAGCGTTACCAGGGCGTGGGGAATGCTGCCCCCGCTTCCTATACCCGTGGACTCTATTATCGTGACGTAGAGTAAAGCATTCGGTGAAAAAGGCTTGGCCTTTTCCACCGGAAGGTTGCACCCTGCTGCGGGCGCGAACTCTGCGAGACTTTTTTTCTGACACCTCCTCTTACAATAGGATGGGGACGTCATATGATAAGGAGGAACCTTTCTTATGGACATTATTTTGGCATCCCAGTCCCCCCGGCGGAAAGAACTGCTCAGCCAGATGGGGCTGCGGGGCTTTAAGGTCACCTCGCCTGAGGTGGACGAGACGGTGGAAGAGCACATGCCCCCCGCCCAGGTGGTGGAGGAGCTGTCCCGGCGCAAGGCCCTGGCGGTGGCGGGACATGCAGACCCTGACGACATCATCATCGCCGCCGACACCGTGGTGGCTCTGGAGGGAGCAGTGCTGGGCAAGCCCGCCGACCAGCGTGACGCCTTTGCCATGCTCTCCGCCCTGTCCGGCAACCGCCACTATGTGTACACCGGCCTCACCGTCATCCAGGGCGACCAGATGGTCACCCAGCACGAGTGCACCACCGTCACCTTCCGGGAGTTGGAGCCGGAGGAGATCTCCCACTACATCGCCACCGGAGAGCCCATGGACAAGGCCGGAGCCTACGGCATCCAGGGCCTGGGGGCTATGCTGGTGTCCGGCATTGAAGGGGACTATTTCAACGTGGTGGGCCTGCCCATCTTCCGCCTGAGCCGGATTTTGGCGGTCTTTGGCCTGGATCTGTTCCAGATGGCCGACCACTAAACGGGAGGAACTATGAAGCGATTTTTCCGGGACAATGGAGGTCTGTTGGTGGTGGCAGCGGTGTTGCTGGCGGCTTTGCTGGCCATTGTCTCCGCCATTTCCGGGGTCAACCCCATCACCAATGTGGTGCGCATCGTCACCAACCCTGTGGGTTCGGTGACCTCCGGCATCTCCGGCTGGTTCCAGGGGCAGTATGACCGTCTCACCGGGTATGACCAGCTGTTGGCGGAAAATGAGGAGCTCAAAAAGCAGCTGGCCGAGATGGAGGAGCAGGTGCGGGAGAGCCAGGACGCCCTGCGGGAAAATGAGCGGCTGCAAGAGCTGCTGGGGGTGGCCCGGGAACACCCGGACTGGACCTATGCCTCCGCCACCGTCACCCAGCGTTCCACCACCAACTGGGGCCGCCAAATCACCATCAACGCCGGAAGCGACCAGGATGTGGCCGAGGGCGACTGCGTCATTGACCAGTACGGCAGCCTGGTGGGTGTGGTGGAAGACGTGGGCAGCTCCTGGGCGCTGGTGTCCACGGTGCTGGACCCGGGTCTGGAGCTGGGGGTGCGGGTGTCCCGCACCGACGAGAGCGCCATGGCCCAGGGAGATTTCGCCCTGATGGGGGAGGGAAAGCTGAAGCTGACCTACATTCCCCAGGATGCCCAGCTGGTCACCGGGGACCAGGTGACCACCTCGGGGCTGGGCGACAAGTACCCCGGCGGGCTGCTGGTGGGCAAAATCGAGAGCATTCAGACCGAGGCCGACGGTATCAGCCGCACCGGAGTGCTCGCCCCCAGCGCGGATGTGGAAAACATCCGATATGTGTATGTGATTACCCAGTTTGAGGGATAATTTCACTTCTATGAAGGCCTGTGCTTCTCTGATTTCTCAGGTATAACCCTGCGTCCCTGGCGGGGACGCTCCGCTGGGGTCTCTTTCTCAGCGATGAGAAAGAGACGAAAGAATCGCCAAAGGAGGGGCCTTCCCCCTCCTTCTGGAATCCACCCCGCTTTTCTGGCTTTAAAAGGTTGCCCACCAGTCCCAGGGCCGACTTGGGCCTCACCCCGGTACAAACAATGAAACTCTGGGGTTTTCAAAGGGAACTCCCTTTGGTGGCTTTTCGTCCATTTTGGCCACTCAAAATGGACCCACAGCGGAGCGCGTCCCTAGGCTGGGCGTGCCCCTGGAAAACGGATATCGCAACTTGCGCAGCAAGAACAGATAGAAAGGTCGTGCACCCATGGCGGAACTCACCCCCATGATGAAACAATATCTAAAAATCAAGCAGGACAATCCCGATTGCCTGCTTTTCTTCCGGTTGGGGGACTTTTACGAGATGTTCCACGAGGACGCCAAGGTGGGCGCCCAGGAGCTGGGGCTCACCCTCACCACCCGGGACCGGAACAAGCCGGAGGAGGAGCGCACCCCCATGTGTGGGGTGCCCTACCACTCGGCTCAGAACTACATCGCCCGGCTCATCAAGCGGGGGTACAAGGTGGCCATCTGTGAGCAGATGGAGGACCCCGCCACCGCCAAGGGTCTGGTGGAACGGGACATTGTGCGCATCGTCACCCCCGGCACCGCCATGGATGACGTGATGCTGGACGAGAACAACAACAACTACATCTGCGCGGTGTATGTGGACGGGGACCAGGCGGCCGTGGCGGTGTGTGACGTGTCCACGGGACAATTCCACACCACCCCCTTCTCCGGCACCGACTGGCTGCCCCACCTGTGCAACCAGCTGTCTGCCTGCCCGCCCAGCGAGGCCATGCTCTCCCCCCAGGCCGCCCAGCACCGGGAACTGGTGGACTTTCTCCGCCAGCGGCTGGACTGTCTGTGTCAGGTGGGGGAGGAAGAGCGGTTTGAACCCCAGCGGGCCATGGCGGCCCTGGGGGTGTGCGGCCTGTGCCCCGCCGGGGCCCAGCTGCCTGCGGAAAGCCCCCTGTGCCATCAGGCGGCGGGCGCTTTGGCCAGCTATCTTCTGGACACCCAGAAAACCGATCTCACCCACCTGGGCCCCCTGGTGGTGGAGCAGCCGGATCAGCGGCTGTATATGGAGCTGGACCTCACCGCCCGGCGCAACCTGGAGCTCACCGAGACCATGCGCAGCAAGGACAAAAAGGGCTCCCTGCTGTGGGTGCTGGACCGCACCCGCACCCCCATGGGCCACCGGATGATTCGTGCCTGGCTGGAGCGGCCTCTCCGCTCCCCCCTGGCCATCACCCGCCGTCAGGACGGGGTGGCGGCCCTGGTGGACAACCTGGTGGCCCGGGAGGAACTGGGCCACACCCTGCGCCAAATCCCCGACCTGGAACGGCTCATCGGCAAGGTGGGCTACGGCTCCGCCAACGCCCGGGACATGAAGGCCCTGGCCCAGGGCCTGGGGATGCTCCCCGCCCTGGCCACCCAGCTGGAGGCCCTCACCGGCCGGGCCATGGAGGGCATCAAGGACGGAATGCTGGGCCTGGAGGAGTTGCAGCAGGCCATTGACGGGGCCATCCGGGACGAGACCGACGACCACCGCCTCCCCTTCACCATCCGGGAGGGCGACTTCATCCGCCCCGGGTACGATGAGCAGGTGGACCACCTGCGAGACATCCTCAACAACGGCGCGGGCATGGTATTGGCCCTGGAGGGCCGGGAAAAGGAGCGCACCGGCATCAAGAGCCTGAAGGTGCGCTACAACAAGGTGTTCGGCTATTACATCGAGGTGTCCAAGTCCAACTACGACCTGGTGCCCCAGGACTATATCCGCAAGCAGACCCTGGTCAATTGTGAGCGATTCATCACCCAGGAGCTCAAAGACCTGGAGCATGAGATCCTCTCCGCCCAGACCCGCATCACCGCCCTGGAGTACCAGCTGTTTTGCCAGCTGCGGGACACCGTATCCGCCCAGGTGCGGGCGGTGCAGCGGGCAGTGGGCTGTGTGGCTCAGCTGGATGTGCTGCTCTCCTTTGCCACGGTGGCGGTGGAGCGCAATTACTGCCGCCCGGTGGTGGATGAAAGCGGGGTGCTGGACATCCAGGAGGGCCGCCACCCGGTGGTGGAGCACACCTTGAAAGACTCCCTCTTTGTGCCCAACGACACCCACATGGACGAGGACCAGCACCGCCTGTCCATCATCACCGGGCCCAACATGGCGGGCAAGTCCACCTACATGCGCCAGGTGGCCCTTATCGTCCTCATGGCCCAGATGGGCTCCTACGTCCCCGCCCAGTACGCCCACATCGGCGTGGTGGACCGGGTATTCACCCGCATTGGGGCCTCCGATGACCTGGCTGCCGGACAGTCCACCTTCATGGTGGAGATGAGCGAGGTAGCCCAGCTGCTGCAAAACGCCACCCGCCACTCCCTGCTCATTCTGGACGAGATCGGACGGGGCACCTCCACCTATGACGGCATGTCCATCGCCCGCTCGGTGCTGGAATACTGCGCCAATGCTAAAAAGCTGGGGGCCAAAACCCTCTTTGCCACCCACTACCACGAGCTCACCGCTGTGGCCGAGGAGCTGTCCGGGGTGGAAAACTTCCACATCGCCGTGAAAAAGAAGCGGGACGACATTGTGTTTTTGCGCAAAATCGTCCCCGGTGGGGCC
Organism: uncultured Oscillospiraceae bacterium; assembly: GCA_944385485.1. Lineage (GTDB taxonomy): Bacteria > Bacillota > Clostridia > Oscillospirales > Oscillospiraceae > Enterenecus. Next base: position 45,066 of record CALWXL010000003.1, read on the forward strand.
GACCAGAGCTACGGCATTGAGGTGGCCAAGCTGGCAGGCGTGCCCGCTCCCGTCATCACCCGGGCCCGGGAGATTCTGGCCCAGTTGGAGAGCCAGGGGGCGGTGGCCCCGGTGGGCACCGTGTCCGCCCCTGCTCAGGAGCAGATGACCCTGGGAGATCTCACCGGCGGCGAGGTGCTGGAGACCTTGCGGAATACCGCCGTGGACACCCTCACCCCCATCGAGGCGCTGAACCTCCTCTATCAGCTCAAACAGAAGCTATAACAAGCAATAACAAAGAAAAAACGTCCGGGGCAAGCGACGCTTGCCCCGGACGTTCAGACTATCAAAAAAGCTAATACCTGTGCAAGAAGCAGAAGGGATCTTGCATAGGACAAAGCCCTCAGCAGAGTTTTCCCGCCCAGGGGCGGGAAAATAAATTGAAATCTGTTTTTTCCGGGGACATGTGCATCGGAAAAAACACTTCTCAGCCCGCCAGTGTGGCCTTGGGTCGCCCTTTGACCCAAGGATGCGCGCAGCGGGCTGCATCCCCTCGAGAAAATGCTGGCATTTTCGAGAAGCGTGTCGAACTTTTTCGACACGCTCAACGTCCGGGGCAAGCGATGCTTGCCCCGGATATTTTTTCTCTATCGGGTTTGAACTTTAGGACTGGCGCCGCTTCTTAGCCACAACCAGGCCGCCAAAGGCCATGGCACTGGCCAGCAGCACCCCGGTCATCACAGCCATCGGGGCATTGTCCCCGGTGGGAGGCACCTCTCCAGGCTGCTGAGTGGCCTGGGGGGCATCCGTGGTCACAGGGCCCTGGGTGGGCTGGGGCACCTGGGTGGGCTCAGCGGTGGGCTGGGCCGTGGGTGCGGGGGTTGTCGTGGGCTCGGGACTTGCCGTGGGCTCAGGGCTTGCCGTAGGCTCGGGGCTTGCCGTGGGCTCGGGGCTTGCCGTGGGCTCGGGTGTAGCTACCAGGTCCTTCATGGCCTGCTCCAGAGCGGCCGCGGCATCATCCACCGCCTTCTGGCTGGCCGTGGCATCCACATACACCCCACGGGCAGCCTGGGCGGCATCCACCGTGGCCTGCCACAGTTCCGCATCGTAGTCGGCTCCGTTGAGGGCACCGAACTTGTCCAGGGCCTGCTGGAGGGCGGTGACATCGGCCAGCTTGGTCTGGTCCAGGTTAAAGGTGAAGTAGTCGATGATCACGTTGGTGCTGCCATTGCCGTTGGGATTGTGGTTGCCGGTGTTGCCAATGGTCAGGCGGTACTGGTCATTGGTCTCACCGGTCCAGGCAAACAGCTCCTGCTGATCCAGCTTCTCGGCGTTGTAGCCGTCCACCGTCTGGGTGTGCACCACCTGGTTGTCGCTGAGGCGGGTGACGGTGAAGGTCATGATGCCCACGCCCACTGCCTTACGGCCAAAGACGTGGATCTCGTGGCCGAAGAACTGCACTTCCATGGTGTCAGAGGTCTTGTCCGCCTTCAGGGCCTTGCCCCCGTCCAGGGTGGTGTCGGTGAGGTTGACCCAGTTTCCGCTTTTCACCACCACGCTGTCCTCGGCGTTGGCACGGATGAGGGAGAGGCCATTTTTGGCAGCGGTGAGCAGGGTCACCATCTCGTCCACCTGGGCCTGGGTGTAGCCCTCGCTGTCCAGCAGGGCCTTGGCCTGGGCCAGGGTCTGGGTGAAGATGTCCTGACGGACCTGCTGATACATGGTCAGGTCCAGGCCCTCGCAGGTGGCAATGAGCCCGGTGAGGGCACGGGTATCCACGGCGGGGACGTTCACCTGGGGTTCACGGCCCTGGGTCACGGTGACAGTGACCGTATCGGTGACGGTGACATCGTGGTACGTGGCCTGGGCGGTGACGGTATAGGTGCCGGGGGCGGTGAAGGTGATGGTATTCCCCTCCACCTGGGCCCCATTGTCCACGGTATAGGTCACCTCAGCCTGGGCCTGCTTGGCCTGGCAGGTGCGGAAGTACACGTGGGAGGCCAGGTCCACCGATACGGAGGTCTGGCCATAGGGGATGGTCTGGGCCATGGGCTGCTCCACCACCACCCCGGCGATGGCATCGTTGGTGCAGCCGGGCTGGGTGGTCTGAGCCACCTCAGAGGTGAAGGAAACGAAGTTGGAAGCCTTGCCGTTTTCGGCGTTGTAGACGCGGATGGTGTAGCTCTCATTGGTCTGGGACAGGTTGCGCAGCGCGTCCACGGTGATGGTGTCAGCGGTGGCGTTGTAGGTGTTGACGGTCTCAGACTTCACTTCCTGGCCGTCCTGATAAGCCACCAGCTTCACATTACCAGCACCTCCGCCCCGCTTGAGGGTGAAGGTGCCGCCGGTACCCACCATGGTAAACTCCAGATAATTGCCCTCTTTCTTGGTGTAGATGACGCTCTTGGAGTTAAAGGTGGTGTTGACCCACTGGGTGTTGGCCTCGGAGGCGGTCTCGTTGATCACCTGGGTCTGCTGGGTGCCGTCGGAGAGGTACTTGGTGACCTCGTTGGGGGTGTAAGTCTGGGCGGTGGGGGCAGTCTCATGTCCAGCCCCGGCAAAGGCGCCCAGGTTCAGGGTGTCCAGGCTGCCGCCCAGGATATCCTTCCCGCCGTTGTCTGCCACGGTCACACCCGCTCCCACATAGGGAGAGGAGCTCTTCAGGGAGGCAGCGGCGAAGGCTGCGGCCTTGTCCAGCCCAAACAGGCTATTTCCGCCCACAAACTGGGGATCGTCGGTGTGCTTATTCTGGTCGGTGGGAGCCACACAGCCCACATACACGTTGTTGTCAAAGGAGGAGTTGGCGCCGGGGTAGAAGCAGTCCTTGCGATTGGCCACGGTGGGGTTGGTGAAGTGCCAGATGTTGTTGGTGTAGTCCACCTCGTCCCCCTGGTACACGGCGTGGCAGTCCTTGTTGGAGATGAAGGTGTTGTTGTACACCTTGGCGCTCTCCAGCTTGGTGATGTCCGTCTCACCCACCGCCACGATCTGGGCGTTGTGGTCTGCAAACACGCCGCTGTCGTTCACCGACAGGTTGAAGCGGATGGTGTTGTTGCGGTTGTAGGACTTCTGGCGCACGTGGAGCATGTAGCCGCCGCCGTAGTTGTCGTGGGTGTAGTTGTACTGGATGACGCCGTCCCGGGTCATGTCGTCCAGGTTGAAGGCCATGCCGTCCATGCCGTTGACACCATGGCACACCTCATTGTACTGGAACACCATGTTGTTGGCACGGTCGCACCAAATGCCGCAGCCATAGCCCTCGTTGGTGCTCTGGAAGGTGTCCACCTTGTTGTACTCCACCAGCACCCCGTTGGTGTAGATGGGGATGATGCCGGAACGGGTGACATTGTGCACGTAGTTGCCCCGGATGACCACGTTGGTGTGGCGGAAATCCACATCATCCAGGGTGCCCTTGACGTTGGTGGTGGTGATGCCGTTGGCCTGGCAGTTCTCCACGGTGTTGTTCTCAATGAGAATGCCGTCAAAGGTGGTGATCTTCTTGGTGGTATCCAGCTCCTGCACCCGCACGTTGAACTTGTTCGGGGCCTCGGGCAGCCGGGCGGTGTAGGTGACAAAGTTGATGCCGCCGGTGCGGTGGGTGGTGCGGGCGCCCCAGAAGGTGTTGGAGGTGTTGGGGTTGGACTGATCCCCGCCCACATAGCCGTCCAGGGGGCTGCCGTCGGGGTTGGTGGGTACCACGGGGTAGATGTCGTCCTGGCCGTTGTAGCCCCGCACGTCGTGGACATAGCAGTTGCGGATGTAGATGTGGTGGATGACGCCGTAGTCATAGCCCTCCACCCGGATGCCGCTGCGGTCCCGGTTCACATCGTCCCCCTGGTTTTTCACTTCCAGGTTGTTGATTTCAATGTATTCCTGGTTGTACAGGTACACCGCGGCGCCAATCTGGTCCCCGCTCTCCCCGGTGAAGGGGCCCTGCCAGTCCTTGACCTGGGGCATGAAGTAGGCCCCGTCGCCGTCAATGAGGGGCTTGTCCCCCTCTCCGTACATGTCAATGACAATGGGATACCCCTCACAGCCCGAACCCTTGGGCCACAGGGTGCCGGTGTACTGGGTCCCGGCCTTGATGAGGATGTGATCCCCAGGCTGGAAGGTCATGGAATTGACGTCCTCCAGGCTGTCGAAGGCGTTTTCGGGGGTCAGGCCGTCCCCGTCGGTCTTGCCAACGCCGGAGTCCAAATAGTAGGTGGTGCCGTAGGCGGTGTCGGCCTTGGGCTGCTCGGCCCGGGCCAGGTTGGACACCGGCACAGCCAGAGACAGCGTCAACGCCCCAGCCAGCAGCATGCTGATGGATTTCTTCACCGTCACCCAATCCTTTCTCTTTTCTTAGATTGGAGGGACCTATGAGCCCCCTCCCGAACTACTTCATGATATCACACTCCCTGGGGTGTGGATATAGCACTTGAGTCGGTGGCCCAATTTCGTGGGATATGGCACAAACGGTGGCATTTGCTTGTTTAAAATATACAAAAAATTTGTTTTATTTTGGGATATGATACAGAGGTTTCGTCTCGTTTCTCTCAGAAGAAAACTGTCCCACAGGGACTTGTGCATCCTGGCCAAAGCCGTGGGAACACAGGGAGGGTTTCTTTGTCAAAACAACTTTTTTAATTGGTTTTCTGTTTCTTTTTTGTGGAAACTAGATTTGCGAGAACTTTACATTTCTTTTACTGCCCCCAGATAGCAACTTGAGGGGCGGGGGCGTAGGATGTTTCATAGCGCAAGATCAGGAAGGAGATCCCACATGCAACGATTCCACGGCCCCCGGATGGGGCAGCGTCTGTTGGCTCTGGCTGTCCTAGTCCTCACCACCCTGCTGGTGTGGATGCCCACCCCCGACGTGTCCTTTCACAGCCTGACCTCCGACACCGTTTCCTATGTTCCCGCCACCGTGCTGGAGGTGGTGGAAGAGAACCTCTCTCCCAGCGACCGCACCGGCGGTCCCATGTTGGGGGATCAGACCCTGAAGGTGGAGCTGGACAGCGGAGAGACCCTCACCATTGCCAACTACCTCACCCACACCCACAACATCCAGGCCAAGGCGGGGATGCGAGTGGTGGTGTGTGTGGACGCCCCGGAACACGTGGAGCCCTACTATACCATCTACCAATATGACCGCAGCATCGGGCTGGGCGTGGTGCTGGCCATCTTCCTGCTGCTGATGCTGCTGGTGGGCGGCGAGAAAGGCTTTTACGCCACCCTGGCTCTGGCCTTCTCCCTGGTCTTTCTCCTGCGGTTTGTGGTGCCCTTCATCTACACCGGCGGTTCCCCGGTTCTGGCGGGCCTGGCCATGGTGCTGGCCTCCACCGCCGTGACGGTGTTTCTCATCTACGGCATCTCCCCCCGGGGCCTGTTGGGGGTGGGGGTGGTGCTGGCTGGGGAGTTTGTGGCCTGCGGTCTCTTCCTCCTCTTTTCCCGGCTGCTCCACCTCACCGGCTTTCAGAGCAGCGATGCGGAAAACCTGCTGGTGGCCGCCCAAAACACCGGACTGGACATCTCCACGGTGCTCTTTGCCGCCACCATGATCGCCTCGGTGGGGGCGGTAATGGATGTGGCGGTGTCCCTGCTGTCCGCGCTGTGGGAGGTTCGTTTGGCCGACCCGGACATCACCGGGGCAGGGCTGTGGCAGGCTGGGCTGCGCATGGGCCGGGATATGATCGGCACCATGAGCAACACCCTCATCTTCGCCTTTGCCGGAGGCTCTCTCACCACCCTGCTGGTGCTGATGACCTACGGCACCGACCCCACCCAGCTGCTCCACTCCGACTACATCGCTCTGGAGCTGGCCCACGGCTTGTGCGGCACCTGTGCCGTCATCCTCACCGTGCCCCTGGCCTCTCTGGCCTCGGCCCTGGTGTATCCCAACTGGAAGATTCCTGAGCCCGCTCAGGTTTCTCAATAAGTAAGAACGAAGAATGTGAGTAAGGAGAAGAAGTATGTTACACAAGAATGCGAAAAAAGTCATCTCCGGTGTGCTCGGCTCCTGCCTGGTGCTCCAGCTGGCCGCCCTGCCCTCTCTGGCCCAGGCTCCCCAGGCCCAGGAAAACGAGACCGGGGCTCTGCTGGACGCCAACACCCAGTGGAAGTATCTGGACAACAACACCGACCCCGCCGGCACCGCCGGAAGTGAGGGCTACGACGCCCACAGCTGGACCGTGGCCGACTTTGACGACAGCCAGTGGAAGACTGCCGCCGGTCCCTTTGGCTCCAAGCGGGGCGGGGCCGATCTGGGGGATGGTTTCGTGGCCTCCACCATCCTGGAGGGCTGCGACGGCAAAAATGACACCACCACCTATTTCTTCCGTACCACCTTCACCCTGGACAGCCTGGAGGGCGTGACCAGCCTGGAGGGCACCATGCAGCATGATGACGGCGCCATCGTGTACATCAACGGCCAGCAGGTGGCCGCCTATGACGTGGGCAACCTCTCCGGCACCAACAACATGGAGTACGCCGGAGTCAGCGCCGGTGATCCCAAGACCCAGACCTTTACCGTCACCGACCTGTCCATGCTCCAGGAGGGCGAGAACACCATCGCCGTGGAGGTACACAACGACCGCCAGACCAGTTCCGACATCTGGTTCCACTTCACCCAGCTGACCACCAGCACCGAACCCCTGGAGGTGCAGAGTGATGTGAATCTGTCCATGGGCGCCAACAACACCCAGATGAACCTCACCTGGTACTCCACCCAGGCTGAGGCCGGGTACGTGCTGGTGTGCCCCGCCGACCAGGTGGTGGACGGTGTGATGCCCGAGACGGCCTCCAAGTTTGACGCCGCCGCCACCCAGGCCAATGAGAGCGGCCAGTGGTCCAACCAGACCACCATCACCGGGCTGGAGGCCGGCACCACCTACGCCTATCAGCTGGTCAACGGCCAGGCCAAGTCCGCCGTGGCCACCTTCCAGACCGCTTCCGCCGGGGCCTTCTCCTTCGCCTTCGCCGGTGACCCCCAGATCGGAGCCAGCGGCAACGCCGGCAGCGATACGGAGGGGTGGGGCAAGACCCTGGGTATCATCGCCGACAGCGCCCAGTTTGACGGGGTGGACTTCCTGCTCTCCGCCGGGGACCAGGTGAACACCGCCGACAACGAGGACCAGTACCACGGCTACCTGAATCACCCCGAGCTGTCCAGCCTCCCTGTGGCCACCCTGGTGGGCAATCACGACTCCTCCAGCAACTCCTACAACCAGCACTTCAACGTGCCCAACGAGAGCGAACTGGGCGCCACCAACGCCGGCGGCGACTACTGGTTTGTGTACAACAACACCCTGTTTCTGGCCCTGAACAGCAACAGCATGTCCACCGCCGAGCACAAGGCCTTCATGGAGCAGGCCATCGCCTCCGCCGGTGACGTGGATTGGAAAGTGGTCACCTTCCACCACTCCGTGTACTCTGTGGCCAGCCACGCTGTGGATGGGGACATTCTCCAGCGCCGGGACGCTCTGGTGCCTGTGTTTGACCAGCTGGACATCGACGTGGTACTCATGGGCCACGACCACGTGTATGTGCGCACCTACATGATGGACGGCCTGACCCCCATCACCCAGTCCGACAAGTACACCGATGCCAACAACGACGGCATCCCTGAGTCCGTCACCGATCCCGACGGCATCCTCTATGTCACCGCCAACTCCGCCTCCGGCTCCAAGTTCTACACCATCCAGGATACCCAGTATGAGTATTCCGCCGTGCAAAACCAGGAGCGGGTGCCCAACATCTCCCGGGTGGATGTGTCCGAAGACGCCTTCACCATCACCACCTACCGCACCAGCGATATGAGCGTGGTGGACACCTTCACCATCAACCACACCACGGAGACTGAGCCCGAGCCCTCTCCCGAGGTCTCTCCCTCTCCCGAGGTGACCCCCTCCCCCGAAGTGACGGCCACCCCCGCCCCCGAGGCCACCGCTGCCCCCAGCGCCCAGCCCACCAACAAGCCTGCGGGCAATGTGCCCCAGACCGGAGACCACACCGTGGTGGCCGTGTATGTGGCCGCTCTGACCGCCTCCGTGGCCCTGCTGGGTCTGGCCGCTGCCGCCCGCAAGCGCCGTCAGGGCTGATGGACTGAGAGGGTCTAAATCCCAAGAAAACTGCTGAGAGATGGTAAAAAACATCTCTCAGCAGTGTCTTTTTTAATAAAAAATGCTTTTTGGGAGGCCGGGGATTATGTGAAATCCCGCAAGCAGCCTGGGGGAGACCTTGGTAGTGTTGTATATTTTGCATAAGAATCCGTGCTGGGGTTTGGCGGTTCCGTGTGTGGACAGGGTAAAAATCCTCTGTTATTATTATTGCAAAGGCAATATTTTCGGCACAGTGTCGAGGCTTTTCTGATCTGGACAGGGGGGCTGCGACCTTTGGAATGTTACTGTTCAATCAGGCATAACCACATGTGTCACTGCTTCGGATATGTATCAGCACGATGGGGTCTTTCTGGGGAGCAGTGGGCATGTGGTCTTGTTTTTTTGTCAGGATTCGGAAGAAAATGTTTGCCCCATATGTCAGAGAAGACAAAAAGAAAGGAAGAGGTGTAACGTATGAAGAAAACCCACAAGCGTTGGCTGGCTGCCCTGTTGGCAACGGTCATGCTCACAGGTGGCCTCATGGCCTCGGCTGTGGAGCCCAAAGCCGAAGACGTGAACCTGGCCAGCCTGGATGGGGTTGTGGCCACGGCCTCGGATACCGAGACCCAAGACTATCCCCCCTCCGCCACTATCGACGGCAATTATGAGGACACGTCTCGTTGGGGCACCAACAACGACGGCAAAGGCACCACCGAGCGCTGGCTCCAGCTGGATCTGGGCGCTGCCTATACCATCAACAGCTTCAAGGTGTTCTGGGAAAAGGAGAACATCCAGGACTATACCATTCAGGTTTCCAAGGACGGAAGCCAGTGGACTGACTGTGTCACCATCACCGGGGCTGAGGCTGCCCGTGACGTGACCCACGCACTGGACGCCTCCGTCACCGCCCGTTACGTCAAGCTGTCCGTCACCAAGTATGGCCCCTCTGTGGGCAACTGGTACAACGTGGGCGTGCGGGAATTTGAGGTGTACGGCAGCGATCAGGTAGTCCATGAGATCGGCAACCTGGCCCGCCTGAATGGTGTTGTGGCCACTGCCTCCGATACGGAAGTGGCCAAGTACCCTGCTTCCGCCACCATTGACGGGGATACCTCCGCCGACTCCCGTTGGGGTACCAACAACGACGGCAAGGGAACCACCGAGCGCATTCTGACCCTGAATCTGGGCCAGGAGCGCACCATCACCGGCTTCAAGGTGTTCTATGAGAAGTCCAACATCCGGGATTATGTCATTGAGACCTCCTCCAACGGCCAGCAGTGGGATGAGCGTGTGACCATTACCGGCAATCAGAAGTTGGAGCCTTCCCACGATCTGGCCGATGTTGTGACCGCTCAATATGTTCGTCTGCGTGTGACCAAGTATGACGCTTCCGTAGGCACTTGGTACAACGTGGGCGTGCGTGAGTTCGAGGTGTACGGTCACCTGCCCGAGGATGCCGGTACTCCCGGCGGCGATGAAGTGGTAGAGCTGGAACCGGGCACCAACATCGCCCTCCAGAGCGGCGTCACCGCCTCCGCCACCGACTACGAGAACGGCACCACCTTTACTGCTGACAAGGCTCGCGACGGCAACAAGACTGATCGCAACTCCCGCTGGGCCACCAACCAGAACGTGAAGAACCCCACCATCACTTACGATCTGGGCAAAACCTACAACGTGCGCAGCGTGATCCTCTACTGGGAGAACAACCACGCCGACAAGTGGCATGTGCAGACTTCCACCGATGGCAAGAATTGGGACACTCAGAAGACCTTCACTGGCAAGCTGCCTGTGGCCAATGCCCCCATCCAGACTGTGAACTTCGATGAGACCGTGCAGGTGCAGTATGTGCGTGTGTGGATCGAGAAGTACAGCGCTGACTGGAACAACGTGTCCATGTACGAGTTTGAGGTTTACCAGGAAGTGTCCGAAGAGGTGGTCACTCCTGCCACTGCCGCTGCCGCTCTGGCCAGCAGCATGAAGATCGAGGATGGCAAGGTGGTCATGACCGGTGAGGTGCCTGCCAAGTACGAAGCCACTTGGGGCTGCAACTTCGAGCAGGTGGTCAGCGCCGACGGCACCATCCACACCCCCTTGGTGAACACCCAGGTGGAGATCTCCGTCACCGTGCGTGAGAAGGAGAACTATGCTACCTGTGGTACTTCCACTGTGAAGCTGACCATTCCCGGCGTGAACGAGGCCAACGAGGGCAACCAGAAGCCCTCCGTGGTGCCCGAGCTGGCCCAGTGGTATTCCACCGTGGAGCAGAAGGGCCAGGTGTACGCCCTGTCCCTGAACACCCGCATCCTGGCCGACGAGAAGTACGCTTCTGTGGCCAAGGAACTCCAGGCCGATATCCGGGACCTGTTCGGCCTCAATCTGTCCATTGTCTCCGACACCTCCAACCCCCAGACCGGGGACATCGTGCTGGCCTACCACGACCAGGGCGGCTTTGACAAGGAGACCTACAACATGGTGGTCACCGACAAGGTGGTCATCCAGGCCAACGACTCCATCGGCGCCTATTGGGGCACTCGCTCCGTGCTCCAGGCTCTGAAGCTCTCCGGCGATATGACCATCGCCCAGGGCACCGCCCGGGACTACCCCGAGTTTGAAAACCGTGGCTTCATGCTGGACGTGGGCCGTAAGCCCACCTCCATGGAGACCCTCAAGGAGATCTCCAAGACCATGGCCTGGTACAAGATGAACAGCTTCCATGTCCACCTCAGCGACAACCTCATCTTCATGGAGGACTACTACAAGGCCGGCGAGGATGAGGATGGCATCCGTCAGGCTTACCAGGGCTACCGCCTGGAGTACTCCAAAGATGGCCTGACCTCCAAGGACTACTACTACACCAAGGCCGAGTTCAAGGACTTCATGGCCTACTCCCGCGCTCTGGGTGTGGACATTATCCCCGAGCTGGACGTGCCCGCCCACGCTCTGTCCATCACCAACTACATCATGTACACCCTGAAGCAGCCCGACCTGGTGCTCCACCAGATCAACACTGCCCACCCCTGGGTGGACCATGTGGATGTCAGCAAGCAGGGTGGCATCGACATCATCAAGGAGATCTACGACGAGTACATCGACGAGGACATCTTCGATGAGAACACCATCGTCCACATCGGCGCCGATGAGTTCTATGCCAGCCACCCCGCCTACCGCAACTTCCTCATTCAGATGATCGACTACATCCAGAACGTGAAGCATCGTCAGGTCCGGGTCTGGGGCAGCTTGACCTCTATGAGCAACGGCGAGGACTATAAGTTCGGCCCCGAGCACGTTCAGGGGGCTCAGATGAACATCTGGAACACCGGCTGGGCCAAACCCCAGGATATGTTCAACCTGGGCTTCGGCCTGATCAACACCATCGACGGCTACCTGTACATGGTGCCCAACGGCAATGGCAACAAGGGCGGCTACGGCGACTGGCTGGACACGCAGTACCTGTACAACTCCTGGGAGCCTGAGAACATGGGCGGCACCATGATCCCCTCCGGTTCCGCTCAGATGCTGGGCGCCTGCTACGCCATCTGGAACGACAACATCGACACCCGGGCTGCCGGCATCAATGAGACCGACATCTATGCCCGCTTTGTGGATGCCCTGCCCTACCTGGGCACCAAGATGTGGGGTATTGGTGGCGACGGTCTGGACCGGGATTTCAACACCATGAAGGCCGACGTGGCTACCCTGGGCACCGCTCCCAACACCAACCCCTATCACACCATCGACCTGGCTGACGGCACCAACGCCTATGCCCAGTACTCCTTCGTGGACAACAAGGACCGCTCCGGCAACGGCCGCAACCTGGCCCTCAGCGGCGGCGCAAACCTCGCCGACGGCTCTCTGGTTCTCAGCGGCACCAACGCCTTTGCCACCACCGGCATGGACGTCATGGGTCCCAAGAACACCGTGACCATGAAGGTGTACAAGGACAGCGCTTCCAACACCGGCGAGCAGATCCTGCTGGAGGCTGACGCTGCCTATGGCGATCACATGGTGACCGCTCTGGCTCAGGAAAACGGCAAGTGGAAGCTGGGCTTCTCCCGTGAGCTGTATGACTATGTGTTCAACTATGAGCTGCCCTGCGACAAGTGGGTGGAGCTGACCCTCACCAACGAGGGCAACAAGACCTACCTGCTGGTGGACGGTGAGAAGATTGCTGCCGTGGGCTCCTTCCTCCCCGACGAGCATGCCACCACCCAGTTCAAGGGTAAGACTGGCATTGAGTACTCCGCTTTCGACATCCCCGTGGCTCGCATTGGTTCCGAGACCAACGCCTTCCAGGGCAAGGTGGACAGCGTGGCCTTCTATGCCAACGGCGTGACCCCCGACGTGCGCCACCTGGTGACCTTCAACACCAACGGCGGCAGCAGCGTTGCCTCCGTGGTTGTGGTGGATGGCCAGACTTTGGCTGAGCCTCAGGCTCCCGTCTGGGAGGGCCACACCTTCCAGGGTTGGTACACCGATGAGGGCTGCACCAAGGCTTACGACTTCAAGAGCGTGGTCACCAGCGATCTGACCCTGTTTGCCAAGTGGGATGCCGGCGTGGTGCCCACACCCACCCCCACCGTGGCTCCTACGGCTGAGCCTACCGTGTCGCCCACCGTGGCTCCCACGGCTGAGCCTACCGTGGCTCCCACCACCGAGCCCACCACTGAGCCCACTGTGGCTCCCACCGGTGAGCCCACCACCAATCCCACCCAGACGCCCGCTGCCACCACCAATCCCGGTGACGGCAACGTGCCTCCCACCGGCGACGCCAGCCAGCTGCTGGTGTACGTGGTGGCTCTGGCTGGAACCGCCCTGCTGCTCAGCGGCATCGTGGTGGTGCGCAAGCAGACCCGCAAGTAATTTCCCCGTTCCATCCTCTCTTCCCATTTGGGGCCAGGCGTTTCCGCCTGGCCCCAAATTCTTTTTCTCCCCTCGTTACAACTTGGATACAAGTTCTTGCTGACATGCGAATAGGGGTGTGCTAAGATGAAGGAAGCCGAAGAAATCGGGGAGAGGAGGGCCATTATGGCACATATCTTGATTGTGGAGGACGAGGAGAACATTGCTCGCATGATTGCCGCCACCCTGGAGATGGCGGGGTATACCTGTCAGAGCTGCACCAACGGGGCCAATGCCGTGGAGCTGGTGCAGCCGGGGATTTTTGATCTGGTGCTGCTGGATATCATGCTCCCCGGCATGGACGGATTTCAGGTCATGGAACACCTGCGGGGTGTGGGGGTCCCGGTGATCTTCCTCACCGCCATGCAGCAGGTGGGGGACAAGGTCCGGGGCCTGCGCCTGGGGGCCGAGGACTACATCACCAAGCCCTTTGAGACCCTGGAGCTGCTGGCCCGGGTGGAAGTGGTGCTGCGCCGCCGGGGCGGCGGCGTGCGGGTGCTCACCTATGGCCCCATTGTGCAGAACCTGGACAGCCACACCGTCACGTTGGACGGAGAGCTGGTGTCCCTGGCCCCCAAGGAGTTCGAGCTGCTGCGGGTATTCCTCCAGCACCAGGACCTGGCCTTGAGCCGGGAGCGGCTTTTGTCCATGGTGTGGGGGTATGAGTTTCAAGGGGAGAGCCGCACCGTGGACATCCACGTCCAGCGGCTGCGCCAGAAGCTGAATCTGGCCCAGAACCTGGTGACCCTCCCCCGCATTGGCTACCGCCTGGAGAAACGCACATGAAGCTGTGGCAAAAGATTTTTCTCTCCACCCTGGCTCTCATGGTGTCCATCACCGCCCTGTCCTCGGTGCTGCTGCTGCGTTCCACCCGGGATGCTCTGTGGCAGCGGGAACACCAGCGGGCGGTGACCCAGCAGCAGTACATGGCGGGCATTCTGAAAGCGGGCATTCTCAACCAGCGGCTGCGGCTGGGGGTGGTGCTGCTCCAAGAGGACCAGACCCGGGAGGCCGCCATCCAGACCCTGGAGCAACAGGCCCTGGACAACTACCTGGCGGGGCTGATGCTGCTGGACCACGAGGAAAAAGCGGTGTGGAACCAGCTGCCCGCCGGAGTGTCCCCTCCCTCCCCCAACGACGATACCCTGACCCAGTGTCAGCTCCAGGGGGGTGAGACCGCCGGGGAGTGGTATCTGGTGTGTTCCATGCCCCTGACCCTGGAGTCGGGGGAGTATCGCCTGGTGGCCGCCTACGCCGTGGGCGACTTGCAGCAGGAACTGAACCTCCAGGCCCTGCGGGCCGTGGGGCTGAGCTTGGGCATGAGCCTGCTGGCCGCCGTGGGCCTGCTGCTGCTGGTGCGGCGGCTGCTCAGACCCCTGGGCGCCTTACAGGAGAACGCCCGGTCCATTGCGGAGGGCAACTATGACCAGCGGCTGGACATCCCCACCAGGGACGAGCTGGCCGACCTGGCCCAGGACATGAACGCCCTGGCCCAGGCCGTCCAAGAGCGGGTGGAGCAGCTGGAGCAGGTGGCGGAAGAGCGGCGGGTCTTTGTGGCCAACCTGGCCCACGAGATGAAAACCCCCCTGACCAGCATTATGGGATATGCGGATCTGCTCTATCTCCCCCGGGAGGTATCTGAGGAGCAGCGGGTGGAGTACTCCTGCATCATCCTGGACGAGGCCCGGCGGCTGCGCTCTCTGTCTTCCAAGCTGCTGGAGCTTTTGACCGTGGGCAGCGTCAACCTGGCCTTTGTGCCCACTCCCCTGGATCAGGTGGTACAGGAGGTGGCGGTGAGCCTGGAGCCGCTGCTGGAACAGGCGGCTCTGACCCTGACCTGCCACTGTCCTCCCCTGCTGCTGAACATGGACGTGGAGTTGTTCAAATCCCTGCTCTACAACCTGCTGGACAACGCCCGCAAGGCCAGCCCCACCGGGGGCAAGCTGTCCTTCACCGCCCAGGCGGAGGCCGGGCAGGCCGTGCTCCACATCCGGGACTGGGGCCAGGGCATCCCCCCCGAAGAGCTGGAGAAAATCTGTCAGCCCTTTTACATGGTGGACAAAAGCCGCAGCCGCAAGGCCGGGGGCGCTGGTCTGGGTCTGGCCCTGTGCCAGGCTATTGTCACCGCCCACAACGGCACCATGGTCTTTGACAGCCAGCTGGGCGAGGGCACCCAGGTGACCCTCACCTTCCCTTTGAGCCAGGAGGTGAACCCAAGTGAAGGAGTCTAAGCGGTCCTTCTGGCCCTTTGCCCTTTTGGCCGCACTCATCCTGTTGGCGGGGGGCACAGCGGCCACTCTGGCCGCCCGGCTGGTGGTGTCCCCCCAGACCAGCCAGACCTCGGAGGTGGACACCCCCATCATCCCCTCGGTGGTGGGCCAGAGTGTGGACGAGGTGGTGTTCTACCCCTGGAACTTCTACGACCCGGACACCTTCACCTCTCAACTTTTGGGGGATGATCGGGGGCTCACCGACTGGTATACCCATCATCTGATGGATGGAGCGTTGGCGTTGCTGGGGTTATCCTTGGAGCCCTTTGACATTCAGGATGCCCTGATGGACGATAACGTGTGCTACTGGAAGGACCGTCCGGCCGTCACCACGGACGGGCAATCGGTGCTGCTGGACGTGGCCTATGGAAAAGATAGCCGGGATCTGGGCATGACCTGGGTGGCCCGCTCCACCGGAGAGCTGCCCAACCGCGTGCAGAAGGAGGACGCTCTGGACAAGGTGCGTCAGGATGTGTGCGATCTGTTCTCCCCACAGGGGGAGCAGGGGGATTTGAGCCAGATGCTCCTGACCCTGTACGACTATTTGTACCAATATTCCTATTCCTTTCCCACGGTCTCCGAATTTCCGGGCGCAGACCTGAACGGGGCCCCCCGAGAGTGGTATGCCTTTGGGGTCATGGATATGGTCTATGGCCCGGTGTCCTCCATTGCCGCCACAGATTGGCTCCAGAGTGGGCAGACCACCCAGCAGCAGCTGGATACCCTGTCCACCGCCGCCCAGGATCTGGACTACCACATCCAGCTGGTGACCACCCAGCGGCAGGTGGTGGTGGTGCTCACCCAGTCCTTTCCCAGCTCAGGTGAGTGGTACTCGTTGGCGGTGTACTACGACGTGGGACTGGGCCAGTACAGCGGCCTGGTGCTCAACAGCCACATCAATTAGAACCCCGCTGACGGGGAACACGGAGGTACATACCCATGCATGAAACCAAACACGACCCCTGGCCCTTTATGGTGCTGGCGGTACTCATCTTATTGGTGGTGGCCGCAGCGCTGTTCCTGGCCGCCCGGCTGACGGTGGCACCCCGGCCCGGGGAGACGGTGGAGGTGGACACCAACTCCCTCCCCGCCGCCATGAGCGACCCCGTAGACGAGGTGATGTTCTACCCCTGGGACACCTACACCCCGGATATGGTACAGGGCTTCTTGCGCCCTGACCACACGGAGGAATACCGGGCCTGGCATACAGAAAATCTGGTTTCCGTCCCCCAAGTTCTGGGCTTTTCCGGTATGGAGGCCTCGGCAGACCGGGAACAGGCGGGGTATCACCTGGGCTTTTGGACCGACTGCCCGGTGACAGCCAAAAACGGCCAGCCTGCCCTGCTGGATGTGGCCTTTGGCCGGGATGATGTAAACTTCGGCATGACCTGGGTGGCCCGCTCCACCGGGGACCTGCCCACCCAGGCCCAGCAGGAGGCCGCCGTGACCCAGGTGACGGAAGACATCCAGCAGGAGTTTTTGGGCACCGGGAGTGCAGAGGAGCCTGCCCTGGGTACCATGCTGCAAGATGTCCTGGTGTGTCTGCTCAACTCCTCCCAGGCGGATGATGTGACCGGCTTTCCCTGGTTCGCCCAGAAATACCTGTCGGATATGACCCTGGTGTTCCGGGACCTGTATCGCACCATGATAGGCCAGCCGTTCCGGGTGGTTCTCAATCCCCTGGAGGACATCCGCACCGAGGCCCAGGCCCTGGGACTGACCATCCAGCTGGTGGAAGGCCAGCGGCGTGGTCATCAACGCCATCCAGGACAACGGCAAGTAAAATCCTTACAACTTCGATACAACTTTATGTGGGACATCTTGCCCCCTTGGGATGGAACATAGAGTCACTCCAACCCAAGGGGGCCCTTGTATGAGAAGAAAGAGAACGCGCCACATCCATTACCTGCCTGCCCTGTGCATTGGCGTGTGTGCCCTGCTGTTTGTGCTGGCCCTGGGGCTGCTGCTCCAGCGGTGCTGCGCCCCGAATGCGCCAGAGGAACTCCCCAAGGAACAGATCGCCCTGCTGGACGACGGCCGGGACGTGACCATGCAATTTCAGAATCCCCAGCTGCCCAATGGCTGCGAGGTCACCAGCCTTTCCATGCTTCTGGACTGGGCGGGCTACAGTGTGGACAAGATGGCGCTCTATGAGGGATATCTCCCCCGGCAGGACTTCACTGACACCCTGGACGGGGATCTGGTAGGCGGAGACCCGGAACAGGTCTATGTGGGGGACGCCACCTCAGAACTGGGGGGCTGGTACTGTTTTGAAGGGCCCATTGTGGAGGCGGGCAACGCCTACCTCCAGGACCAGGGCAGCTCCTGGCAGGTGGAAGCAGTGTCCGGGCTGTCCCAGTATCAGCTCAATGGGTATTTGGAGGCAAACACCCCCGTCATCGTCTGGGTGACCCTGGACTACACCCCGCCCGTGGATCGTCTCCGCAACTGGTACTTACCCGACGGCACCTTTTATCAGCCCCTGTCCAACCTCCACTGCGTGGTGGTGGAGTGGAACCAAGACGGCTACCTCACTGCCGACCCCTTGAAGGGCTGGCAGTGGGTGGAGGAGTCCTCCTTCTGGGACACCTTTGAGGCCATGGGCTGCCGGGCAGTGATAATTAATGAATAATGATGAATGCAGGCCCTAAAGGCTGCACAAGACCATTGGCTCCCCTGTGTAAGGGGAGCTGTCAGCATTATGGGGCCCCCGCCAAAGCCCAGCACAAGCGGGTTTGGTGGGGGGAGGAGGTGCGACGGCGTGAGCGAGACTTGCCCCGCCTCTCAGGGGCGAGGCGAGAGATACACAGTCTGCACCGACGAGACTGAGGGGTTGACAGCTATCAGGTAACGGACAATCCCTCCGTCATGGCTACGCCATGCCACCTCCCTTTACACAAGGGAGGCGATTGCTTTGGCAAACAAAAAAGATGGAAGCAACCCAAAGGGCTGCTTCCATCTTTGTATGTTTGAGAAAATTGGGGAGCATTACTCCTCCATGAGCTTCTCCATCTCGTCCAGCAGGGTGCCGAACAGATCCAGAGCGTCCTGGATGGGGGCGGGAGAGGACATGTCCACACCGGCGCCTTTGAGCAGGTCGATGGGGTCCTTGGAGCAGCCACCGGACAGGAAGCCCAGGTAGTCCTCCACAGCTCCCTCCTCGCCCTTCAGGATGCGGCGGGACAGGGCAATGGCGGCGGAGTAGCCGGTGGCGTACTGGTACACATAGTAGTTGTAGTAGAAGTGGGGGATGCGGGCCCACTCCAGAGCGATCTCGTCGTCAGAGACCATGTCGGGGCCGTAGTACTTCTCGTTGAGAGCCTTGTACTCAGCGCTGAGCAGGTCGGCGGTGAGAGGCTCACCCTGGGCGCACAGCTGGCCCATGCGCAGCTCGAACTCGGCAAACATGGTCTGGCGGTACAGGGTGCCCTTGAACTGCTCCAGGAAGTGGTTGATGAGGGCGGCCCGTTCCCGCTTGTCGGTGGTGCGCTGGAGCAAATACTCCATGAGCAGAGCCTCATTGCAGGTGGAGGCCACCTCGGCCACGAAGATCACATAGTCCCGGTACACCGGCTCCTGGGTGCGGTTGGACAGGTAGGAGTGGGCGGCGTGACCCATCTCGTGGGCCAGGGTGAACATGCTCTCCAGGTTGTCCTTGTGGTTTAAGAGCACGTAGGGGTGGCACAGAGCGCCGGCGGAGTAGGCGCCGGCACGCTTGCCCACGTTCTCCCGCACGTCGATCCAGCGGTTGGCAAAGCCCTCCCGGATGATATCCCGGTACTTCTCCCCCATGGGGGCCAGGGCCTCCAACACGGTGTCCTTGGCCTCGCCATAGGAGATGACCTTCTCCCCGCCGGACACCATGGGGGCGTAGATGTCGTACATGTGCAGCTCGTCCACACCCAGTAGCTTCTTGCGCAGGCGGATGTAGCGGTGCATCTTATCCAGGTTGGCATTCACCGTCTTGATGAGATTGTGGTACACGCTCTCGGGCACTCGGGTGCCAGCCACGGCAGCGGCCAGAGCGGAGGGGTACTTGCGGGCGTTGGCGTAGAACTGGCGCTGCTTGGCCTCGGCGTTCAAGGTGGCGGCGGCGGTGTTGCGCACACTGCCATACACCCCGTAGAAGGTCTCAAAGGCGTTTTTCCGCAGCACCCGGTCCTCGCTCATCTGGGTGGGCACGAAAGCCCCGTTGGACAGAGGTACTTCGTTGCCCTCGCCGTCGGTGGCAGAGGGGAAGGTGAGGTCGGCGTCGGTGAGCTTGCCGAAAATATCCTCGGGAGCACGGGCCAGATCTCCCACGGCAGCCAGCAGCTTCTCCTCGGCGTCGGAGAGGACATGGGCCTTCTGGTCCTGGATGATGGTCAGGTAGCGGCGGTACAGCTCCAGGCCCGGCTCCTCCTTCATAAAGCGCTCCAGCTTGTCCGCATCCATGGAGAGAATTTCAGGGGTCTCAAAGGAGATGGCCCCGTTGACCTCCACGGCCAGAGAGCTGATCTTGCCCCCCATGGCCTGATACTGGGACACACGAGTGTCCTCATCTCCCTTGCGGAAGGCGTAATTGGCCAGGTTGAGCAGAAGAACGGAAGCCTCCTGAACCAGGGTGAAGTACTCCAGCAGAGTGGCGCCGCTCTCCCCCAGCCGACCGGCGTAGGCGGACAGCTTGGCGGGATAGGTCTGGGCCACCTCAAACTCCGCCTGCCAAGCGGCGTCGTCGGCGTATAAATCGGTGAGGTTCCAGGTCTCCTCCACGGGGATCTGGTCACGCTGGGGAATGGCATTTACTTGGGACATGGAAATTTCCTCCTTAGCATGTCAGTTAGATAAAGAAATCATAGCACATAGCTGGGATTCTTGCAACCCTCCCGGCGAAACACGTGCACCCGGAAGTCCGCCGTCACGGTGAGCTGCTCCAGGGCTTTCAGCCGCTCCACCCCCGCCTTGGGGGTTTTCCAGGCGTAGGGGGTCATGCCAAACAGGGCCTGGATGAGGGGCTGGCTGTCCAGGGTGAAGATGGTGGTCACAGGAAGGATATCCACATAGGAGAACCCTTCATACTCCACCCGTTCCTCGGGGTTGGGGTAGGGGGTGTCGTAGAGCACCCCTTTCATCTCCATGAGGTGCATGGGGGCGGGCACCACATACACAAACAGCCCACCGGGGGTGAGCACCCGGCGGTATTCCTCCAGGGCCAGGGGTGCAAAGCAGTCCACCACCACGTCCACGGCGTGGTCTTCCACCGGCAGGTGGTACACCGAGGCCACGGCAAACTCCCCCTCTTTCACCCGCCGGGCCGCCTTTTTCAGACCCGCCTTGGACAAGTCCACCCCGGCAATCTGAGCCCCGGGCAGCTGGGCCAGGCCCTGGGTGTAGTACCCTTCTCCACACCCCACGTCCAGGATTTTGGGGCTCTGTCCCCCATGAGCGGACACAACCCGGCAAAGGGTCTCCCGCAGAGAGGCATAGAAGTCCCCGTCCAGGAAGGCGGTGCGGGCGGCGATCATGGCTTTGTCGTCACCGGGGTTGGCGGAGTGCTTTTGGTTTGCCGGGAGCAGGTGGACGTAGCCCTCTTTGGCCACGTCGTAGCTGTGGCGGTTGGGGCAGGTGTAGGTGCGGCCCTCCCGGATCAAGGGAGCGGCACAGATGGGGCAGCGAAACAGGCTCATGACAATTCTTCCTTTTGGTGGTTTGTTTTCTCTATCTTATCCAAAATTACGGCAAAAGGCAAGGCCCGTAGGGCTGATGGAGAGGGCTTGCTCTCCTCCGATTTCTCAGGCAGAAACCAGCGCCCCCGCCGGGGACGCTCCGCTGGGGTAACTTTCTGACTGGGCAGAAAGTCACCAAAGACCCACCAAAGGCGGGGCCTTCCCCCGCCTTGTGGAATCCACCCCGCGGTACTGGGTGCCCCTGCGTCCTCCTCTTTTCGGCCCTTGGCCCGGTAGGGTCACATAGACGGCATGGAGATTCTACCGAAAGTATCTGCTTCTCTGTGTGGTTGTCCTTCTACCGTCAGGGCCTTACCCTGGCATGCAACTGTTCCCAGTTGCCGAGGGCCTGGCTTCCGGCGGCGGGAACGCCGCTTCCCCAGGATAGGCCCGGACATGGAAACCGTCCAGGCATAGGGCCAGCTGCCCAGGGTGGCCTGGTGTGGTGGCAGTAAAAGGGATATAAAAACCGCCGGAGAGACGTAAAAACATCTCCCCGGCGGGATGTTACTTCACGCGGAATGTCTTGGGCGCCCGGCGCAGCACCAGAATCAGCATTACCACCGAGTAGATCACCGTCACCCCGAACACCAGCAGGGCAAACCAGGTGGGGGTGCTCTTGACCTGCAAGGCGGCGTAGCACACCACATACATGGCAAAGTTCAAAATCTTGAACATGGGGTTTTTGGTGTCCAGATCCGAAGTGTACGGCTGGAACAGGTAGTACATGGCCAGGGAGTGGGTGGCAAAAAACACCCCCAGGGACAAAAGGGCCAGCAAAAACAGGATAAACTCCCCCATGGGCGGCCGTCCCCCCGCCAGAAGGGTGAGGAGGATGAACATGACGCACGCTGCCCCGCTCAGCAGCAGGTTTACCCCGCACAGCATCCGCCAACGCAGGAAGAAGTTCTTCAAAATGGCGTCCCGCTCCCGGTACCAGCCGTAGCGCAGCAGGGCCAGGTCGCAGTTGTAGAACATGGCCTTACAGATGCGCTCTCCCACCGTATTGTCCATAAGATAGAGCAAAAATACGCACATGGGCAACGCCCGGGTCACCAAGGAGAACACCTCCACCAGTTCTGCGCCCTCCCCTTGTACCATAAACCAGAGGATGCCGCCACATCCCAGCACCGTCACCCCGCCCAAAATGGCCAGGACCACATAGAAGGGCTTGAGGAGCATC
The DNA here is from genome assembly GCA_944385485.1 of uncultured Oscillospiraceae bacterium. Taxonomy (GTDB): domain Bacteria; phylum Bacillota; class Clostridia; order Oscillospirales; family Oscillospiraceae; genus Enterenecus. Next base: position 67,186 of record CALWXL010000003.1, read on the forward strand.
CGGCGGTGGCGACGGAAGAAGATGGCCTGGAGGTACTTCCAGCCGTGGAGGCCGGAGAAGTCCGCTTTGGTGTCCAAATCGCTGTCTCGCAGTTTCACCTGCTCAAACTGTGCGCTGTTGGCCTTCTTTTGGGCCTCTGCACCGGGGAGTCTGTCCCGTCGGCAGGTCTCTAAAATCAACTCATAGTGGTGAGGATAGCGGGAAATGGCCCGGGCACACACGCAGCCCAAGGCCACCAGCAAGGTTACCGTGGCCGGATAGAGCAGATATTGGGCCAGGTCGGGCACCAGTCCAAAGGGCATAGGCCCATAGGCCGCCGCCATACACAGCACCACCAGAACGATGATGTAAATGCCGTTGGCACCGGGCAAACGGTGGAACTTGGCGTACAGCTCCAGGTGGAACCACTCCGCTATCACACGCACCCCGGCCAGAGCCAGAGACAGCATCAGACCCCAGAACACCCCCGCTCCCGTGAGCCCAGCCCACAGCAGCAGGAAGGGGGTAAATCCGGCAAAGGCCGCCAAATGGTGGGTAAGCATCTCGGTTTCCTGGTACTCGGTGGCGTCCATGCCCATCTGGCGCACACAGGTATATTTCAGCGGGGAGGCCTCCATGGACACAGGCTGAATCATGGTGCCCGCCACAAAGCTGAGCCAGAAGAAAATCCACACCGACACCCCAAAGCTGTCCGGGGAGAGAATCTTCATGTCCGACATGGCCAGCGGCACCAGCCAGATCAGGCCCAGATACAAGGCCTTCCCCAGCAGCGCCCGCACCACCCGGTAGATGGACACCATCATGGACAGGGCCAGCTTGCCATCCTCCACGGCGTAGAGCTTGTCGGTGAACACCTGGTTGAGCAGCTTGATGCGGGTCAACCAGTAGATGAGCTGATTGCCCGCCAGAGCCGAGCGGATGCGGTAGAGGAGAAAGATGTTTTTCACCTTCACGCCTCCACCTCCTCCTCGCCCTCATCCTGGGTCAGAAGGTCTACGATGTAGGACTCAAACTCCGGGGTGTGGATTTTGGCGTTGTCCACCCCTTCCAGCTCGCCCTGGTGGAGCAGAACAATTTCATCGCACAAATCCTGGGCCAGCTGGAGAATGTGGGTGGAAAAGAGAATGATATGGTCCTCTTTCATCTCCCGCAGCAGGTTTTTCATCTCCAGGGCCGCCACCACGTCAAAGCTGGTGAGGGGCTCATCCAGCAAAATCACCGGCGGCTTGCCGATGAGGAAACACAGCATCTGAATTTTGTGCTTCATACCGTGGGAGTACCCCCGCATGAGCCGACGGCCATCGTCGGGGGCCAGCCCCACCAGATCCAGCCACTGATCCGGGGTGCGGCCGCTTTGGTCCCCGGTGATTTCCTGAAAGAACTTCACAAACTCCACCCCGGTGAGAAATTCCGGCACCACCGGGGTGAAGAGCACATAGCCGATGTCCCCCTGCTTGGGGGTACGGGTCTGGCCGTACCTGTCCACCAGGGACACGGTGCCGCTGTCGGCGGGGAATTCCGCGGACAGGCAGTTGAACAGGGTGGTTTTGCCCGAACCGTTGCGGCCCAACAGGCCGTAAATCTTCCCCTGTTCAAAGGTGAAACTGGCCCCTTTCAGCACTTCTTTGGTGCCAAAGGACTTGGTAATCTGGTCTAGAATCAGTTGCATGGGGGAACTCCTCCTCTGTCTTTCATTGCCCATCGTCTGAGTGCCTGAACTGCACCCAGCCATAGGCTCCCCTGTGTAAGGGGAGCTGTCAGCCGTGAGGCTGACTGAGGGGTTGACGATAGCGGGTGGAAACAATCCCTCCGCCCCGGCTTACGCCGGGCCACCTTCCTTTACACAAGGGAGGCTTTATTTCATTTTCCCTTACTCCAGGTTCAGCCGGCGGCTGAGAATGTAGTTGACCAGGACAAAGTGCACCACACACCGCACCAGGTTGATGGCCAACCCCCACGCCACGGAGGTGAGCATCAGGTTGGAAAAGCCGTCCACGTTGAGGGTCGCCTGGGACCCGGCAGTGATGGTGACCAGGGAGTTGGTGATGTCGGGGTAGCCAAACAAGCCGATGACCGTGCTCACCGCGGACCAGGCCATGTTGAGCACGATGAAAGCCAGCACCGCAAAGCCCACCCGGTGGCTGGAGGCCAGATGGCCCAGGGCCATGGCGGCATACACCTGGGAGATGGAGCAGATCAGCCCCACAAAGAAGGAGATCGCCAGCAAAATCACCAGGGGCACGAAGTTGGGCACCTGCTCCCGGGCCATGGTCATCACATGGCCCAGCACATCCCACATACCGGGGAAGGCGGCAATGATAAACACCGACACCAGCGCCACCAGGGTGCTGAGCAGGGAGATAACCAGAGCACTGATGAGCTTGGAGGTAATCAGCTGCCAGGGATGGACGGGGATGGTAAACATCAGGTACCCCTCATCCTTCAAAAGGCCCTGGTAGAACCGGGCAATGATGATCACCGTGGTCACCACCAGCACCGCCACAATGAGCAGCACATACAGCAGCACCATCAGGGAGTTGACCAGCCCCAGCCCCTGCTCGGCATCCAGACCGGCACCGGAAAACAGGCGGTTGATGGCAGACACCACCAGCAGCACGCCCCACAGGGGCAAAAACAGCTTGAACATGGCTTTGAAGTCATATTTCAACAGTTTAGCCAGCATAGAAATCACCTCCCTGAGGATTGGCCCGGAACATATCCCGGAACACGTCGTCCACACTCTTGCCCTCCTGGGCCCGGATGTCGTCCACGGTGTCGTGGCGAATCACATGGCCCTGATGGAGGAACACCACCTCGTCCAGCACCCGCTCCACGTCTCCAATCAGGTGGGTGGAGATGAGCACTGTGGCCTCGGGGTTATAATTGGTCAAAATGGTGTTGAGAATAAAGTCCCGGGCTGCCGGGTCCACCCCGGCGATGGGCTCATCCAACAGATACAGGTGGGACTGGCGGCTCATGGCCAGACACAGCTGCAACTTCTCCTTGGTGCCCTTGGACATGGACTTGATGCGGTCGCCGGGCTGGATCTTCAGGCTTTTGCACATGTCATTGGCCTTGTTCCAGTCAAAATCCGGGTAGAAATCGGTGAAAAAGTCCACCAGATCCCGGGTCTTCATCCAGTCGGCAAAGTACATCCGGTCGGGGAGATAGCTCACATGGGCCTTGGTCTCCACCCCGGGGGTGTAGCCGTTGATGGTCAGGGTGCCGAAGCTGGGCTGCAACAGCCCGCACAGCAGCTTAATGAGGGTGGTCTTGCCCGAGCCGTTGGGCCCCAGCAACCCCACCAGCTTCCCCCGGCCAATGTTCAAATTCACATCCACCAGAGCCTTGGTGTGGGAAAAGGTCTTGCCCAGTCCCTGACAGACAATCAAATCTTGGTTCATCTCTCTTCCTCCTTCCAGGTTTGCACAAACTCTTTGGCCTGCTGTGCCGTAAAGCCCAGCTGTTTCATGCCGTCAAAATAGGCCTGGATCTGCTCCCGGGCCAGTTGGCGGCACATCCCGGCCAGCACTTCCCCGTCCTCGGTGACGGTGCGCCCCGCCGTGCGGTTGTTGGTCACCACCAGGCCGTCCGCTTCCAGCTGAGCCAGGGCCCGCTGCATGGTGTTGGGGTTCACCCCCGCCTCCGCCGCCAGCTCCCGCACTGTGGGAATCTTACTGCCTTTGGGGTATACCCCGGCGGAAATGCGCTGCATGAGCTGGTGGTGCAGCTGCATCCAGATGGGACCGTTGTCCGTGAGATTCCATCCCATGCCTCCACCTCCTTGTGTTATTGGCTTAATACAAGTATACATATATATTCAGGTGTTGTCAAGGTGGAATGGCCCGGTATGGCAAGAAATCCAAGGATTCGCCGGTCTGGTTTTATACAGTTTGAAGATTGACAGATGGACGCGGGCAAGCTAGTATTTCATGAGTAGAATCCAGATGTATGGAGGGATTGGCGTGAAGCTGTTCCGACAATTTTTGATCATTCTCCTTCTGGCCTTTGTGGGCGAGGGTTTGAAGGCCCTGCTGCCGCTCCCCGTCCCCGCCAGTGTGTACGGGTTGGTGCTGATGCTTTTGTGTCTGTGCACGGGCATCATTCGCCTGGAGCAGGTGGACCGAGCCGCCGACTTTCTCATTGAGATCATGCCGGTGATGTTCGTCCCCGCCGCCGTGGGTCTCACCGAGAGCTGGGACCAGCTGCGCCCCGTGTTGGTGCCTATGCTGGTCATCATGGTGCTCACCACGGTGCTGGTGATGGTGGTCACGGGACACGTGACCCAGTTTGTCATGAAGTGGAGGGAGAAACATGACTGATTTCTTGGGAAATTCTCTGTTTTTTGGTGTGGCCGTGAGTTTGGTGGCCTATGAGGTGGGGCTGCTGCTGCGGCGCAAGTTCGCCTTGGCCATCCTCAACCCGCTGCTCATTGCCATCTGCTGCGTCATCTTGTTCAACAAGGCCCTGGACATTCCCTATGACGACTACTACGAGGGCGCTCAGTACCTGTCCTACCTGCTCACCCCCGCCACGGTGGCTCTGGCCGTGCCTCTGTACCGGCAGTTGACCCTGCTGAAAACCCACTGGTTGGCCATTGTGTGCGGCCTGGGTGCGGGCATCATCGCGGGAGGGCTGGGCATTCTGGCCCTGTCGGTGCTCTTCGGGCTGGATCACCAGCTGTATGTGACCCTGCTGCCCAAGTCGGTGACCACCGCCATTGGCATGGAGCTGTCCCGGGAGCTGGGCGGCGTGGTGGCCATCACCACCGCCGTCATCATTGTCACCGGAATTCTGGGCAACGTCATTGGGGATTTCATCTTCTCCCTGTTCCGCATCAAGCACCCCATTGCCAAGGGCCTGGCCCTGGGCAATGCCGCCCACGCCATTGGCACCGCCAAGGCCATGGAGCTGGGCGAGGTGGAGGGCGCCATGAGCAGCCTGGCCATTGCGGTGGCGGGAATTCTCACCGTGGTGTCTGCCTCGGTGTTTGCGCAGTTTATGTAACGCCGTCTTCCCTTTCAGCGGCCAGGCTCCGCCCTGGCCGCCTGTTTTGCTCTGCTGGGCCCCATTTCTCACAATTATTACCCTGTGGAGCAACCCCAAGCCATCCCACAGGCTGGTGCCTAACTCCACATTTGAGACTTCCCGGCAGTCCCTTTGGGATTGCCGGGATTTTTCAGTTGTCAGGTGTGAGAAATTCATGTAAAATAGACGGTACACGAGAAAAATCAAGGAGGTGAGCCGGAATGTCCGTGCTGCTGTTGCCCAATGAAATCCTCTCCATGACCGCCCAGGCCGCCCGTCGGCTGGTGGAGGCGGGGGACGGAGACTGTGCCCTGCTGTACCTGGCCCTGCTCCAGGCGGGGAGCAACCCGGACCAGGCCGCCCAGCAGCTGGGCTGGGACTATGGGCGACTCAGCGCCGCCTTTGCCCGGCTCACCGCCATGGGACTGGCCGCCGGCAACTGTCCCTGCTCCCCGGCTGCCGCCCCCCAGCCCGTCCTCCAGGATGACCGCCCCCCGGAGTACACCCGGGGCGACATTGCCGACGCCCTGGAGCGGGAACACAGCTTCCACGGGCTGTATCTGGAGATGGAGCGGCTGCTGGGCAAGGTGTTCTCCGACACCGATCTGAAGAGCCTGTACACCATTTACGACTACTTAGCCCTGCCCGTGGAGGTGATCTTCATGCTGGCGGGGTACGTGGTGCGCTCCAGCCGCCGCCAAAAGGGAGACACCGCCCCACCTCCCCGGATGACCGAGGTGAAAAAGGAGGCCTTCCGTTGGAAGCGGCTGGGCATCACCACCGTGGAACGGGCGGAGGAGTATCTGCGCAGCCAGGAGAGCATCGATCAGCGGGAATGGGGCGTACTCTCCGCCGTGGGCGTCACCCAGAAGCGGCCCGCCATTGACCGGGAGCGGGAGTACATCCAGCGCTGGATTCAGTGGGGCTTCTCCGATGAGATGATCCATCTGGCCTACGAGCGCACCATTTTCCGCAAGGGGCAGATGAACTGGCCCTATGTGAATAAGATTCTGGAGTCCTGGCGCAAGTCCGGCTACACCACCCCCCAGCAGGTGGAGCAGGAGCGGGGCGGCAAAGCCAAGCCTCAGCCCGCCGCCCAGGGGGCCAAACCCCAGGAGAACTATCAGCCCAGCCAGAGCCGCATCCGGCAGCAGTCGGACTGGCTGGATCAATTCTTGCAGCAGCAGGAGAAAGGTGGAGATTAAATGTCCTACGATGCAGCCATCGTCCAGCGGGCCGCCGCCCGGTTGGCCCGGCGCAAGGAGATCCGCAGCCGTCGCCGCTGGGATTTGGAGCAGCAGCTGTACCGCCGGGAGCCCCGGCTGCGGCAGCTGGACCAGGCCATTGGCTCCACCATGTCTGAGTTGGCGGGGCTGGCCATCTCCGGCAAGCCCATCCAGCCCGACGGCCCGGAGATTACCGACATCCGGCGGCGCAACCTGGAGCTTCAGGCCCAGCGGGCCCAGCTCCTGCACACCCTGGGCTATGAACCCGACGCGTTGGACGACACCCCTGCCTGTGCCAAGTGCGGGGACACCGGGTGGGCAGGCTCGGAGATGTGCTCCTGCCTCAAGGAGCTGTGCGCCCAGGAGCAGATGAAGTCCCTCACCGCCCTTTTGAACCTCACCGAGGAACAGGACTTTGACCGCCTGCGCCTGGATGTGTACTCCGACCAGCCTTGGCAAGGGGTAGACCGCTCCCCCCGAGAGAACATGAAGCGGGTGGTAACCGTGTGCGAGGGCTTTGCCCGCCGCTTCCCCAACTATCCCCTGCGCAATCTGCTCCTCTCCGGCGGCACCGGGTTGGGCAAGACCTTCCTGTCCGGCTGCATTGCCCGGGAAGTGTCCGGGCGGGGGTATTCCGTGGTGTATGACACCGCCATCAGCCTGTTTTCCACCTTTGAGGCAAAAAAATTCGCCCGGGATGCCGGACTGGAGCGGCAGGCCCGGGACGACACCCGTCGGTATCTGAACTGCGATTTGCTGATTTTGGACGATTTGGGCAGCGAACTCACCACTCCCCTGGTCCAGTCTACCCTGTATGAAGTGGTGAACAGCCGCCTGCAAGGGGGCAAACACACCATCATTTCCACCAATCTGTCCATGGATCAGATCGGCGCCCGGTACACCCCTCAGGTGGTGTCCCGGCTGGCGGGCAGCTATCAGGAGCTGACCTTCTACGGCGATGATATCCGGCTCATGCGCCCGTGAAAAGATTTTATTCTTTTGTAACAATTTAGGGTGTATATTTGTAATGATTCCTGGGTATCCTATCTTTGCAAGCATCAGTGAACTCTTCTCTTCTTTTTCATTTCTCCTTTTTCCGCTCCGGGGCTGTAATGCCCCGGAGCCTTTTTATGCCCATCGCCCCTAGGACGCCAAAAAACGCCCCCAGATCCCATGGATCTGGGGGCGTTTCTTATGCTTTATGCTGTGGCGCAGCGGACAAGCGGGAATTACTGACGCTTATGCTTGCGGGCGAACACTACCACGGCAATCAGAGCCACAGCGGCAACCGCCATGACCACCACCACGGGAACCAGATTGGCCTGGTCACCGGTCTGCGTGTTGCCACCCTCACTGGGCTTGTCGGTGGCGGAGGGAGCCTGGGTGGGAGCGGCGCTCTGGCCAGGCTCAGCGGTGGGCTGAGCGGTAGGCTCAGGCTTGTCCGTGGGCTGAGCGGTGGGCTCGGCGGTGGGCTGAGCGGTGGGCGCAACCGTAGGCTGAGCGGTGGGAGCCACGGTGGGAGTGGGCTCGGGCTCAGTCTTCACCTGGAAGGACACGGTGTAGGTGACCGTCTTGGAGCCGTCCTCAGAGGTGATGACAATGCGGGCCTGATCGTTGAAGTCGGCAGCGGGAGTGACCACAACCTTGGCGTTGTTGGTGGCGGTGGCAGCCAGCACGGGCATGGCAGCGTCTTCCTCCACCGTCAAGGTGATGTGGTTGTTCTCGTCGGCCTGGTCCAGCACGTTGACGCCGTCAGCGGTAATGGACTCCACGGTGAAGTCGTTGTGCAGGGGCTTCTCGCCGGAGCCGAAGATCTCCAGCTCGTCCACGCCCACCCACTGCTGATCCTGAGGAGTCATGACCACACGGACTGCGGTGGTCTTGACACCCTCAAAGGTGGTCACCAGCATCTGGTCAAAGTCCTTGGCATCGGGCAGCTCAGTGACGGTAGCCACGGTGGTCCAGTTGTCGTTGTTGTTCATGACAGGCCAGTTCTGACCGTCGTTGACATTGTCGGTCTTGTAGTCCAGCTCGTCGGTACCGGTGTAGACCTGAATCTCATAGGAGGCGGGCAGACGGACACTGTGGTCGGCCTGAACATCGCCGCCGGAGACACCTGTCTCATCGATGAAGCCGATGGACACACGGTCCACGGTGGTGGCTTCCTTGAGCACGATGGCAACCCAGGGAGCTTCATGGTAGGTGTTCTTCTCCCAGTCGGACCACACCTTCTTATCCGCAGACACGTCGAAAGTCTTGTTGCCGTCGTTGATGTTCACGGCACTGTCGTTCTGGGGGGCGTAGGAGGACACGGCCAGAGGCAGGGTGCTGCCCTCCTGAGCCAGAGCCAGGTTCTGGGTGATCACCCGGACGGTGGCAGTGGTGGTGGTCTCCTTCTCATTGGGCAGGGACACGGTGCCGTTGACAGTGAACACATTGCCCACCTGGGCCACCTGGTCGTCGGTGATGGCAGCCCAAGTGACCTTGCAATCCAGAACGCTCTTGTCGGTGAAGGTCACCTTGACGGTGGAGGGCAGGGTGGGCTTATCGCCCTGAGAGGTGATCACGGACACGGTCTCCACCTCAGCCACTTCCAAGTCGGCGGCTTTAATGGTGAAGGTCTTGCTCACGCTGCCGGAGTAATCCACAATGCCGCGCACGGTGAGGGTGGCCTCGCCGGGCACCACGTTGTTGGTGTAATCCACAGCGTAGTCCAGACCATACTTCAGGGTCTTGTCACCCAGCTTCACAGTGACCTGGGGCTGGATGGGCTTACCGGTGTACTCGTAGCTGTCCTTCTCCAGGGTCACGGTGGCGTTGGACAGGTCAGTCTTCTGCTCAGCCACGCGCACACGCAGCTCGGAGCAGGACATGAACTTGTTGGGGGTATCGCCAGCGCTGCCACGGGTCTCCACACCGTACAGACGCACATACTTGGCCTCCACGGGCTCATTGAACACGGCGATCTTCCAATCGGTGTTGTGGGCCCAGGTGCCCTCAGACACGGTGGTCCAGTCGTTGCCGTCCATGCTCACTTCTACGCGGTATTTGGTGACAATACCGTTGGCCACGGCGGGACGAGGCTGATAACGCAGGGCGTCCAGAGTGGCAGCTTCATTCAACTCCAGCTGGATGTAACGCTTCTCGGGATTGCCGCTCAGGTCCTCGTTCCAGTTGGAGTGCCAGAAGGTGTCGCGCTTGTTGTCCACAGCGAATTCCACGGGGCCTTCGCCGCCAGAGGCAGGAGTCTGCTGGCTGGGAGCGGTAGCTGTGGTCTTGGTGTAATCGTAGTCGCGGCTGCCGTCGGCGGGATCGCCGGCAGAGGGCGTGGAGCCCAGGTTGATGGTGTAGGTGCCACGGGTGGCGTGGTCCTCAGACTCGGTGAGGATCTTCACCACGTTGTTGTGAGCGGGCAGAACGGTGTGGGCCGCGTTGTTGCCGCTCTCAATGTCCAGAGAATCCACCACCAGGGCCTCGGTGGAGTAGGTGCGGGCAGAAAGCTCGCTGGCGCTCCAGTCCTTGCCGTTGAAGGTGATGCCGGTGAGGGCGTCAGAGTTGTTGATGGGGAAGCTCTCGTTGGCCAGGTTCAACTTAACCTCGGACAGGCCCACACAGTAGTTGCGTCCGTCGCCACCCTTGTTGCCTTCCTGGTTGGTCAGATTGACACGGAATTGAACTGCAGGCACGGGGGTCTCAAAGGTGTAAACGGCCTTATAAACGGCACCGCCATCTTGCTCCACCTTTTCCGGCTCTGTGGAGTTGGCAATCTTCACATTGGTCCAGCCATTCTCATCACCACTCAGGTTCCACTGGAAGGAAACATCCTTGGGCAGAGAAGTGGCATAGTTGTCCGTGAAGAAGTACAGCTCCACCTGGCCCAGGTTCTGGGCGGTGTCATACTTAAAGTTGATGTAGGACTCATCGTTGTCGGCGGCTTCCTGAGACCACTTGTAGTTGGTCCAAACCGTCTTGTTGGCACCACCACTGGTGTTGGTGCTGGCAATCGTGCTGCCATCAATAATGGCGCTGAGGGTATCGCTCTGCAGTCCCTCGGGAATGCTCTGGCTCAAGTGAGCGCTCTGAGCCACATTGGCGCCGATGGTGACTTCACCCTCAGCCACACGCACAGAAGCGGTGACAGCGATGTCCTCACCGAACACCTGGCTGGTGCCCTCGACCTTCTTCACGCCAGTGGTGGCGGTGAGGTCATCGGGAATGTTCCACTTCACAGGGAACTCGGCATTGAGGATCTCACCGTCAGCCAGGACAGCGGGACGGGAAGCAGGCAGGCTAATCTCGCTGCCCACCTTGACTGCAGCGGAGTAGTTGAGCAAGGCGGTCACCTGATCCAGCATGGTAACATTGACAGACACCAACACATGAGTGCCATCCAAGGTACCAGTGACAACAAAGGAGCCGACCTTCTCAATGGCGCTCTCGTCATAAGCGTTCCAATGGATGGACTTTTTCTCAGTATCTCCATTGCGATAAGTCACCGTGACCTCCTGAGGAAGCTCGGGCTTATTGCCTACCTTCACATAGTGATGACGAGAGATATCATAGCTGACAATGGGATTTTCCTCACCCAGCTGGGGAGCAGTGGTCTTAACGGTGACCGTAGCAGTCTCCACGCCATTGGCCGTAGCAGTCACAGTGAAGGAGCCAGCCTTCTCGGTGGACTGCACGATGGCTACCAGCTGACCGGCGCCCACGTTGCGGCTGGTGCTTTGATAAGAGGTGTGGTCCACCTGGCGGCCGTTGTCCACGCCCACGATCTTACCCTCACCCTCGATGGAGAGCTGGACATTCACGTCGTCGGTGTTCACCAGGTTGCCGTCCTTATCCTTGACGTCGATGGTGATGTAGCTCAGGTCGTCGCCGTCAGCCACAATGGAGGTGCGGTCGGCCTGGGCAGTGAGCTTGGTGGGGTCAGAGGTGGTCTTGACCACATCACGGCCCACGGTCTTGGTGATCTCGTGACCCTCTGCATCAAAGGCCTTTACCTCCAGAGTGCCCTCTGCATAAGGCACCATAAAGGTGGCATACAGGCTCTCGTGTCCGCTCTTCTTGGTAAAGGTCTCGGTGCCTTCGCTCCAAACACGATACTTATAGGCATTGCCCTGCTCGGTAGACGTTGCAGTGCCAATTTCTTCATCGTTGAGATAGAGCTTAATGGTGTGTGCATCGGAGTACACCACCACTTCCACATTGTTGTTTCTGTCCTTCACCACTTCATCTTCGTTCCAGGTGGGCAGCACGTGCAGGGTGGTCACATCATCGTTCCACAGGCTCTGATACAGATAGTAGCTATCCTTGGGCAGGCCGTTGGTGTCGATGATGCCGAAGTAAGAGGATTTGGGAGAGGGCCAGCTGCCACCAGTGACACCAGAGGCAGTGTTATTCCAGGGAGTAGGCTCACCGATGTAGTCAAAGCCAGTCCACACAAACTCACCCATGCTCCAGTCCTGCTGGAGGGTACGCCACCAGGCGTCACTGGCCACAGCACCCCAGTTCACCTTACTCTTGTCGTAAGAGGTGAGCAGGCGGTCGCCATTTTTATCCGCCTGAGAATTCTTCCGGTCATACACGCCACGGCTGTTGATGGCAGAAGCAGTCTCAGAATTGTAAACAGGCACGCCCATATCGTACCAGCCCTGGAGGCGGCTGTTATCGGCGTAGTTTACACCAGACACGCCACCAAATTCCTCATAGATCAGCTTGCCGATCTGCTTGCCGATGCCCTCATTATTGGAATTCTGTCCGAACGTGGGAGGACGGGTGTTATCTACCTGGAACAACCAGGTACACAGCTTACGGGCAATGTCGGGGTACTCACCGGCGCGGTTGTTGGCAGTGCCCTCAAAAATCTCGTTGCCCAGGGAATACATGATGACAGCGGGGGAATTGCGATCCTGATAGGCCATGGCCTTGATGTCAAACTCCGCCCAGGTCATATTGGGAGTGCCACCGATGATAGCATTGTCCTCACCGATGGTCTTTTCAAACCACTTGGCATAGTCCTGGGAGTTGCCGTTCTTGCTCATGACCCACATGTCAAAGGCTTCGTCTACGATCATCATACCCTTGCGGTTGGCGATCTCGATGAGCTCGGCAGCGGCAGGGTTGTGGGTGACACGGATAGCGTTACATCCCATATCCTTCAGGATCTCCACCTGGCGCTCCATGGCGCGGTACCAGGCCTCGGAGCCCAGAGCGCCCTGGTCGTGGTGCATACACACGCCCTTGAGCTTGGTGGGTACGCCGTTGAGAACAAAACCGTTGGTTCGATTGAACTCAGTCCAGCGGAAGCCGAACTCGGTGGTGTAGGTGTCCACCGTCTTGTCGTCCTGAACGATCTCGGTCTTCACGGTGTAAAGGTTGGGGGTCTTGGTGTCCCACAGAGCGGGGTTGGCCACGGTGGTGGTCTGCTCCACGTCCTGGGTCTTACCAGCGTCTACGGTGACGCTCTTACCCTCAATGGTAGCCACAGCGTCCTCGCCCTTATAAATGGTCTGCTTGACCTGTACGGTGGCCTGCTCCTGGGAGTCGTTGGCCACGGTGGTGACTACCTTCACCTGAGGATTGGTCCGGTTGTCCTTCAGGTCAGGGGTGGTGACATAGGTACCGTCCTGGGCCACGTGCACGGGCTCGGTGACAGTCAGGTGCACGGTGCGGTAGATACCGCTGCCGGAGTACCAACGGCTGGAGGGAGTCTCATGCTCCACCTTCACAGCCAGCACGTTCTCGCCATCATACTTGAGCTTGTCCTGGGGCAGCTCAAAGGAGAAAGCGGTGTAGCCGTAGGGGTGGAAGCCCAGCTTCTCGCCGTTGAGGTAAACAGTGGCGTTCATGTACACGCCGCCAAAGTCCACGGTAATGACCTTATCCTTCCAGGCCTCATCCAGGGTAAAGGTCTTACGATACCAGCCGGTGCCGCCGGGCAGATAGCCGCTCTCGGCCTCACCGTTCTTGGTATACTCCTGCTCGATGCTGTAATCGTGGGGCAGATCCACGTCACGCCAGGCAGAGTCGTTGTAATCCACTGCCTCGCTGCCGCTGCCCAGATTGAACCGCCAGTGGTTGGAGAAGTCCACCTGACGGCTGTCTCCGCCATAGCTGTTGACGTAGACGGTCTCCTCAGCTGAGGAGGTCTGAGTGCTTGTAGAGCGGCTCTCTCCACGGGCAAACGCACCAACCGTCACCAGGTTGACGCAGGTTGCCAGGGCCAGAGCACCCGCAAGCAGCCGCTTCTTTTGGAACATACTATTCCTCCTTCTTTTCTTTACCGGTAAAAAATCCGGTCCGGTGTGGGAATGGGCGCAACGACCCCTTACCCACACAGATACGCAGGGTAAGTGTATCATAATTTGTGCGAAAACACAAGATAAATCGCCGCAACTTTCTGTGAAACTATACAAAGTGCTCGTTGTGTGTGGAAAAACCTAGATTCATCCCAAAATCAATTCCAAATAGTTTGAAATTTCACCTTTTCTTTTACCCGTTTTTTAGTAAAAACATTTTTCTGCCTGCCAAGGGGCAAAAAAATTTCCCCTGTCCACGGGGAGACAAGCTCCCATGGACAGGGGAAACTGGGATGAACGGAATTACTTGCCCACGAACTCCCGGGCAACCTCCACGATGTGGTCGGCGCACAGGCCGAACTGCTTGAGCAGGGCTCCAGCGGGGCCGGAGTGGCCAAACTCGTCGTTGACGCCGATGCGGCGCACGGGGGTGGGGCACTTCTCGCTGAGCACGCCGCACACAGCCTCACCCAGGCCGCCGATGACGTTGTGCTCCTCGCAGGTGATGATCTTGCCGCACTCACGGGCAGCCTTGAGCACCAGCTCCTCATCCAGAGGCTTGATGGTGGCCATGTTGATCACGCGGGCGGAGATGCCAGCCTCAGCCAGGGTCTTGGCAGCCTCCAGAGCCTCAGCCACCAGCAGGCCGTTGGCGATGATGGCCACGTCGGTGCCCTCGGTGAGCACCTCTCCCTTGCCAATCTGGAAGGAATAGGTCTCCTCGTCGTGGATGACGGGGACGGCGGCGCGGCCAAAGCGCATGTACACAGGGCCCACATACTCGTAGGCGGCCTTGGTCATGGCCCGGGCCTCCACCTCGTCTGCGGGGGACATCACCACCATGCCGGGGATGGTGCGCATGAGGGCGAAGTCCTCGCAGCACTGGTGGGAAGCGCCGTCCTCACCCACGGAAATGCCGCCGTGGGAGGCACCGATCTTCACATTCAGGTGGGGGTAGCCGATGGAGTTGCGCACCTGCTCAAAGGCACGTCCGGCGGCAAACATGGCAAAGGAGGAGGCGAAGGGCACCAGGCCCATGGCGGCGGCACCGGCGGCCACAGCCATCATGTTGCCCTCGGCAATGCCGCAGTTGAAGTGGCGGTGAGGGAAGGCCTTGTGGAACATGGCCGTTTTGGTGGCACCGGCCAGGTCTGCATCAAAAACCACAATATCGGAGTGCTGGGCGCCCAGCTCCACCAGAGCGGCACCATAGCCCTCACGGGTCGCAATTTTCTTTACCTCTGCCATCTTACATTCCCTCCAGTTCTGCCAGCTGGGCACGCAGCTCGTTCATGGCCTGCTCAGCCTGCTCGTCGTTGGGGGCCTTGCCGTGCCACCCGGCGTTGTTCTCCATGAAGCTCACGCCCTTGCCCTTGACGGTCTTCATGATGATGGCAAAGGGCTTCCCCTTTGTCTCACGGGCCTTGGCAAAGGCGGCCTCGATCTCGTCGAAGTTGTGGCCGTCAATCTCCACCACGTCGAAGCCGAAGGCACGCAGCTTCTCGTCGATGGGATAGGGGGACATGACATCGGCCACGTTGCCGTCAATCTGCAGGCCGTTGTTGTCGATGATGACGCACAGGTTGTCCAGCTTGTAGTGGTGGGCGAACATAAAAGCCTCCCACACCTGGCCTTCCTGGATCTCACCGTCGCCCAGCAGGGTGTACACCCGGCAGTCCTTGCCCTGGTACTTGGCGGCCAGAGCCATACCAGCCGCAGCAGACACACCCTGACCCAGAGATCCGGTGGACATATCCACACCGGGGGTGGAGTTCATGTTGGGGTGGCCCTGGAGGTGGCTGCCGATGTGGCGCAGGGTCAGCAGATCCTCCACCGGGAAGAAGCCCCGGTGAGCCATGGCGGCATACATGCCAGGGGCGGTGTGGCCCTTGGAGAGGACAAAGCGATCCCGATTCTCATTCTTGGGGTCAGCAGGGTCCACGTTGAGCTCCTTAAAATAAAGGTAGGTGAACAGTTCAGCGGCAGACAGACTGCCGCCGGGATGACCAGCCTTTGCGGCGTGGGTCCCCTGGATGACACCCATACGCACCTTACAGGCGGTCACAGCCAGTTGCTTTTTCTCAGCTGCGGTCATAGTTTTATACTCCTTTTCAAAAGCATCTGACACCGCAGGCAGTACGCGCTCTGGCGGTGTGGCGCCGGACCGGCCCCGGTCCGACGGCTTAAAAATATTCCCACAGTATTATACACCAAACCGGAGGAAAATCACAAGATGTTTTTCCCGGTCATTCCTCTGAATACACAGCCATTTTCCCGCATAACCGGGAAGTTTTTCACAAAAAACCCGGTGCGGCACACTGGGGAGCCAGCGTGTCGCACCGGTTGAAATCATCGATGTTTTCCCATGAAGAACAGAGCCACGCAGCCCGGGCCGGTGTGGGCGCCGATGACGGGGCCGATGTAATTGAGAATAATCTCCTTAACCCCGTACTTCTGCTTGATCTGGTCGGCCACAAACCGGGCGTCTTCCTCACAGTCGCTGTGGCTGATGAACATGGTCTGATCCGCCACGTCCTCGCCCAGCTGGCCCACCTTGTCCACCAGAGCCTGCAAGGATGCCTTGCGGCCCCGGGCCTTGGCCACGTTAATGAGGTGGCCCTCGTCGTCCACGTGGAGCACAGGCTTGATTTGCAGCATGGTGCCCACCATGGCGGTGGCGGCAGACACACGGCCGCCCCGCTTGAGGAAGAACAGGTCGTCCACGGTGAACCAGTGGCACTGACGCAGCTTGTTGTCCTCCACCCACTGGGCCACTTCCTCCAGGCTCTTGCCCGCCTGGCGCAGCTTGGCGGCCTGGTACACCAGCATACCCTGGCCCAGAGAGGCGCACAGGGTGTCCACCACCCGGATGGTTCGCTCCGGATACTGCTCAGCCAGATCTCCGGCGGCAATGGAATAGGAGTTAAAGGAGGTGGACAGGCCGGAGGAGAAGCTGAGGATCAGAATATCCTGTCCCTGCTCCAGCATGGGGGTGAGAAAATCCGTCACCTGACCCACGTTGATGGCGTTGGTGGTGGCCATCTCGCCGCCCCGCAGGCGGTCATAGAAGGTCTTGGGGCTCATCTCCCGGTTGTCGGGGTAGTTGTAATAGGTCTTTTCCCCGAAGAGAAAAGCCAGAGGGACACTATGTAATTCCAGCTGCTGGACCAGATCAGCCGGCAGATCGCAGGACGAATCGGTGACAATGACATAGTTTGACATGGGTAAGCTCCTCCTTTGATGTGGCTTATTTCTTCTTTCCGCCCAAAAGCAGATCGGCGCGATCCGACTTCCGGGCCATAATTTCCAACAGACGGCGGCAGGCCAGCCCATGGGCATAGCTTTGCAGGGCGTAGGTCAGCACCATACCCGGCAGATCCTCCACCTGGGCGTCTTCATTCAGCTGCTCCGAAGCCTGGTTGAGGGCCCGATCCAACACACGGCAAAAATAGTCGTATTGCTGTTGGGAGGTGCCATTCTCCCGGCCAATGGCCACCAGGGCCCGCATCTCCCGCACACTGAGCACCTGCTTGAGGGCACTGATGGCGGTGAGGTAGGCCAGGTGTTCCTGGCCATACTTTTTCCCGTTGGCCCGGGAGAGAAGTCCGTCCTTGATGTAGTTGTTGATCATGGCGGAGGTCAGGGCATCCCCCTCCTCAAAGCACACCATCTGGCGGGTGAGGTAGGACACCACCTGATCCATATACAACGGAATATCCGGCAATTTATCCCACCCATCCGGGCGGTTGGAGGCCAGTTTTTCCTTGAGTTCAACCAGTTCTTCCACGGCAGTATCAACTCCAATCTGATGGTAAGAATTATATCACATCGTTTCGGAGACGTAAAGACCGGAAAACAAAGCCCCCTCACGGCAGCACCCCCAGCAACAGCGCCGTGCCCACCCGAGCCAGAAACGGCAGCGGGGCAGGCCCGGAATAGGGGAGCACCAGCTCCTGACGTTCCACAATGCCGCCCCCCAGATGTGGAAATTCCCGCTGCACCGCCACCGCCGCCCGGGTGGGGGTGAGGCTGGACAGGGTGAGGGTATCCCGGCTGGCACAGCCATAGCTGACCAGGGTCGTGGGGGGCTGGGCAAACTGGGGCGGAGGCACATCTCCAGGCACCAGCGCCGCCGTGCACCCGGGCAGGCGCAGCCAGGGCGGCGGATCGGGCGCCACCACCAGCAGGTCCAGGGGCACCGGCCAGGTGGGGGATGGAGCGGAGCAAGCCCGGACCAGGCCCTCCGCCCTCTGGGCCAGCTGGGCCAGCAGGGGGCTCAGACTCCCCTCCGGCTCCCACACACCTACCTGCCACATGCGCGCCACCTCCCGGTTCTATGGGGTTAGAATGACCAGAAGGTGGGAAAATTATGCGTTCACAGGTGTTTTCTGCGGTAAATGGCGCAGTTGACCAAGCTGCCCACAATGAGGATGTTGCCGCACAGGTACAGCCACACCAGGAGAATGATCATAGAGGTCAGGGACCCATACACCAGGGAGTACTTGGTGGAGTTCTCCATGAAGTAGGAAAACACCATGGAGGAGATGGTCAGGGCCACGGCAGCCACCAGAGAGCCGGGGATCACCGGAGGCCGGGGGCGGCCCAAGGGGGAGGCAAAGCGGTAGAGCAGGAGAATGAACAAAAATACCAGGGCGGTGAGCAGCAGATACTTCACCCACTGCCAGGTGCCGAACTGGGCCACCAGGTCGTCCAGCTTCAGCAGCTGGCCCAACATATGGAAAAACCAGTTCCCTGTCACCACCACCGTGATGGACAGATAGATGGTAATGAGCAGCAGGATGGAAAAGACAAAGCTGGCCACCAGCTGGCGCACCCCCTGGAAGGTGGCCCGCCCATAGATCTCGTGCATCACGTTCATCAGCCCCCGCACAGCCGCCGAGGCAAACACCGCCGACATCAGCACCCCCGCCACCAGCATGGCATCCGACTGGTGGGTGTCAATGTACCCCAAATAGTCCTGAAAAATCAGGAATACCTCTTGGGGCAGCACATAACTGGCCTCTTCCAGTAGGCTGGTCATCTCCAGGTTCAACTTGGAGACGAACGCGGACACGCAGATGAGAATGGGAAAAAAGGTGAGCACCAG
The DNA here is from genome assembly GCA_944385485.1 of uncultured Oscillospiraceae bacterium. Taxonomy (GTDB): domain Bacteria; phylum Bacillota; class Clostridia; order Oscillospirales; family Oscillospiraceae; genus Enterenecus. Next base: position 85,848 of record CALWXL010000003.1, read on the forward strand.
AAAATAGGCCAGTTCTGCCGCCGCCCGGCTGACCCGGTGGGAGAAGTACATCCCCACCACATCCGAGGCAAAGGCAATGGGCGGGAACCGCAGCACGGCATCCAGCAGGCGTTTCATGGCAAGCCACCTCCTTTGTATACAAAAAACTACTCTTCAGTATACCAGAGGAGGAAAGACAGGACAACGGGAATTTTGTTCTCTGGCCAAGGGCTAGAGGCTTCCTTGTGGAAAGGGAGTTGTCACCACCAGAGACTGGTTCAGGCTTGCCAGCCTGGTGGGGACGCTCCGCTGGGGTGACTTTCTGATGGGCAGAAAGTCACCAAAGACCCACCAAAGGGAGGTCCCTTTGGAAACCCCGTGTTTTCATTTGTTTTTACCGGGTCGTGGCCCAAGTCGGCCCTGGGCCTGGCGGGGCGGATTGGATAGCATGGCGCATCTCTGGGAAGTTTCTACTCCGCTGATAGCTTTCACTCCTTCCACCAGGGCCTCAGGTGCGGTGGGTAGCGGCCTCGCCCGGCCGCTGTCGGCCGGGGTGCACCACAGGTAGGGCCGAAAACAGGAGCGGGGCGCACCACCCCAGCAGCGACTGAGCAGGAAAGAGCGCATTCCCCTCTTGGCATAGCAAACGCCCTTCGGCCCGGCCTGGGAAGCAACTCCTGACAGTTCAGAAAAGCAGGGTGGATTCCACAAGGAGGGGGAAGGCCCCTCCTTTGGCGATTCTTTCCCCGATTTCTCATCGCTGAGAAATCGGGCCCAGCGGAGCGCGTACCCCTTTGCCAGGTTGGCAAGTCTACACCAGAACGGCAGCAAAAACGACCTATCCACCATAAAGCGACCTTTTCACTCAATCAGCATATTCAGCTCCTCCACGCTCAGGGAGGGGTTCAGCGCCCGGCTGATGGCATACCCCAGCACCCGGGACAGATCCGCCACCCGGCTGTCCACCTCCCGTGGCGTGACAAACAGCTCCCGCCCCGGCACATCCGCCGGGGCGTTCTCCCCCAGCAAGTCCTCAATGAGGGTGGCCCCGTCCACCACCGTGGGCACCCCCAAACTGAGCACCGGAATCCCCAGGCTCTCCTCCGTCAGACCCTGGCGGTGGTTGCCCACCCCCGAGCCGGGGACAATGCCGGTGTCGGACAGCTGCACCGTGCGGCACAGCCGGTGCACCGAACGGGAGGCCAGCGCGTCCACCGCAAGGACACAGCTGGGCTCCAGCTGCTCCACCAGGGCCTGGACCACCGTCCCGCTCTCCACCCCCGTGGTGCCCAGCACCCCAGGGGCCAGCGCCGCCACGGGACGCAGATGGGAAAACTGGGGCAACGCCTCCACCAGATGTCGGGTCACCAGGGTAAAATCCACCGCCCTTGGCCCCACCAGGTCCGGGGTCATGGCCCGGTTGCCCAGCCCCACCACCAATGCCAGCCCCTTGGGGGGCAGCATGGGGGTCAACAGCCCGGCAATGGCCTCCACCGCCCGGGAAAACCCCGCCTCTTCCCTTCTCAGCAGCCCATCCAGCTCCACCGTCACATAGGTGCCCACCGGTTTGCCCAACGTCTGGGCCGCCTGGGGGGTGTGCACCTGCACCACATGGGCCGGATACCCGTTGCAAGTCTCCTCCCGGCTGTCCACCCCCTCCACCTCCCGGTGGAGCTCATGGGCCTCCAGGGCCAAATCCGTGCGAATGTCTGCCATACGCCTCTCTCCTCCCACTACATGTTGTGCAAAACAGAAATATGTCTCCCTATTTTTTGCCCTGGAAAAAAAATTTATACAAATAGGAAAATAAGTGTTGCTTTTTTTGAGCTTTCATGCTAGAATACATATCTGCGACGGGAAACTGCGCAAAAACATAAAATCACATCGGAGGAGGTGTTTGGTTTG